>JAKFUT010000116.1 GCA_021732565.1 Candidatus Obscuribacterales bacterium
GATCACAAACCTCGTGGAGGGACCTTCGTGGTCGGAGGTGTGCGGGCGGATGGGGAAACACCGCGCGCAAAGCCCGTCGTGGGAGCAGCAATGGCGCACCGAGTGGCAGCGTCTATTAGAAACCGAACTAAAAGAGCTGATTCCCAAGGTTTTACATCGGCCGGATTTCTTTACTGTCGATCTAATGGAATCTAACGCAGCCATAGCCAAACTACATGTGACTCTACGAGAAGGTTTGGCTGCAGACATATTGCCGCCAGGTTCAATGGCATGGAAGAAACCACAGAAGACAGTGCCGGGCCGCCCTATGGCCACGCCGTTCGAATGGGAGTTCTTTAAACATCAATCACATCTTTTTCAAAAAATAGCCATGGCGGCGGGTCTAAAGTTCGATGCGCTCAGCGCCAACTCGTGGATCGCGTTAGCCACCGGCAGCTTTGATGCGCGGTTGGTGGCGAGGCTAATTCCTGCAGCCAAAGACATCGTTATGGTGAAGCTACCTGATGAAGTAAGTGTAGCGGTGGAACACATTCGACAAAGCTGCAATCAATTCGAGCAATCGTATGGGCAGATGAACGCTTTCTATAGTCGATTACCCGCTCGAGAACCGGAGCCGACACCCGATTTTGAGGTCAACCCGGAGGCATCCTTCGATGTGCCTGAGGTTCTCAGATACTTGAAGCGGGGAATTTCTCATGCTCATGAAACGAACAAGAGGCTAGCCCAATCAACTAAAGCACCCATTCCATTGATCTTCTGGGTGCCGTTTGTTGCAAATTGGCTACCCTTTGCGTTATCTTGCCGCCTCGCTTTCCCGGATATATTCAAAGAACTGGACCAGGAAATAGATTGTTGGGCACTACTTTCGCACGCTGCTGCGGGATATTGCTTTACGGAACCGATTGCATTCGCTTGCAGAAAGCCGCTCATACTTCATCTAAATCAAAACGACAGGCCCCATAACGACAAGGGACCGGCAATGGTTTGGAGAGACGGATACAGTGTCTATGCATGGCGAGGTGTAGTGATTCGCGGTGAACTACTGACCGACAAGCGCAAGATCAACGTCGAATACATTTCAAAAAATCAAAATGCAGAACTTCGACGAGTGCTAATCGATTTATACGGTGAAGTCCGATATCTGGAAGATGCCGGCGCCAAGCTTATCGACAAGGATGTATGCGGAGAACTTTATCGATTGGACATGAGAGGCGACGAGTCCATGTGCATGGTGAAGGTTATAAACTCGACGGCAGAACCAGATGGAACTTACAAGACTTACTTCTTGCGTGTTCCGCCTTACATGAAAACAGCCAAACAAGCCGTGGCGTGGACCTTCGATATGTCGGAAAGTGAGTATCAACCAAAATTTCAGTCGTAGAACTCGATTTGTATATGCGCTTCGCGCGCGGCTGGGAGCGTTCTTGAGATGGTGGCAGCTAAGGATTTTCAGTGAATTGGCGAAGCTGTGAAAGCAACGCCGCTGCCCTTGGTTCATGCTTAGATATCTCAGCCAATTCGGCCAGTGCATGGGGTTCATTGGGAAATACCACTAAGAGTGCTTGCATGGTGTCTAACGCATCCTGATATCGGTGTCCCTTCATCTCCATCTGAGCTTGCTCAAGCAATACCTGCTTGAGTTGAGGGCCCTGTTGTAGCAATGCTTTCCAGCACAGCGACGCTTCCGGGAATTCGCCGTGGTCACTACAAATCATTCCCAGGAGTTGCGCTCCTGCAGGACAGAGTGGATCGAGAACCGCAAATTTTCGTGCCAGTTGTTGAGCCTCGTCGAGATGGCCTGTACAATACTGCCCCCACGCCGCTAGCCAATACACGAAAGGATGACCGTCAACGAACTTTGCGTCTTTCAACAGAGGCATGACAAGCTCCACGACCTTCTGCGGATCTTCTTCGCCCGATGGTTTAGTGCAAAGCATATTGCCGATCAGTCGCGGGGCGTACGTTCTGGCAATCCGCATCACTGCAACTTTGTTTCCAGGCTGGATAGCAAGCGCCCGAGTGAAATCTTGTCGCGCTCTCACTCGATCGCCAGAATTTAAATGCACAAGCCCTCGTGTTTGGAAAGTTTCAACATTTGAAGGATCAAGTTTGAGCGCCTCGTTCCAAAGATCTGCTGCACGCTGAACGTTTCCTTTATCACATTCAACAATTCCTAAAAGCCGGTTTGCTTCAGCAGTCTTTTTTAACTTTAGAGACGCCTGAACCCAGTTTACGGTTCGCTCGGGGAAACCTAACAGCTGCGCATTCTTCCCAATGGCACACATGCCGCTGGCTACCTGTTCGGGTGATTTTCCCGACCACTTCACTACAGAACTCAGGTTGCTTGAGTTTCGGTCGAACATTTCTCGATTTTTTGTCAGCGAGTTATGGTTTTCGTATATCCTGCCAACGTCATACTCCAGGCGATTGGTATCATCAACGTTGGGTGCGATGCCATGTATGAAATTGTCTATTCCGTCAGGTGCGATCACAAATCGCGCTGCAAAAGTTTCAGGTGAGTCGATAGCGGCGCGCCGGAAATCTTCCGCAACATCCTTGTTCTTCATCGATTCACGCAGTTTATCCAAATCGATTTGTATAGGATTGTCGCTAGCCAAAACGACTATGTCGCACTCATTCAATAACATTACTGCGCAGTGGGGAAATACCTGGCGAAGCGCTGACAGGATGCCTCGGACATTAACCCCGGGGACCTCCACAATTTGGCACCATACTCCGAAGACACCTCCGGGACGCAATCGATTCTTGCAAAGCTGAAAATATTCCCGAGTAAATAAATTACAAACTCCGGCTTGCCACGGGTTGGAAGGTTCGGAAATAATCACGTCGAATCGTTGATCCGTGGCGAGAAGGAAATTGCGGCCGTCGTTAATTTCAATGTGAACTCGAGGATCATTTTCAGGTGAATGATTCACCGCGGCGAAGTATTTGGATGTTTCTATTACAGCAGGCTCCAGTTCAATGGCCGTGATGTTGCCGTTGGTAAGCCTGGCTGCTGCGCCGATGGTGACTCCTGATCCCCATCCTATAATGGCTACATCCCGAGCCGCGGGGTGCGCAGCTATCGGGGCGTCGGCCAACAAGATTTGAGTGCTCATGTCGTTTTCATCGGAAGCGTCAACGTGGCCGTTGGTGACGAGGCTGTGACTGGTAATTCCGTTAACCTTCGCCCAACCGAGCACTCCGACGGTGGAAGATGCACCGTCTTCATAAAACAGCAACTTGTTCTGCGAATAGAGCTCCTTGCGCCAATCTTCCAGAGACTTGAATAATTGTGTTCGCTGCAGCATCCGTCGGGCACTTTGGGCACAAACGAGAGTTTGTCGATCCCAAATTTGTGATCGAACGCTAAGAGTGAAACAGGCAAGGCAACCCACCACTGCTACGAGTGCCTTTATTGGCAACCGGATTGATGACACGAAACAGAGAAGCATCACTCCGCTGAGAAGATTCAGCACGGTTCCGGCAATGAGCGATTTCTCCACTCCAAATAGGGGAATGAGAACGAACCCTGCAAGAAATGATCCGATAATTGCACCAAGCGTATTGCAGGAATAGAGTGTACCGACGGACTTTCCCACTGACGATAAATTGTTTACGCAGGCCTTTACCGCTGCCGGAAAGACTGCGCCGAGAAAAAATGTTAACGGCATCATGATGCTGGCGGCAATTGCGAACCGGGCAGCAAGCGCGGTATTGGGATCGTTTGGTAAGGCAGCGTTGAGTTGAAGATTCCAATACGGCACGTAATTGAATCGATCCATGGAGAATAGACTTGCGGCACCGACCAGGAATTGAATAATTGCAAACCAGGCCAGTGGGTCCTTTGCTCTATCTATGAATCGTGCACAAACCAGGCTTCCCAGAAAAATGCCGGTCAAGAAACTGGTGAGCATCAAAGTAAATGCATATGTGCTAGAGCCGATTACCATGAGAAGTGTTCGAGTCCAGCCTACTTCGTAGATCATCGCCACTGCTCCCGAAATGCCGAAACCGATCATGGTTACGACAACTTGAGTAGAAAGCCGCGCAGATGAAACCCGACCACTCTGATTGCCGGACATAGTCGGGGCTGACGTTAGGCTAGAGTTCACCGGGGTGGTATCAGATCCGGGATTGGCTGCTGGATCGGAGCCATCAATGGCTGTGGTAGCAGATGGCTCAACTGACGAGGCTTCAGATTCAGCAATCTTAGCGTTATCAGATTCAGCAATTATAGCGTTACTTAATCCGGCACTAGCTGAGCCGAAATCAGCACCAGATGCGGTACTAAGTCCGCCGATCGCTCTGGTATCAGATCCGTCCATAGCGGTGGTATCAGATCCGGCGGGCATGTTATCGACCCGGGCAGTCGATGCGTTGTTACTAACGTCAGCCAGTGAAGTGGTACCACTATTTGCCGCAGTCACAGGCTCTTTGACGGCATGATCGTCCCTCGTGGCTGCATCGCTGAAACCGTGAGGACCACTGATGCCTGCCGCAACGTGCGGGAACTCAACTCGTTTTGAGACGAACACTACAATAGCGATGAGTACAAAATTGATGAGCGCCGCAATCAGTGTCGATTGATGTAAGCCCAAAGCAGGAAGCAAATACAACCCGGCAACAGCGGCACCGGCAACCGCTCCAAAAGTATTGGCGGCATACAAAGTTCCGATCTTTGATCCCACATACTCGAGACTGTCGGTTACAAATTTGGCCAGAAGCGGTAGTGTCGCTCCCATGCAGGTCGTCGGTAAGAGCAAGATTAGCAACGCAACGGAAAACCGCAGTATGCCAAATGGAAGCGCAGTCAGATGAAAATTGCGCCAAATCATCTGATAGAGCGGAACTGCAGTGTCAAAAAGAGATGGCACCAGAAGCGCCCAGACTCCAATAATGCCTTCCAGAATTCCGTACCAGAGAAAGGGACGCTTAACTAGATCAGCTCTACGACCAGCTACGAACGATCCAAGCGCCAATCCTCCCATGAAGACCGATAAAACAGTGGCTGTTGCAAATGTGGTGGAGCCGAAGACGAAGACGAGCATTCGAGTCCAAACAACCTGGTAAATTAAACTGCTGAAGCCTGACGCAACAAACAGGATGATGATGAGAAGACTCAACCAGTAACCTCCACTGACACCCCCGGTCAGAACTGCCCGCCAACGCATAGAGGTTACAGCGTAGTATAACAAGCGCCAGCTTAGAAGATTCCTCTCCTCATCCAGACGCCTTCTTTGGCAGGAGTCTGAAAGTCAGCGTCTGATTCTTGTTAGATTTGATTGGAGTTTGGCCTTTGTGTTTCGCTTGGCACATAGTGGCACAGCCATTCTCATGAGTGAGAAGCGAGTACCTCAAGGCAATATTGAATGATTGTCGAGGGAAAAAATGAGGTGGACTAAGCGGTAATTTTTCACCACTAATTACGTACATCGCAGCCGTTAGTATTTATGTCTTCTTTCGCTGGTGGTCTGGAATGCAAACAATGCACCGAGGGAATAGCCAACTAAATGTTGGTGTCCCTTTTCCTATAGAAAAGGCAACTTCAAAACCCGGATGTTCTGATAACGAAACGTTTTGGTACCAGACTAATCCGCTCGATTCTCCCGATCAGGTGCGGTGCAAGGCTCTATGTGAACTGACGCAAACCTTCAGCCATATGGCAGAAGGGAATGGTCGCCTGTGGGAGGATTCTGGCTGATTCTCTCAGCTGAGTAATCAGTGTGGCCGTCAAATTAGAACCGCGTGGAATGGCAACAGAAATGGTACACCTGCTAAGCTGAAAGGCAAGTTTGGCGGGCTGGTTCAGTGGCATATTATTGGAAGAAGAACCACGATGTCCAGATTTGTTGACCGAGGCATTTGAATGACGCATAATCTTGACATTGCTGAACGGGTGGAGGAAAAGCCTTCAAAAAATGAGGTCGCGGAAGTAGAGTAATGGTCACACCAAAGCCAAATGAGGGCGACGATCCCTCCAAGGACCACCGGGCAGCAAACCCTCCCGGGGGCCAGGAAATAAATGCTTCTGATATCTTTCGTGGAAGAGCCGGTTCGACTCCCCCGGGTGACAAACCCAATCCCACTCCTCCTTCAACCACGCAAAGCGATGGTGCTGCCGCTGCAGCCGAAAAGACCAGGAAACCCTCGGACGGTCGACCACAGCTAGGCGAACATTCGCTGGAAGCAAAACGCGAAGGGGGGGATGCTGGTCCGTTAATCCACCGTACAATGCCTGACAGACCGCAGGGAGTTCGTGACGCGAATCAGGCTGCCATTGAGAACGCGAACATGCAAACCGCCACGGGGGTGGCAAAGCCTGTTACAGTCGAATTTCGAGAGGGCGGCTCTCAGTCCATGGTTCGCATCAAGGCCGACGACGGGCGTACGGTGCTATATTCCAGACCCGGTGCCGATGGTCGCGACGAGTTCTTTAAACAAAACGGAGGGAAACTGGTCCAATCCGATCGGTTGGGCCAGCCGATTCCAAATGGTGAGTCACTGGCAGTGCGAAATATTCAAATGGGTCGCCAGTTTGGTCAGCCGGGCGATACGCCCCCGGTGCAACGTCCCAATCGTTCAAGCGACGTGCAAGCAGGAAAAGGTCCCCAGACTGCAGACGGCGGGCTGGTACCGGGAGCCAAGCGCCTCGATGTGGCAGATAAACCGGTGCCAGTGGGAAAAACTCCCGAAGTTATAGTAAAACCGGGTAGCCCGACAGGCCCGGTAACTGATGCAACGGCTCCGAAGGGAGCCAAACCCTCTGATAGTCCAACTAGCGGAGGTCCACCCGGAGCTAAAGGTCAACCTGGCGATGCAGCCCCGGGCGGAGTACCCAAGGGTCCTGTAGATCTGGCTTCCGGGGGAAGAAGCCCGGGAGGGAAACCGGGCGATGTTGCTGGAATCGGGCCGGCTGGTCCAGGTGGCATTCCTGGAGATCTTGGTGGCAAGCCGGGCGCTCTAGACGGGACGCCGGGTGCCGGACCTCAATTGGATGACTTGAGCCCTGATGGAAAAACCGTTCAGTCAATGGATGGACGATTGCAAGAACTTCTTGCAGACCCCCGACTGCAAGCCAAACTATTAGATGTCTTGCAACCCGATGGTGACGCAGTAGTAGACCCGAGACTTCAGGAAATATTTAAGGGACTTGATCAAAACCAGATTGAGGCCATGCGCATGGGGTTGGTGGAAGGATTGCAGGAGGGTCTGGTATTCGATGGACTTGATCCTGTGCTTCAGGGCAAGCTGCAGCAGTTGGCCGAAATTCTCGGTGTTAGGGAAGTTCCTGCTGGTATTCTCGACGCGATCAATCAACAGGGAATTCCTGGCAGCGAGACTCTTGGCGCCGTCATGCGCGACATGGATCGAGCCGCACGACTGCTTGAAGCCGAAGGAAGATCTCCTCACGAGGTAATGGCCGCATTGATGGGACGCACTATAGATGGTGGCGAAAGCAGAACATTTTCAGTCAGTCTAGATGCAAGATCGCAATCCCTGATCGATCGGTTGCAAGGTGACGTGCTCAAGGGAGCAGGCGATGGCGTAGTTCAAGTTGCATCATCAGAGAATTTTTCTGCCGACATTGTTGATGGGGGCGATGGCTCAGTGGTCCGGCGCGAAGGTTCGGAGCACTCGGTTGTAAGGATCGCAGCAGGCGACCTTCCTCCAGCATTGAATGATGCAGCCGATCGTCCTACCGATAGTTATGAGGATACGCCGGACACGCCTGATCAACCCGTCTATAAACAAGAGAATTTTGAAACTCTCCATACAAAACCAGAAGACAAAAAGCACCACGAACATCACGATGACGATAAACCTGTCAAATCGGGACCCACTCCCGAAGAAATTGCGATGTTGGCCCAGAAGAAATTAGAGGAAGAGAATAAGCGCAAAGAGCGAGAAGAGGAGGAACGTCGTTTAGATAAAGAGCGCAAAGACAAAGAGAAGAAGAATAAACGTGGAAGTTATCGTGTTCGACAGGGAGATTCACTGGTAACTATTGCTCAAACCCAGTGCAAAGATGGCAGTGTTGCTCCATTGATTTACGACATCAACCGCGGGCAGATCCCCGAGAAATTTCATGGAGTGCGTCGGGCCGCATGGTTGAAAGTGAATCAAGTCTTGGCACTACCCAGCGAAAATGACGTTGCGAATTATAAGCGCGGAACGGTACGTCATGCCAATATAGATATGTCTGTGCCAGCAGGAGATACCGGCGTGGTTCCCACGCCACCAGGGGGATTCGCGTCGCCCGAGGCTGAACTTGCCGCCAAGTTTGGAATGGCGTGGGGAAGTGGTTTAGGCGGGGCCGCGAAACCTGACGAAGAAATTAAGGGCTCTCGTTCAGACGATGTGAAAAGAAAAATTCGTGAGAACCGTGAAAACATCGAAGAGGCGTTGGGTACCGGGCAACAGAAGCCGGCCGTGCCTGCGCCGAACCGTATCAAATATGTGTGTCGTATCGGTGATACTTTGCGTAGTATTGCCTTGCGACATCCAGCATTGCAAGATGTAAAACTCTGGGAGCTCGTCGCGGTGGTGAACGAACTTTCCACGGAAGTAAATTCCAAGAATGATCCTATAGCAAAGTTGGCGCGTGGGCAGATCCTGTTCCTGCCGACCCCGGAGGATATTCAATCATGGCGAGCCGGCACATTTCATAATGAGTCGAGTTTTGCTCTACTGGAAGGTTCTTACGTGGAAATGACGCGTAAGGATTGCCCGGCTTGCAGTCGACCGAGTCTGGTATCAGTTCTGGTGTGTCCTGGTTGTGGTCTCAACATGGACGGAGAACCAGTTGAGAAGCTGGAAGCTGCGCCAGTGGCAGCCACTCCGCGGTCTGTGGCCCACTCGTATGCAAGAGATGTCTGGAGCGATGGCTCTGACGATTCAATTTCGAACACCCCCACTTTCAGCAAGATCAATCTTCCGTCGTCTCCCGGTCCTGTCGCCCGCGCAACAAACGTCGTAAGTGGTGTCACACACCAGCAGCCGCTCGCCGAGTATCAACTTCCCGACGAGCAGGATGATCAAACAGCAACGTCGGACAACATCGCGGGATATTACGAATATATGTCGCGTCGTGCCCAGCTACCCGTGGCATCCGATGTACCCGCACCGGCAGCGGTGCCTACTGAAGTAACGGACCCCAAGACATTAACCGCTGATGAGACAGCGGGCGAGCCAGGAATTGGGGAGCAAGAGGAGAGCTTCGAACCACCTGCGGTAGACGAGGGCGATCTTGAAGATCGCGTAGAGAACCAGACCGATGCCACATATCTGAGCCAGGAGAGCCAGCCTTACGTTGAGCCTTTGGTGCATTCATTCGATTGTCAACATCCCGATCAGATCGCAAGCTTTTCCGAACTGAGACAGGGCAACTATGATGAACCATTCGGTGACTACGGGTTCCACCAAGACTTTAATACATCTCATCAAAATCAGGGGGCTTCTGTTGAGGCGGAAGGGCACCATATAAGCCATCAGTCGTCCGACGTTGAGCATGCAATTGATCCGCACCATCCCTATGAACAAGCAGCGGACCAATCGGTCTCAGACCCGCTCGACGATCACCGGACTGAAGAGTACCAGGCAAATCAACAGCAGGTCCCTGCAATTAGTCAGTTCCATGACCAGAGTCCATATTCGCGCCAACAACCTGTTTCTGAGAAGTCGTACCAGCAATCACCGGAGCACCAGCAACCCGGGCCAGGGCCTGAACCATATCAATCGAACCCCATCCATCAATATAACGGCGCACCTGAGCCAACAGCTACTCCGCAGGCACCATATCATCATTCTGAGTTCGACGGGCACAACGTTCAACCTGCACAGGCTGCCCGTCAAGAGAATCTTCAGGATGTGCATCAGCAGGGATTTGCTCAACCATCGGCCCGGCATCAGGGTTTTTCAGGACATGAGCCGGAGCACCGTTCTCATGCGCAGCCACTTTACGAGGAACCGGCACCTGTCAATCCGCCATATCAATCCACGGGAAGTAATCTGCCAGTGCACGCGCGCGACTTGCAAGGGCAGCCGCAACCAATCTATGAGTCGCCATCTAAGCAAAAACCAGGATATGAATTTCCCCCTTCCACCTACGATTTGCAAGGGCAGACACCCTACGAGCAACCTGGTCCTCTACGCCAGGAGTCGAGCTTCGAGCTGCAGGGGCAAGAGAGAGAGTTTGAACAGTCGGCTCGACAGCCAGGCTGGCAGCGCTCTTCGGGATATGAACATCCTGCCAATCAGCAGCCCTGTTCAACGGGATATCAGCATCCCTACGAACTGCAAGGTCAATCATCCGGTTTTGACCTGCAAGGTCAGTCTTCTGATTTGCAAGGTCAGCCGTCAGAATACAATTCGCTTCCACAAAGCCAAGGACAACAGAATCAGGAACCCCCGTTTCAGTCACCAGTCGAGCAGTATACAGATGAGTATTACCACGATGATCAAACGTCGACAAGAATACTGACACCAGGAAGCCCACCGGCTAACCAGAATGATATCGACGAACAGTCGGCCACATTCATTCTTGAGGCACCGCCCGATGCCGGAATCTACCAGCAACGGCGAGAGCTGCAAAGCGAGCCTGCACCACCGGTAATGCCACTGCCACCGCCACTGCCTTCATACTTGCGTTCCAACACGAAGCGTCCTGTGCCCGACGTGATATATGACACTGTTCCTGCGGAGCAGCACGAGGTAAGTGCGCCACATTATCTGTCGGTAAACGCCAGAATCATTGTCGAGGGATCCATGGATTCCTTGAGTAAGGGGTACCGGGTAACATTGGAAGGGCTGACGGAACGGTGGGTGCCGATGGTCATTTACGAATTTTGTGAGGAGGTCATTCTTCACCACATTTTTGATTCACAGGGTCGACGAAGAACTCGTCGCATAGCTCTACCGATGAAGCAGGCGTTGCAATTGGCTGAGAATGATCTGACCACCAATTTTCACCAATACCTTCGCCTCTACGCGCAGGGAAATTAGCCAGTGCAAACCAATCGGCGCGTGCTAACAAATTCACTTTCATTTCCAACGTTTGCTTGGCATTGTCCTGATTGTCTTGACTGTGACTGGAGCGCCGACCGGAGCGAACGACAACACAACAGTAAATAAGCGCGGTAACACTAGAGGGGCCGATGTGGCAGGGAATTATTGAAACAAACATCGAAGATGCCAGAGACAAACTCCTGGACAGCTGCCGCCAAAACCCGTTGCTTTCCAAATTTGGATTTAGACAGACAAAAGATCTGCTCGTTCAAGTAGAAGGCGATGCCATCGTATTACGCCACAGATCTGTTCTTGGAAAAGCAACTTGCCCGGCAATGGTGATAAATCTCTATCCGCGCGGTAACCAGACAGCCTTCACTGCAAGTATGAAGCTTGGATCGGCAGGGCTTGGTCCGCTGTTCGTCAGTACCGCAGGTTTGAGCTTGCTGATAGGAGTCTGCTTTATCTCAATTCTTGTGGCGCCACTCAGTTCGCTGCCGTGGGGAATAGGCATCTTCTTCGCTTTAATTTTAAGCTTTCTCTGGATAAGGGTTCTGGCTTCTTTGCATACTACCAAACTTACCGCTCTGCAGCACCTGAAGACCGTGTGGTTAAATTCCAGCTCTTCCGACACGCAAATTCAGAGCGGGCGCGTTTATCAAATTGTTCCTCAAGAGAGGTTCAAACCGAAGTTGATTGGGCTGAGCACGATACCGACCAACGATTCGCTAGAGGTTGTACTCAATTCTCCGGCTGCGGAGATTCTGCAGCACGCCGAGAGTTACAAAAGAACGAACCAACCAACAGTTCCAGAGAAACTTGGATTCTCAGGCAAACCTGTGTTTGCGCTCTCGGTGCTGAAAGGTTCCATCATCATAAAACGAATTCGACCTTCAACGTTCCTTACGATGGGGCTTTTGAGCAATTTTGCGGCGCTGGACTTTGCACTGAGATTGCGAGTGAAGGTGGTTCCAAATGAATCAGGAAGCACTCTTCGAATTTCCGCCAGCACCACTTTGCTCCGCAAGTTCTGGACCGTGGCCGCCTATACGATTGGCTTCCTGCTCGTCGGCGCAGGCGCATTGTTTCTCTTCTTTCTGGTGATCCCGACGGTTCTGCTTCCCGCCTATCTGCCTCTATTTACTGTATTGGTTTTAACAACCTTTGGTGGACTTTGGATCGAACTCGAAATGAACTCATCTGATAAAACGGAATATTTGCAACTACTGGGCGAACTGGGTGAGCTTCTCGCTGAGCGCGGTGAGAATAGCGAAATTAACGAAAAAATCGAGAGCTTACCGAAGGGCACCATAGTCACCATGCTTTAACTTCGCTGCTTCTCGGGCTCTTTTCGGTGCCCTTGCCGTGCCCTTGCCGTGCCCTTGCCGTCGTTGGCGGTGAAATGCCTGGCGCTATTACGGCATCGAATATAGTGCCTGTGCACTAAGTGAATAATTCGCTACTGCGCTCATTTCCCTCTGGCTCCACAGTGGCAAGAGCTTACTCAGACCCTATCATTTTTCAAAAGGATAGCTGTCAAATAGCTGTTTGCCCAGGCCCAAATATGGATCATCCAAGTCCGAGTCGAGTATCTCACGGTAAAGCCACTTAACTATGTTCTCAGGCTGGTGTACACCGGTTCGCAGTTTATTATGAATCTTGTCTCGTCTGAGTCGTTCATTTATGAGCGTATCTTGGATGAGTGCCTCCCATTTGGCTGTTTCCGCAGCGGACAAATCAGGTACGCTCTTGGGAGGAGTTGCCGACTCGTAGGATGGTGGAGTGTATGACGGGTTTATCACTGCCTTCAAAGGTGCCTGGCTGGCAGACTTAGATATCAAGCGCAGTGCGCTTTCCGGGGCGCTATGCCCTATACTCGTAGGCGGGTTTGCCGAAATTCGCCTTGCAAGGGCGGGCGGAGTCGTTCTTACGGGTTCTGGTTCCGGTTGTTTTCGCCCTAATAAATTATTCCAAAAACTGCTGCCTGGCGAAGAGACGCCACTATTTGCAGGAGAGCGCTCATTCCCGAAAGCGGGAGAACTGGTTTCACCGTTGAGGGGGTACTTGCCTCTTCCATCATCGGCGTTCGCTCTTGAACCTATTCTTTCGCCGATTGCGGGGCTGCCACCGTAACCCTTACCCGTCGATCCCCAATCGCCTCCCCATCCCCCCGGTTGTTCACCTGGCGACCAACCGTCGGTGGTGGCCTCAGTGCGATAGTAATGATCAAGGAACCCCTTACGATCGGCGGGCTTACTGTTTGCCAAGATTGACAGATCTCGCAATTTCTTCAACTGCTCCAGGTAGGTGTTCGCCGAATAGATTCCTGGCAGAACATCAAGAACTTGTCCGTCCGAAGCGCACACAACCGTGGCTATGTTGCCCTGCAAAGTTCTTTTGATTACATGTCCGTTTTGAAAATCTATCTTGACGATAGGAACCGGTCTGAGCGAATGCCACACTGGTTCAAACCACTGGTTTATGTATTCGGCGATGTCTTGATTGGAGAACAGCACGGTTCTCGCCAGCCGTGCGTTTGTTCAACAAAATTCCTCGTCTAACCTACCGAGCATCTCAAACAAGAGCACAAGCTTGTTCGACTCGATGGAGCTGCGCACTGCCGACGGATAGTCGGCATGCCATTTCACTAAACCCGGTGTGCAGTACTGGGGTTTCTCATCGTCATTGTTGACGTTCATGTGTTCGACCGACCTTCGCCCATCTTGATCTTATTCCCTTATATCTCTCAAATGAGTCTTATCCAAGTTTTGTCGAGTCACCAATTTTTCACAAACAGGTTTCGGCAAATTACGTAGCGGCAATCCCGTAAAGGCTTGACAAATTGGACCACATGAGAAATCCACATGGTTGAAACGCTACTGATACGCCGCCGGGATGAGAATGTTCTCACAGAAGGATGGCAAACGGAAATGCACCCGGTTCACCAATCCCTCTCCTAAAAAATCCAAAAGAACTTACTAAATGGTTGGAGGCTCGGAAGAATGAAATTACGGCGCAATAATGGTTCGACACTGGGATTTATAGCAGCTAGCACATTGGTACTCTGCGGAGTAGGAGCAGGGGTAATGTATGCGGTGATGGCAGCGAGCGGTACGCGAGAAGCGGTGAACGCAGCAGATGCCGGAGTGTTGAATGTGGCGCAAAAGATCACGACGCGCGGAGTAAAGCTCGCCAATAGTTTCGAGGTAGAGAACTTTGGAGCGTACGTGAATGGCAAATCCGAGATCACGCTTGAGAATTACAATAGAGTGGTGGCACACGCGATGTTGGCGGCGATAAATGCGCGAAAGATCGATCAACTGCCGTCGACACCAACATCCGCGACGGTGAATGCCAGCCAGTTAGTGAAAGCAGCAAATGAAATAGGTGCCCGGCTATCTGCAACATTGGACAATGAAGAACAGGTAAAGGAACAGTTTGCGAAGCTTGCTTCAGCCAACAGCACACGCATGTTGACGTCCGATGCGGAGATAAAAGTTGTACATTATGAAGTGGGGTTCGCCGGTATTGAAGATTCCAGCAATGTGTACTTCGATAAAGCCACAGGCATAGATCCCTCGAAGTATGGAGTATCAAATGCCAAAGGTAGCAACTATGTTGCGGGATATTCGAAGATCAACGTTCCCGGAATGAGCGAAAGTTTGATGACAGTGCCGGTTAATCCTGACGGTCAACCGCACCTCATTTCCAAATCGTTGTTCCTGACCCGGTCGCAGGCAATGGCAAAGGGCTTGCCCGCCACAGCAGTTCCGAATGCATTTTTCATAACAGCTGAAATTCGCGATAAGAAAACAGGAGTGACCAGCCAACAAAATGGCATCGCGATGGTCGGAGTTCGAGACAAGAAATTTGCGGTGGCGTTCCCGCACGGTTATGTAGCGATTGTTAATCCTGCGGGCTACAGAGGCGGAGCCAGAAGAGCGCCGTCGGTAGACAACATCTTCAACAACGAATTAGCCACCGGTATATTTCTGGCCAAGGGCGACAATGGTGGAGTGGTTGCGTTCTCGGCAAACGTAGATGGCGGGGAAAACCTGCTCAGCAAGTGGGCTGCATACAACAGCGATCCAACAGGGACAGCGCAGCCACCAGTAACCGGAAAGGATGGCAAGCCGCTCATCTACCTGGCAGACGGTTCACCGGCAACTTCGGCGGATCAACTGAAGGCAATCACAGGAATCGGGTCGCCACAGGCCGGATGCTACGCATCAAATGTTGGCGGAGACGGAGCAATTCCGCAAGCTGCGGCGATGCTTCCAGCGTTCCAGAGAGCATATGATCATGATTTTGAAGAGTTCCCCGGAGACAACTCGGAACTGACCGCAGTTGAGCAAATGAAGCAGAATGTTTGGGATGCATATGCAATAGCGTGGCCGAAGTGGAACGCACTCAATCAAAAAGGACTGACTGTACAACAAGCAAATGTGATGGCCGAATGTCCGGTACCCAGCTCACAGGGTCTCAAGCACAGCGCTCTGGCACTCTTTGATCACTCAGCTCAGTATGCTATTCACAGCACGTCGCCAAAATTCACCAAACCGGGATCTGCTGCTGAACTGTGCAATCAAATCGGAGCAGGCTCGGAAGCTGCCATAGACCAGCTAGCCGACCAGGTGCATCAGATCAAACCTGAGGCTTCCAAAGATGAAGTGAAAGCGCTAATCAATTCAACAACGCTTCCGATTGATTCTACTCAGTACATTTACATGGCAGACGAAACAAGTCGTAAATTGGTCTGCTCGCCCCGGCCTCCAAAATGGTCAACAACGACGGCTGTACCGGATGGCAAGACAGAATTGCATACATCGAAAGATTACGGCACCGTTGGAACGATCGCTAACCCGTCGCATGACCGTGGCATCCACGATGTGCTCTTCTACCAGAACCCTGATCGCGATAAGAAGTGCCGTGGCTACGACCAGGTTGGTTACACCCCTTGCAGCGGACACAACAACTGCGTTGCAATCGTTGAATTCCGCAACACGGTAACGAACATCGACAACTCGGTGAACGATAACTCGGTGAACAGCAACAATATCACTAACATCACCAACATCACTCAGGTCACGAACAATACCAACATATTCAACAACATCACAATCACCAGCACATTCTACGGCGGTGGCGGTGGAGTCGGCGGCGGCGGTGGCGCCGGTGGTGGTGGCGGAACCGGCGGTGGTGGCGGAGCTGGCGGTGGCGGCGGACATGCCGGTCCTACCGATTCCACCCCGGTAACATTTGCACAACCCAACTAGTTTTCCTTCTGCCTACAACCTCGAATCCTCAGCAAAGAGCCCCTCCCCTGGAGGGGTTTTTTGTTATTGTCGTTGGATTCTAGTCACAAGAAATTCATTGCGGTGAAACGCTCATGACACGACTGCTAAACGAGAATACAATCACAGGCGAACAACACACAATGCCTGACACAACATCGACGCAACCCGAAAATGATCTTGAATGAGACACGGGTTAGCAATGAGAATCTAAAGAGGGGAACTGGCTAATGAGAAAGAACGTAATTGCGTTATCGCTACTATTCTTCGCGTTCACTATCTTCCAAACACCTGCAGCAGAGGCTGCGTCGAAGAAGCATGACAACTCGAACTATGACGCTCATGAGCTAAAGGCTCCGATGGAGCTTGGCGGCGTGCCGACATACCCGGGAAAGACGCAGTTCCAAGCGGGAGTTATCACACCCAATGCCGTTGGTGGATGTACCTACAATCAGCGCTTCATCACCGAAGAAGATACCAATACCCTTCTTGGCTGGTATC
Source organism: Candidatus Obscuribacterales bacterium (assembly GCA_021732565.1). Taxonomy (GTDB): domain Bacteria; phylum Cyanobacteriota; class Vampirovibrionia; order Obscuribacterales; family Obscuribacteraceae; genus JAKFUT01. The sequence continues at coordinate 16,803 of JAKFUT010000116.1, forward strand.
GGCAGGCACTCACCGGAAATTGGAAGGTAGATCCAACTAGCACAGCCGGCACCACAATTGCAGCACGTGATAGAGACAAGAATCTATTCCAACTGACGGTGTTCTCGTCTTACCCGTCTGGCAAGCATTTCCGCACGGAGTATTTGATAATCTTCAAGGCCGCGAAACCCGAGTAATACTTATGAGGGGAGACGCATCAAGAAGCTGCTGACACAAAGTTTAATGCTGCAAGAAGGACGGGAATTTCCCGTCCTTCTTGTTTCAGTTAGCGGGAGTTTAGAAGTTACATCTAACTTTTAAAGTCACGCTAGAACGAAGGACTCGCTTTGATTGCGCAAGAGGAGGCACCTACCTCAAGGGTTTGTTGTAAATCGCAAGTTCTTGATGGCTTGCTGCTATCACATCGCTGCACTCAAGCAATGATTATGTCTGAAGCGATGTCTCGACGTCGGAAGAAAGATTCGTGCCAATTCCAATTGGGTAAAATACAGGCGAGGATCTTCACTTCGCGGTCATCCTCGGAACTTGAGGGACGAGTGTTGCACTGGTGGCGAGTTGAAATAGAGAAAGACCATCGATGCGGTTCCGCGCAAGCTATGCGGTGGCAGCGACCTTCGCGGGCTGTCAACGAAAGGCTTCACCGATCCTCACTCTTGGGAGTGAGTGGTTGATGAACATCCAGCTAAATCTGTCGCAGAAGATACTGATACTGGTTGCAGTTCCGCTGCTTTTCGAGATCACATTCTTTACTACGCTGGGGATGCTATTAAAAGAAGCCGAACGACAGGCGGCGATAGAACAGCATTCAATGAATGTCGTGGCTGAGGTAAACGCTCTCCAGCGCAGTTTTATCAACAACGCGCGTAGCCTTGCAGCATACGCAATTTCGAAGAAAATGGGTATTCCCGGCCAGCAATTCGGATTTAGCGAGGTGCAAGACGGCTCGCTGGAGCGGCTAAAGCTTCTTACCGCCGGCGATCCGGAACAACGGAATGCGGTGGCAAAGATCGAAAGTATCTTTAAGAGTGTGGTGGATGTAGTCGCTGAATCTAAAAGAACAATTGATGATGGAATGTATGAAGGCGGGCTGCTCCACGCCAGACTGCTGCACCAGGAATTGAATTCGGTTGGCGTGGAGTTTCAGCAGGAAACGAGGCAAATTGTAGCGCGGGAGCGTCGCAAGGGACTCCTGCTTCCAAGAACGTCTGCACAGACCAAGAAAACGGTGAACTATTTCCTGCAATCCGGGCTGGTTTTAAGTATCCTCATAGCCATAGGCCTGACAATGTTCTTCAACCGCAGCACAACCAGGCGACTGGTGCGCCTGATGGATAACACTATGCGAATGGGTGGTGGTCTGCCACTGAATCCGGTGATTTCCGGATCAGATGAAATTGCCCGCTTGGACAAATCGTTTCACGAAATGGCAGAAGCGATCGACGCAGCTATGAAAAAGGAGCGCGCCATTATCGAGAACATGCCGGTCGGTGTAGTGATCATCGATGACGGAGGAATGATCACCATTGTCAATCCAAAGACAGAGCACCTCTTTGGCTATTCTCCCGAGGACGTAGCAGGCAAGCCATTCTCAAATTTCTTCGGCGAAGGGTGGAATCCCACTGAGTTCATGAGCCACCTTAAAGAGAAAGCTCTTCAGCGCGTGGTGGAAATGGAAGCGATTAAGAAAACTGGTGATCACTTCCCCATTGATCTTTCACTGAGCCAATTTGGCGAAGCTAGCGAGAAGCTCTGGCTGGTCAGTATATCGGACGCAAGTGATCGCCAGGCGATTGAACGGTTGAAGGGAGAGCTGGTATCTATTGTCTGTCATGACTTGCGCACTCCGCTTACTTCTGTGCAAACCAATATGTGGCTATTGGGTGAAGGTGCTTTCGGTGATCTTTCGGGGGAGGCGAAGAGAATTGTCGGCGTCAGTGAACGCGAAGTGGATCGATTGATAAATCTGGTGAAAGACTGGTTGGACATACAGGTAATTGAAGCAGGAAAGCTAGAACTGCACACGAAAAAGATGTATATGTCTTCCGTTGTGGAGCAGTCTACAGATGCAGTGCAGCCGTTCGCAGAGAAGAGTAACGTCAAGATTGACGCAACGGACACGGACTATCGAGTAACTGGTGATGCAGAACGACTAACCCAGGTGCTGGTAAATCTTCTCAGTAATGCGGTTCAATATTCTCCCGGTGGTACAACTGTAAAGGTCATAACCACTGCTGATCAGGGGCTTTGTCGTGTAAACGTGATAGACAGCGGACCCGGGATCCCGCGCGAGAATCAGGAGATGATCTTTGAACGATATCGGCGAGCCAATGGAGACAGCGGAGGCAATAAACGCGGAGCAGGACTGGGGTTAGCAATCTCAAAAGAGATAATTGAGCGACATGGTGGAATGATTGGCGTGACAAGTGAAGAAGGAAAGGGGAGCACCTTCTGGTTTGACATTCCGCTTGTTGATGAAGGACAATAGCCCGACAATTTGTAGCGATGAAGATCGCTATAAGATCCGTTTTTTCTTGTGCTGGTGGAAATTAGATGGCAAAGATACTGTGCGTGGAAGATGATCCGGCCCTGCAAGAGTCGATAAAGAACTCGTTGTCGTTTCAACATCACAACGTATTTACTTGTTCCGACGGTGCAGAAGCGCTGGAGAAGCTTCTGGTCGAACAATTTGATCTGGTCGTTCTTGATTGGCAGCTCCCCTCGAAAACGGGGCCTGAAATCTGCAGAGAGTACCGATCTAAAGGTGGTAACGCAATCGTTCTAATGCTAACGGGAAAAGCATCCGTAAGCGATAAGGAAAGCGGTTTTGACGCCGGTGCTGACGACTATCTGACGAAGCCATTCAACATTCGAGAATTACTGGCACGGGTCCGTGCCTTGCTCAGGCGCCCGGCCCAATTGCTCGAATCGAACAAACTTCAAGCCGGCGATCTGATCGTGGAACCCGAACATTATCGCGTAACCAGGCAGGGCAAAGAGATCAAGCTGACTCCAAGAGAGTTCGCATTGCTTGAGTTTCTAATACGGAACCCGGGCAAGTCGTTCAGTTCAGAAGCCCTGCTCAGCAGAGTCTGGGGCACCGAAACCGAAACCGGCCCGGATGCAGTGCGCCTGGTGATTAAGCGATTAAGAGACAAGGTCGACTCTGAAGAAGGTCCTTCCATTATTCAGTATGTGGCGGGAGTGGGTTATAGACTCATAGTGCCGTAGAAGTTCTCGCACTTCGATACGTTGAATAACTTCCGAATTAAGTCGCTTACACAATGCTCAAACCTTCCCTTGTTATTTCGGAAGGTTCCCGAATTCCACTGACAATTGCAGTCGCACTCCAACCCGGGCTGTCCCTCTGCTGACGAGCCTCGTCATGTTGATTATTTACCCAAAGTCGCTAGTTCCTTGCGCACCACTTGAGCACGTTGGTTGATTTTCGCCGCCTCATCATACCGTTTTCTCACGCGCAAAATAAATGCATAGTTCTCAAGAAATTTCAGCAGCGGAGGTTCCACCACGCCTATTTGTTGGTATAACGCGAAACTTTCCTTATAACGCAATTCGGCTTTATTGAGCTTTTGATGCGAGAGAAACTGGTCGCCGAGACAGCCGAGCCAGTATGCATCCACAGGCGAATGGCAATCAATGGTCTTAGCAATGGACACTGCGGCTTCTTCGTTCACCTCATCGGCTCTGGCAGCAAAGCCGTGGGCCAGCTCCCAGGCAGCTTGGGAGAGAGGGCTGTTGCTCCGGGGCGCCTGTCTCCACTCCTCCAGTGCGCGTTGAGCTACCACCAGCGCTTTCTCCAAATGTTTTTGACGGGTCAATAATCTAGTCAGCAGACTAAATCCGCTAATGCGCTCTTCCGGCGATTTAGACAAGGTCATGGTGGTGGCGATTTCCTCAGCCTGAGGAAAGTTTTTCTGAGCCGCATATGTTTCCACCAGTTGTGTATGGCAATTCATCCCCTCAAATGAGGAAATCTTTTTCCCTTCCTTCACCAGCGCCAGTGCATGACGCAATATGCTCAGGGACTCATCTAACTTGTGATCCCGCCGGTAGCAATCGCCCAGAAGTATCATTGTAGAAACGGGATCAATGACGCGCAGCGGGGCACGATCGAAAATAGTGATGGCACGTAGCAAGGAGGTTTCCGCCTCATTGTATCGCTCCTCCTCCATATAGATCTGACCGAGTGTACTTAACTTGCTGGCTAAGACTGTTGTTTCAGGGACCTTGTCCGTCAGAGCTACGGCGCGCAACAGGGTCTTCTCGGCGGCTAGAAGCTTGCGATGATAGAGATACGCCAATCCCAGTTCCTCAAGACTGCTGGAAAGTCGCATGTTCAAGCCGTCACGCTCGGCTACTTTTACAGCCTCTAGAAATTGTGTTTCCGCTTCCACAAAATCGCCTGCATCGCGTGCGGCACATCCATCCGAAATACACTGCGCCCATGAGGTTTTCACTGCAACGTCGGAGGCCAGCGCCTCCGAACTCATCTGCACAGGGAGCCAGGGGAAAACTGATGCGGGAATTTGAACAAATACTAGCAGTACGGCAATCCACCCGGTGATTGGGCGCGTTGGCACGAAACTATCGGTGTCCGATTTCTTCTGATTCACGCTGATGACGATGTCCTGCTGTGAATGACGACTGGAGCAATTGGAGAACTCCAAAAAGATCAGCCTGATCCCAGTTCCAATGGAGGAAGGGTCTCGCCCTGGCACAGAGAAATTTCATCCTTCTTCTGGAGCAATTTCTTGAAGGAATCGATCAATTGGTCGGCACTCTTGCGCATCTCTTGTTCCTTCTGGAGCAAGTCTTTCGCGCATTCTGTTGAGTTCGACTCGCTCGGCGCGGCTAGGATTGACGCATCGGTAAAGCGCTCAGGAGATGTTCCAGCAAGGACCTGCACAGCGTTCTTCCCGTCGGGCAATCCTGTTACTTTCAAAGACGTTATCCCGTTGGCCTCAAGCTCAACTGAAGGTAGAGTCTTCGCATTGTGGTCCGGGCTCAACTGTTCCAGAGAAGGTGTCGCTACCTGCTTGCTTTCGCGAGGAGTAATTAAGGACTCGCCTTCGTTGGCCAACTCGACTGGCGGGAGGGGGCAACGTTTCTTTCGTTCCACGGCCTCTTCCATCAGTTTTTTGACATAATCACCCGCAACAGGAGTTTCGCCGTCCGCTTGCTGTTCTGAGACCGATGGTTGTGCCTCGTGGACCGTAAGTTTGGACAACAGTTGATTTAAGCTCGGTTGAGTATCACTCATTACTTGTACAACTCCAACCCTTCATGTGGTCATGTTATTAATCGAACTTGAAATTCTTTTGAATTTGCGACCGTTAATTTAGCCAGTATTGAGTTGCGCGGATCAAGTGTGCCGAAAAGATAAGGGGCTAGAAGCCATGAGCTGGCAGTATACACGATCTCTCCACCACTGCTGCCTGATTGATCAAAAAGATTGAGGACAATGCCATGGCGAGTTCGGAATTGCGGGTTGCTTGTTCAACTCCTACCGCGACTCAGATCGGCTCGGTGTCTTTTGCTCCTTATGCAAATGTCACGAAGGTCGATTCCGAACCACCGATCTCTATCTGGAGGGAGAATGACCGTCAGCCTGTCGTTTCAATGATAAGAGCTGGTGCAAGGGATGCGAATCGTTGCGCGGAATCGCGGTTGTGAGACGCTCACTCGCGTTAATATTTAGAACTGTGCCGCATTTTGCTATGAAACACAAATTGAGGAGCGATTTCATAAGATAATGTGTCGTTCTTTGCGGATTCCCAAATGGTTAATCTCGTCATGAATCAGGAAATTGCATTAACTTCAGAAATGAGCCTCGGTTCCGGAAGGAGCATTCAACCACCAGATGGATGGTTAAAAGAGGGCTGGATTACACAAAGCGAACTCTGGCTTGAACCGAAGAGTCGACTCAGATGGTGCCCGCCGGCAACCCAAACAGTTTCACTGCATTGGTCACTGAGTGCTACACCGTTGCCGGCAGAAGTTATGAAACATCTTCTAGAGTCGGTTGCTCGTCCGCCAGGTTGGCTGTCTGTCGATCTGCTTCTTCCTTTGAGTCCGGCGCTCATTCGAATCCCTGTTCGTGGTATCACCCGTGCCACCATTGTGGCATACCCGGACGCGGTACGGATGCTCGGTGTTGAATATGTTATGCAAACCGAAAGTAAGGTTGGACTTGTTTTCTATGCACCGACGGAATCTTCAGATCAAGGCGAATTTGAAATACTTGCCTATGAAGGAAAGGAGCCGGACTATAGTACCTTTTGGCAGGCGGCTCGCTCGGCACTTGAATCGTTCAGAATCGATCGCTCTGCACCTAAACCAAGTGCGGGTGCGACACAAGAGTTGCCGGACGCCATGCCGTCGGCAATAGATAAACCTTTGGTAGCCGCAATGAATGGCCAGGGGCTCTTGCTGATTCCAGAATCCGGCGGAGTAGACCAAGCCGCATCAACACCGGAAGCGCCTTCTCTTCCTGCCCCGACTTGCGCCGCCGACGTTCCCGGGACAACGGAAATTGAGTCGCTGGCTGATCCCGGCGATCAATCCTTACCGAACTTGATACAGCCAGAATCAACCACTGGCAAATCTGTACTGCCGCCGGTGTCTGAATCAAAGCAGAGTCAGTCAATAACAAACCAACATGGTGTGGTCGGTGAGACTTCGCTCAGTCGTGCAAAGACTCCAGAAGAGATCAAACTTATAAGAAGCACGCAACTAAGGTCCACTGATGCACACTCTACGAATTCTTCTTCTAAGCCCCGTCGGAGGACTGCCGAGTTGTCGCGACTCGGAACAGTCGTGCATATTCTTCAGCCTGGCGAAACGATTAAGCGACTGGTTAACGATCGCTGGCCGGATCTTGATGAAGAATCAAAGGAAATTAAACGCAGAGAAATAAGCGCTCTCAACCGCATTCATAAAAACCCGATCGAGACCTGGAATTTGCAGCCGGGAATGCGAATTCTGTTGCCGGCAGAATGACAAAGTTCGCAAGAGGAGAATATTCTAGCTAATTTATTCATTTGCGCTGTAGAACAAAGGTTGTCTCGCCCGAAACAACTATCACTATCATTGAGCCGGAGACGAAAAAATGGCGCAAGCTGATGAAGCCGAGAAAAGCATAGAAAAATCGTCCGAGGACAAAAATAATTCGTGTGACAATGCTGCTGTTGAGGCTAACGCGGGAAAATCCGACCTCGTAGATGCTCAAAAGTCTTACATCGATTACCTGAAGGCTGGTGGTATTAGCGGCATCACAGGTGAGTTCGGCAAACCGGACTTCTTTGATTGGACTGATGGCGCCTCAACCGACAAGACTCATTCGGCATTGGGAGATGTGCAACCACAAGATGTTCATCGTGTAGGCGGCGACAAAACAGATGTGCCATTGGCAGATGTGCAACCACAAGATGTTCATCGTGTAGGCGGCGACAAAACAGATGTGCCATTGGCAGATGTGCAACCGCAAGATGTTCATCGTGTAAGCGGCGACAAAACAGATGTGCCGTCGGGAGATGTGCAACCGCAAGATGTTCATCGTGTAAGCGGCGACAAAACAGATGTGCCGTCGGGAGATGTGCAACCGCAAGATGTTCATAGTGTAAGCGGCGACAAAACAGATGTGCCATCGGGAGATGCGCAACCTCAGGATGTCAAAGCGAAGGGCGACGTCAATCAACCGCAGGCTGAAAATTCTCCTGAAGCGAAAGACCAGATGGGGCTTGTAGGAGACCGTTCGCATGACTCAGGCGTTGGATCGCCTTCTAAGCCAGAAGTAAATACGGATGATCAAGGTCGTTTAACTGATTACAAATTACCCGATGGTACTAAGTATGGAATTCAGTACGGTGCCGATGGAGATCCATCTCAAATAACTGTCACGGAGGAAAACTCCCAGCCAATAACTTTCGTCAAGGATAAAGAAGGCAATTGGAGTAATCCCAAGAATCCCGAACAAGTCTTGTCATTTGTCTCTAAAGACGACCAAGGGCACGTTAAGCTACGCAGCCTTGATGACGAGGTGACGATTGGAAAAGACGGTAGTTACAAGGCGACTAAATGGAAGAGCGGTGAAACCGTCGCTGAGATTGACAAAGACGGAACCAGTCACAAGTTTGATCAAGTTAACCATACAGAGACGGTAACCAAAGCCGATTCGCACGTTTCGGAAGTGAAATCAACCGTAGATGGCACCGTAAAGGGGTATGAGCTACGTGACGATCAGAACCATGTAACGAAGATAGAGAAGAATGATGATGGTACTGCGACTGTCACCAAGGGTGATCGAAAAGAAACATTTGCGAAAGTGGAGCAAGACCCCTCCGGTGAGTTGAAACTTACAGCGAAAGATAACTCCACGGTGGACATAAGTAAGGACGGCACTCAGATACGTCGAGACAAGAACGGTCATGTCACCGAAGTGACCAATTCTGACGCTGAAACTACTCGGTTTGCACGGACGCCGGATGGAAAAGTTTCGGGAGTCACCGTGAGTGATGCTCAAGATCACGTCGTTGAGCGAAAAGCTGGTGGCATTGAGATCAATGATAAAGATGGAAGTTATACAGTTGAGCGCGACAAGGACCACAAGGTAGAACGCAAGGCCGACGGCACGGAGAGGCTGTTGGACAAGAGTGGGAATCCGGTTGAATCTGATTCCGACAAACTATTGGGCAAGTTCAAGAACTACACTCCTGAACAGGTACAACAGCTGAAACAAGATCTTGCAGACATAGACAAACTGCCGGAAGCGCAACGAAAAAAAGTCTACGAAAGCCTCGACAAAATCGCTAGAAATGATGAACATCCCGATGCCAAAATTCACCTGACGGGACAACAGTCACGCGAACTTGTGGCCTCGCTAGCTCACCAAATTGCGCATCCCGAGTCTATTCAACAGGGCGACAAAATGACTTGTGCTTGTGCCAATATGGAACAGACTATGGCTCACAACCATCCGGAAGTTTACGCCGATATGGTGTCAAAGCTTGCTACCGATGGCGAATACACTACTGCGGAAAGCAAACCGGGAGCGAAAGACGGTGTAACCATTCATGCACAGACTGCTGGTGAACATGAACTGGCAGGCAAGACTGATGCTTATGGACAGCGCAGCTATAGCAGCGAACTATTCCAAAACGGAGTGGCTCAGCTCGGAATGAAAGATGGTGAGCAATACAAGTCATATGCGCCAGGGTCGCCCGAACTCGACAAGGTGCCTCCAAATATGCCGGCTTCACGAGATACGGGAGAGCGAATCGTCGATAAGAACGGCGACGTAAAGGAATTCAAAGGATTCAACTCGCAGGAGCAGGCCGATATCCTAAATCGTCTCGCTCCTCAGGACAAATTCAAGGAAACACCACCCATTAAGACACCGGCTGAACTTGAAAGGGCCTTCCAAACCAATGGACAACCACCGCTCAATGTCGGTATACATCTTGGTCCTGAATCAAGTTTCGCTGAAATCCCCGGTAGCTCAGGCGCGGCTGGTAGCGGTTATCACGCGGTCAACGTGACGAAAATTGCCACAGGACCTGACGGCAAACGATACGTATACTATGAGAACCCGGCTGGAGGAGCGGACCATAGCTACCCCAATGGAACCGGTGTTCCTGTTGACGATTTCGTCAAGGCAATGAAGGGCGGCAAAGATAAAATGCGAGCGGTCGTTCGGCAGGGTCGATAAGCAAACCGCTCTGGATCAGTCTAAGACTCAATGTTTCCTTTAGCATTGGGTGTCAGTCACTCACGCAAAACTCTGTTAACATCAAAAATAGTTCCGATGCTATTGAACAAGGCCCAGTCCAGCATTGTTTTGCGGCACGTTCGTTTTCGAGCACTACTTCGGCTAGTGCAGAGGTAATTTGAAATGAGTTTGATTGAAATGAAAGTGGGATTAGTAGGCACCGACGAACAAGGAACTCCGTTGGTCCTTCTCTATGACCGATCGATGACAAAAGCCCTGCCCCTGTGGATGGGCGCGGCGGGCGCGCAAGCAATTGCGCAGGCTATACAGAAGCAAAATATTGTGCGTCCAAAAACTCATCAGCTTTTCCTGACACTGGCAGCAAAATTCAACTATGAAATCAAGCATGTTCTGGTTGATACTATCTCGGACGGCATCTTTTTGGCAAAGGTCGTGCTGGGACCAGCGAGCGATGATGAGCAAAATTCGGGTGCCGTCGGCGCAACGTTAGACATAGACGCACGTCCTTCTGATGCCATTGCACTGGCAACGTTTGCTGGAGTTCCTGTACTTGTTTCTGATACGATCATGGAATCAGCCGGGCTGCAGATAAACGCAAACCATAAGATTGAGAACGACGACTTTAAGCGATTTTTGAATGGAGTGAAGGCATCAGATTTTAAGCTGGATACCCCTGTTGAACTTCCGCCGGACGAAGAATGATTTTGGTAATAATCGCTGACTGATTCTTCGCACCTTCTTAACCGAAAGGTGGGAAGATCGAAGTATGAATATTCGAGAGTTAAGCGAGTACGAGTCTTTTCCAAGCGATCATGTCATCGTAAATGATGTGCCCGGGGTCTGGTTACTTTCACCCTTTTTCATCGGAATTGGACTTCTGTTCATTTTCATGCCCTTCGTGGCTGAGAATAGAAACGAAGTACCTGTCTGGGTTTCCGCTCTGTCAGTCATTATGGGTATGATAGCTGCGCTCAGCGGCTTTGGATTGTTTAAAGCTTTCCACCGGATCCGGGTTGTCTGCTCGCCACTACGATGCGAAATTCGTATCGAAAGATTCGGTTTCCGTCGCCGATCCATTGAAGTATACGAATACAAACAAGTTGATCAGGCGGTTCTTGCGGACCACAAGGACTCGGATGGTGACAAAGTCTACAGTGTAGAGCTTCGTCTAATTTCCGGAAAGAAAATACCGCTTGTTTCTTCAACCACACTAAGCAAGAAGCAAGGCGAGAAGGAAGCCTCGAAGATTAATTTGGCGCTGCATAAAGCGGGGATTCCTTCCCGAATTACTCGAACGAATAAATGAATGGGCGAAAGAGGTGTCGGCAGCGGCTCGTCGAAACACAATCGCGATTTGATTGGGAGAAATACCAGGGAACAAGGTATAACCGGCTTGTCTCGACTGCGCCACAAAGAGATAATGGCAAGTCTGGAAAGGTTGCGTAGAATGAGAGATTCCAACCGTTGGCTTCAGTTAGGTTTCCGCAGTTAGTCGCTCGCTACAGTCATAATCAGTAGGTGCATAATTGTATAAGACAAACGCATTTTGCTTACAGCTACTTCTCTCGATGCTGCTCTTGTCCTCGTGCGGTGGGGGGGAGCGAAAGAACGATGCTGCGTCCACCGAGCGATTCGGGAAACCTTCGCAGATTAGTCAGTCGACGGTAAGCCCGGCTCCTGCACCAGTAGCTGTTGCCCCTGTCTCGCCCATGCAACCACCGCAACCGGGGCAACCGCCACAAAAGCCCGAGCGATCGGTTTCTACGGTGCCGGCTGTAGCAGGCGGATCCCCGGGAACAAATCCACTTCCCTTCAATCAACCTTTTCGGCTTGCGGATAAAGAATATCAATTCATGGCCGCCCGTGGCAAAGATTTCGTCGGACTTGAGACCCGACCTGCGATGCGTCCCAACCCGGGCAATTCTTATTTCCTGGTGCGATATCAAGTAATCAGTCATAGCCCCGGAATGATCGCTGTGCCGAACGTGCTGGCGGTCCATTTGATCAACAGATCTACCAATCAAGTTACTGATGTGGATGCTGCTGCAACGAACGCGAATGTGGTATCAGGCGCTGCAACAGGAATGCCCGACGTACTTGAGTTAGAATCCGAAAGACCTCAGATTCAAACTTTGGCGTTCCAAGTACCGAGTAAGATCAACGCCAATGAGATGGCGATTTTGGTTACTGAGCCGAAGGCTCCCGCGAAAGTGTTTCAGTTAGTTCAAATGGCTAACTAGTTCGGTTGGAGTGTAAGCGCTCGCTGCGGCTCCTCCGTCGCCTCGTCCGCGGTAGCCGCTCGTTTCGCGCCAGAACGCGCTCAACTCGCTTCAAGCCGTAAGCGCTCCTAAGGAACTATCATTATCGAGAGAGGCCTGCCGGCCCGGGTTGCGAAAATCAGGCAATCTCCTACGCGGGATCAACACGAGGTAAATCGTTGTTGTCACCAATGTAATGGTCACAGGAACCCAGAGCCAAACTCCTTGCGGCTCTCTGTCAATGTTGAGTATCATCCACTACTTTCATAGTGGATGAATCGATTTCAACTACAATCGGCTTGTTAACAGGTCGGTAAGATTCATCCAAATTGGCGGCGTTAATAAACAGGGTTGACGCAGTTTGCTCATATCCGTAAGAGTGATGTATATGCCCAAAACAATGAAGTCGAGGGCGAACGAAGTCGACTCTCATACGTAGGAGTTCGCATCCAACATTGTGATCTAGTGGAGTTCGGTCCAGAATTTTGTGTGGCGGTCCATGAGTAATCAGAACATCAATGTGCTCTGGAATTATCGTCCAAACATTTTTCTGCTCTCGTGATGGAAAGACTCTCTTCGTCCATTCGGGGAGATTAAACAGCTGCGGTGGTGGGTGATGCAACAGTCGGTTCCGCCAGGGGCTGCCGAAAAATTTCAGCCCTCCTAGTTCTATCTCCGTATCCTCAAGGTAATTTATGGTGCGATCAAACATTCGTTGTGCGTTGCCTTCGCTATTCAGCAGTAGGTGATCATGGTTGCCTGCCACCAGAAGCTTGAACTGGTGGGGTAGTTGAGCGAACTGTCGGTTAAACCGTTCCAACTCTTCCACTGAACCATTTCTGGAGAAATCACCACAGTGAATGAGAATGTCTCCAGCCGGCACCACGATCTGATTGAGTTGATCGTGCGTATCGCTGATGATGACTAACCTGACCGTCATGTTGAGTACTCGTTGGATGGAGGTCACTCGCTCGATTTGAATGTTATCTTTGTTAGATAAAAAAAACCAAGATAACTGAGATTCTGACGTGAATCTTGCCAACGAGGCGAGAGTGTGTCTACCTCTACATTCCCAATGTACGGCGACGTATAAATGTTTGGCTGGTATATAGGCGCCTGAAGTAATTATTGTGCTATCGGACTGATTCAGACAATTCACACGAAGGTACGCCTTTCTGTAGCGCCTCCGAACGTGAAGGGTGGAATTACCCACGTCGTGACTCCGAACGTGAAGGTGGCGGGATTACGTCCACCTGCCTCACGTCCGGGAGGTCTCGCTCATGGTTCAGATTTACATCCGGAATATTTTGCGGTGTACGAAACGTAAACCTACATCGCCGGCAAGAATGGCTTGCGAGGATCTCCATCTCTGCGTTGGATTCTTTGAATGACGAAATGGTTCGGCAACAGCTCGCATCCCAATCGTCCTGCTAAACCAGCTGTAGTCATCGCTATACCAATCGGGCGGAGGCGCGGAGAGAAGTAACTTGCTGCGCACAATGCAGTACCTCCCACAGAAAAGGCGTCAGCTGCAAGTGCGGCTGCATAGTAGGTCCTGTCGAGGTTGTTGGTGCTTCCATGAAATCCGCTCAAATCTGTCATCGTTCGGTAACCGACTCCCGGTGCCAGCATCATTAGCGATGGAGGCCCCATCCTCGAGGCCACCGCTGCCAGGCCGAGGACTGTACCAGCTCCAACGACGGTGGTTTCGGCTGCTATTCCGGGAGCGCGTTCCCAGTCTCTAACATATTTTTGCAGGCCGTTTTCATAGCCGCTAGTTACTACGAATTTCGATTCTTCGGGCTTTCGGCCCAATAGTTCGATGACTTTTTCCACAGGAATTGCATACGCGTTTGACCAGTTGCCGAGCACTGTTACTCCCACAACTTCTCCATTATTGGCGATGACCGGGCCACCAGACATCCCGTATGAGACATCTTTGCTGAGTTCAAGAAGTGGTCTGTTGGCAAACAAGAGCGCATCACTTAGTTCCTTCGTGCTCGTCGCCACGCTAACTGCAGGATGGCGCCCAAACAGACTTCGATAATCCTCTTGTTTTATTTCTCTTTTAAACTCGACCCCGGATTGCACTAGCTCTTTGCCAGGTCGACCAACCGCAGTGATTGGTTGTTCGGCCACTGGCGGTGCCTTTGCAAGTGAAAGCGGCTTGTTCGTTGATGGAGGTGAATCAACAAATTCCATTACCGCAAGATCGTTGATATCGTCAATTTGAACATTCTTTCCAACTCGATATCGTTTGCCGTCAATTGCCGCAAAAATCTCGCTGTTGCCGCTGATTACGTGCAAGCTGGTAACGATTTTTCCGTCAGGTGATCGAAAGCCGGTGCCACCACCTCTGTCTGTCTCTATCTGAAAAATATGGCTGGAGTATTCTTCGGCGAGTTTTCGGCTTCCGTCCGATGGCGTGTTTCTCTCAGTCGGAGCTGCTGTCCGATCGCTTGAACTTATTGGCATTGAATGATCCTCAACGAGTGCTAGACGTGCCCTACATCTGCCACCAGTGAAGCTTCCTGTACCAAGCTATGCGAGGACTGAGCACTACTGGACATCGAACCACCGGAAGGTAACATTACTTCATGCAGACAGCCCGCACGTCGAACAAGAGTGATGACAAAGGTCATGGCGATAGCATTACGAATTACACGTTCGCGCGGCTGTTCGAACGAGTATAATCGACCGGCTCGGCAAGGCTAGCCCCGACCACCTATCGGGCTGCAAGACACGCAAGTGTTGCGAAAGACTGGTTGCGAGCGATAGCGAACTGAACCAGAACTGACAGCACATTTGCAAACCTCAAGTAACGGGGGAATATAGCGCAACGTTGTAGAAGAACGCTCCCAATTCGCCGACACGGAACCCTGAGGATACATGAAATTGAATAATCTCAAGAAGGATCGATTGATAAGCCGTGCGTCGGTAATTGTCCAGGGTATTCTAGTAACAACTGCCATATCAACTGCTCTTCTCATTATTTTTCGGTGGAGTGCAGGTTAGCACCACTTTGTAGTTTGAGATCAACCTTCAAGGTCCACGT
The DNA here is from genome assembly GCA_021732565.1 of Candidatus Obscuribacterales bacterium. Taxonomy (GTDB): domain Bacteria; phylum Cyanobacteriota; class Vampirovibrionia; order Obscuribacterales; family Obscuribacteraceae; genus JAKFUT01. The sequence continues at coordinate 31,861 of JAKFUT010000116.1, forward strand.
ATTGACACGTTGTTGTCGGAACGGGTACTCCCAGCCCCTCTCGTTCAAGTTCTTCTAGATGGAGCTTCATTGCTTCTCTAATATGTGTCTCAACTTCCCCGGGCGACGACCCCGTGGCCACGCATCCGGGCAGATCGGGCACGTAAGCTGAATAGTTCTGATTTGCTTTTTCAATAATCACTGCGAAACGCATCAGCCGTTATCCTCAATTTGTGCTTGTTTCCAGATACTCTTCAATGTTCCAATAGCCATGTCGTCGGACATCTTGCCTGAAATAGTGACACATCCCTTCTTTGTTCCATGCTTGAATTGGCGATGGCTGCCAACTGTTCGAGCGAGATACCAACCGTCGTTCCTGAGCCGATCAATTACATCTCGAACCTTCATCAACCCGCCCTCATCATCTATTACCATAAACGCAAAAACCATGCAAAGGGTTCAATGAATTTCAGGCGACTTTGATTAAATCTAGTTGTCCAAGAAGGGAATCCAATACACACCACATTTAGCCCGATGGTTGCGACAGCACCTTTGGTGCGCGTAACACCGGAAGAACGGTGCGTCTCCTCTGTGGCGAAGACAAGAATGCCCCAGAAGGTTAAGCTAGTGTCCTGGCCCACGAAGGCCACCTGATGTTACAGCCATATTCGTCGCTAGTAGTAATGACAAGCCTCGATGAGACGTCCAGACTAAACGTCCCTTCTGGACGTAGGGCAGACAACCTGGATCAAGCACTCCAATCTTGAACGGCCAAATCCTTAAAGTGTTGAAAATCTGCAAAATTGAATGAAACGAGAATCAGCTGATTAACTTTGGCTACTGCCGCTATTTGTCCGTAGACAAATGCAGGAGTTCGTCCCGTCTTTGTCAGTCTTGCTCGCTCTTCCGCATGCCAACGAGCAGCTGTTCTTCGTACGGAAGTATTGGCATAGTCGGCTCAACCACTTCAAAGAGATAGCGTTCTATTAGTTGACGTTTGGATGACAGAGGTAGCCGTTGAACTCCAAACAGCAATTCATGCCAGACAGGCGAAGGCAGAGCGATGCGATCCTGGTATCGGCGTAATTTTGCCAGCACCTTCTTGTTCGGCACTGGACGCAATGGTTCTGAGATCACATTAGTGTCAAGAAGATAGGCGAGAGCCATCACGGAATATCTCGTCCCGTGGTTTGATCGCGAACATCGCTCCAAATGTCTGCTTCAATATGATCTGCGGACAGATCCACATCGTTTTGGAAGGTGGAGTATGCATCCCAAAAACCTGCACTCCTTCGTTGCAGTCGCTCAAATTCATTCAACGACAACAATATCGCAACTGGTTGTCCGCGACGGGTAAGCTCTATCAGAGCTGCATCCTCCAGTTCATGCACGATGCTCGCCAGATTGTGCCTGGCTTCTGCGATAGAGTAACGCTTTTTGACATGCTTCGGAATTCCAATATGATGGCTATCTATATGGCTATGATATCGTATCGGTTGCGCAGTGTTAATTTAGGAGAGTGCAATGGGCCGAGAAGGAGACATCTCGGCGAACTCCCTTCGATCTACAATGGTACAGACAAGCTTAAATCACGGATACTTCCGCCCATGAGGTCTCTGCGAAAATTTAGCAGTGCCGTGGAACAGCACGGCACATGTTGAAGAACCCCTCGCCTGAGCCTCTCCTAAGCCAAATTTACTTGTGAACCGGTAATGCTGAACTGTCCAGCAAAAGCACAGGGCTGTCATCTGCTTCAAGCGAAATGATCCACATATACAGCGGCAAATTGTTCGTTCCAGCGTTGGGATTAAAAATCGTTACAGTCTGATCGAGCTGCTTGCTCGATAGTTCTTGAAGTTGAGTCAACAGATCCCCGAAGGTGAATCCAGCATCCCTAATTTGTTTCATTGAGTTGCAGCGTCTCATTGAGGGAACCTGCAACATTCTATTACACTCGGGGGTAGAGTGACACCGAAGGAATTGATCATTGCATCGCGAGCCGGTAATGCAGGCAAAGGACTTCGGTTTATAGTGGGCACCGACGGTGGTGCGTCGCCCGGGGCAGAATCGCCGTTCGTTATTGGATCCGCGAGTACAAGACCGTAATCGACTGTAGATTGAACCCTATCCGGCTGGCTCCGGTTGCGGAGAGAACCAGAGCACCCCAATATCGTATTTCGCAGTCGGAACCTTTTCGTAAACAAAATAAATCATTCAGTGTTCCGTCTGCGAGTCCTTGAGCAGCATAGAGATCTCGTTTCTGTATATCTGTGAGCTATCGATCCGTTCGTAAAAATCCCCACATTAGACAATCAGAGACTCGGACAAGCCTGTCTTCGGGGTTATGATTCTAGTGTGCCCAATGATGCTTTCTGTGGTAGTTCGATTGTCGGCTGTGAGACTGAATGCTCAAGGTATATCGTGCCTGATACAGATTCACGGAAGCATTGCACTAGCCGGATGAGTGTTAACTCGGCGAATCGTTGGGAGTAGGTACTCGCCGATGACAATTGTTCCCTAACCCGAGGGTGAGGCTTTCTCGATGACGTGTGAGATTTCTCTAAGTCCACTCGGGCGCCTTTTGCTGGGTGCAACAGTATTCGACAATGTCGGCGAGCCGGATTCCTGGGTAAGGAATGTCGCCGACGCTTTCTCAAGTGATCAGTCGTTCGGTCTATTCAAACTAGCGGCTGCTAGACCGAATAATCCACTGACGCCATCAGTATCTTATTGGAGGAAATTTTCATCGCTTTATCTTACGGAATTGTGCCGAACACCAGAGTTCAGCCATAGGGGCAACCAACTGAAGATTGATCCCCCGCCTGTGTGTGAGTTGGAAACTCTGCTCTCCGGCGTACCGCCCATGCGCGGTGCAGAATACTTGAATGTGGAATTGCTGCTGCACTTTTGGCGCGAAATGGATCTGTGGGTGGGCGAGCAAATTTCAGCCCACGGTGCCGGCTTGGGCGAGTGGTTGAAAAAGTTTGCTCCACAATGGCATCAGGTTGGCCGCGTTTGCTTTCATTTGGCTGAAAACAACAGAGATCCAGAGTTTCCATTTGCCTTTATGGCTACTTACGCACCGAAGGTTTCCGCCGGAGGTCGGGTGCAGTACCAACCACTCAACAGAGCGCTCCAGGAGTACGCCGGCGAGCGCAATAAGAAAGCGCTTATCAATCTACTCTCTCCAGTGCATCTGGCCTCTGAAAGGAGTCAGATGGTTCGCGAACTCGTGGAGTCAAATGACGTATTTCATCCGCTCATGTGGACGCCTCAAGAGGCCTATCGGTTTCTCAAAGAAGTTCCGATACTTGAGGAAAACGGGCTTCTGGTGAGGCTGCCGGATTGGTGGCGCAAACGACCCAGACCGCGTGTTTCGGTAACTATCGGCGAGAAGAAGCAAAACAAACTCGGGCTGGATGCAATGCTCGATTTCAATGCACAGATGATGTTAGGCGAATCAACACTAACACAAGACGAATTGCACCAGATTATGAACTCCGACGAGGGGCTTCTGTTTCTGAAAGGGCAATGGATAGAAGTTGATAAAGAGCGACTTTCTGAAGCATTGGCTCACTGGAAGAAGGTGGAGAAAGCAACGGTTGAAGAAGGGATCTCGTTCATTCAGGGCATGAGATTGCTGGCCGGCGCGCCTTCGGAATTGGACGTTAGTACCGCCATTGATGAAGATCAGCAATGGTCTTTTGTAAAAGCAGGTCAGTGGCTATCCGAGATTCTGGCAGGACTGCGGAACCCACATTCGTTGAACACAATCGGAAATCAGAGTAACGGATTCTGTGGCACTTTGAGAAGCTACCAGAAGACCGGGCATGATTGGCTCTGGTTCCTCTCTAGCTTGGGTCTCGGGGCCTGTCTTGCCGACGACATGGGATTAGGCAAGACTGTGCAGATTTTATCGCTTCTACTTTCCGTCAAGGAAGAAAGAAAGCCGCCGGCAAGGCCATCGCTTCTGGTGTTGCCGGCTTCGTTGCTTTCCAATTGGAAGTCCGAAATGCAACGATTTGCTCCTTCACTGGTCGCTCGTTTTATCCATCCCTCGGAGAGGGGTGAAAACGATCCGTCCTCGGACTCGGAGCCGGGAAAGACCATAGACGACGTTGATCTCGTCGTGACCACATACGGGATGCTTCATCGCCAGAGTTGGCTGCTCGATGTGAGTTGGCGACTAGTAATTTTAGATGAGGCTCAATCCATCAAGAATCCCGGCACTCAGCAGACGAAGACAGTGAAGAAACTGAAGAGCGAAGCTCGCATTGCTATGACCGGAACTCCGGTGGAAAACCGTCTTTCCGACCTCTGGTCTCTATTCGATTTCCTTTGCCCCGGGCTCTTGGGCTCGTCGGCGAAGTTCAAAACTTTCATCAAGAACCTGGACGAGCGAGAGTCTAATCGCTATGCTCCTTTGCGTAACTTAGTCAGTCCGTACATTCTGCGGCGGCTCAAAAGCGATAAGACTATAATTGACGATCTACCCGACAAAACAGAGCTGAAGGTTTTCTGTGGTCTGAGTAAACAGCAAACAGCTTTGTACGGAGCATCAGTGGATGAATTGAGCGGCCTACTCAAACAAGCTGACGGAATCAAACGGCGCGGAATTGTGCTGTCGTTTCTTCTAAGGCTCAAACAAATATGCAACCACCCGAGTCAGGTCCTTGCCGATGGCCAATATGACCCCGCCGGTAGTGGTAAGTTTCAACGGCTCAAAGTGATCTGTGAGGAAATAGCGTCAAGGCAGGAAAAGGTGCTGGTTTTTAGTCAATTTAGAGAGATGACTGGACCGATTGCTTCGTTCCTGGCGGAAATATTCGGGACCTCCGGGCTTGTGCTCCATGGCGGCACGGCAGTGAGCAAGCGACAAAATATAGTGGAGTCCTTTCAGCAGGCAGACGGACCGCCCTTCGCGGTACTTTCTCTTAAAGCAGGGGGCACAGGACTTAATCTCACAGCAGCATCGCATGTGGTGCATTTTGATCGCTGGTGGAACCCGGCCGTGGAGAATCAGGCTACAGACAGAGCCTACCGGATTGGACAGCATCGCAATGTTCTCGTGCATAAGTTCGTCTGCAGCGGCACCATTGAGGAAAAAATCGACGCCATGATTGCGGAGAAGGCAGAGTTAGCGGAAGGGATTTTGTCGGGAGGCGCCGAGAGTCTTTTGACCGAAATGAGTGACAGGGAATTGCTAGACATAGTCAGTCTGGATCTTGAGCGAGTGTGTATAGGAGAAGCCTGATGGGATGGGGATTCGAGCCATATGTAAGCGTTGCCGAGCGTCGAAGACAAGCCATCACCAAGATGGACAAGCTTCGTAAGCAGGGAATGGATATTCAGCCGGTTGAGATTGAGGGAAGAACAATCGTCCGCACGTTTTGGGGGAAGTCCTGGTGTGGACATCTGGAATCGTTCAGCGATTATTCCAATCGCCTATCTCGAGGGCGCACTTATGTTCGCAACGGCTCCGTATGCCACCTGGAGATTACGGGCGGTCAAGTAAAGGCGAAAGTAAGCGGCTCAAAGTTATATGACGTGAAGATCAAAATTAAGGAGCTGCCTCAGAAGAAATGGCAGAGCGTTAAGGAGCGTTGTTCGGGAAAGATTGGCTCGCTACTGGAACTCCTTCAAGGACGACTGTCAACTGCTGTTATGACTGTGGTCACGGATCAAAGTGAAGGACTCTTTCCGCAGCCCTCTGAGATTAGTTTGGATTGCAGTTGCCCGGACGGAGCAGTAATGTGCAAGCATGTGGCAGCCGTTCTGTATGGTGTGGGGGCTCGTCTAGATAGTAAACCGGAGTTGCTTTTCCTATTGCGTGGTGTCAATCACGATGACCTTATTGAAGCCGATGCCGTTGCCGCTGCGTCGGTAGGAGGAAGTAAGCGAGGCGGCCGGCGTATTGCCGAAAGCGAACTTGGAGATCTGTTCGGAATTGAAATGTTGGTGGCGGATTCCTGTCCTCTTTCGCTGGATGAATCATCACTCAACAAAGACATATCTGCAAACCGACAATCTTCCTCCTCAAGCATTGCTAATGAAATCGGCATTGATGTAGATACTCGGCCGATCAAGAAACATACATCCAGCCGACCGACAACAGGAACAGGAAAAATTTCATCGCAGAAGGTAATAGGCGCCAAATCCAAAAGGAATATCGTAGCTAGTGATCCATCGCCCACAGGTAAATCCGTGCGAGATCTGCGCGCCCGGCTTGATTTTTCGCAGAAGCAGCTTGCTCAACTGATCGGTGTGAGCGCCGCTTCAGTTGCCGCATGGGAGAAAGAAAGCGGACTTCTGAGGCTTCAACCGCGAACATTGACTGCATTACACGCAGTCGAAAATCTGACGAAGAAAGAAGCCGTAAAGAGGTTAGCCCAAGCCGCTATCACCAAATTGTAACCAACGCAACGGCAGCGTCAAAGCAGATTTCCAGTCGGCGGACTTTCGGCGGTCT
>JAKFUT010000110.1 GCA_021732565.1 Candidatus Obscuribacterales bacterium
GGGCCTCGAATGCTGAAATCATGCTCTTAACCTGGCCGGCCGTCTCAACGAAACTGCCGCGAGGCAAGAGCGGACGATACTTCTCCAATACGACCTTGATGTCTCTGGCTACGCCCCCGAGATCGCGATCTTGACAGGCGGCATAAATATCAAATGCGGGCTGCACATTGTAATGACTGACCACCGATGGAGTGCCGGCGCGCCGCTGTTTTGCGACGTTCAGCAGCATCTGCGGCTGCACCGGGGGCGCCTGGCCCGGTTGCGAAGACTGCTTTTGCTGAGCTGCAATGGTAGCCGGATTTGATGGGGAAATTGCAGTAATGCGCAAATCATCAAGGCTGGCAATTCTGTACTGGGGCGTCTGAGCGGCAAGATTATAGTTGACGCCATTCAACTGGTTCAACCAGAAATTAGGAGCCACCTGAAAGCTGGAGCTGAGCGATATCAGAAAAGAATTCGACACATCACGCTGAGTTATGCCCATCTGATTGGCGCGTGTTCGGTCGACATCCCAAACGAACTGCGGCGCGTTCACAACCTGGTGCACACAAACATCTACGGCGCCGGGAATCTTTGACACGTCACGCTTTATGTCCCGGGCGATCTTATAATTCTTTTCGGGATCCAAACCGGTAAGGCGAATATCAATGGGTGCGGGCAGCCCCGCATTTAGAATTTGAGACACGATATCGGCAGGCTGAAAATAATAACTGCACTCAGGAAATTCATGAGTGAGCATTTTTCGAACAATCTTCTGATAGTAACCGGTGTTGTGCGCTCTATCTTCCGTGAGCACCACCATTATTTCACCATCAGCCTCGCTGATAGTCTGACTATCCGAAAACGCATAGTTTACACCGCTTACAGGCATGCCGATATTGTCGGTTATCACCACAATTTCGCAAGCTGGAATAATTTTTCGAATTGCATTTTCAACGCGATGATAAATTCGTTCAGTCTCTTCCACTCGAGTCCCGGGCCGAGCGCTCACGTGCAGTCGCAAAACGCCGGCATCGATCGCCGGAAAGAAGTCTTCACCGATGGCCGGCAAGAGAAACAGCGAAAGCCCGTAAAACCCCAGAAATAGCGAGACTGAGACTATCGGGTGGCTCAACGCCCAGTGCAAGATCCCTCGATAGACATGCCGAGCACTCTCGAATTTGTGATCGATAAAGTTATAAATGTGACCAAAGATGCTGATCTTCTTTGGCTCACCGGAAGACTTCTGCTCATGCTCGTGAGAAAGAAGCGCTTTGGACATCAACGGAACGATAGTACGAGACAAACCATAAGACGCAAGCATGGCAAAGACCACAGCCATTCCCAGCGGAACGAAAAGCGAACGAGACGGTTCGGTCAGAAACACCAAAGGCACAAACACGATGCAAATCGAGAAAGTCGAAACCAGCGCAGGAGTGGCGACTTCCCTGGCTGAGTCTAGAATAGCCTGCGTCATTTGCTTGCCCATATCAAGATTACGGTGCAAGTTCTCAATTTCCACCGTGGCATCGTCGACCAGCATACCCACTGCTAGAGCCAGCCCGCCCAGCGTCATGGAGTTGATGCTCTGACCGCAAATGTGCAGGCCAATTACAGAGGCTAACATAGCCAGCGGAATAGAGGTGGCAACGATTAAAGTGCTTCGCCAACTACCAAGCAACGCCAGCATCATCACCGCAGTCAGCGCCGCTGCCGTAATAGCTTCCCTCACAACTTCAGCCACGCACTCCTTCACAAACGTGGATTGGTCGGTCAAAATACTTATCTTGCACGCCGGCGGAACAACCTCCTGCATCCGAGGCAATTTCTGCTTGATTTGATCCACGACGGACAAAGTAGACGCATCGCCATTCTTCAAGATATTGAAAAGCACCGCTCGTCGCCCGTTCTCATTAACAATATTCAGCTGCGGCTGGTAACCGTCTCGCACATGGGCGACATCTTTAAGGTAAACTACCGCACCTTTTTGGGACTTGATCGGAATATTATTTAGATTATCCAGAACAGTGGGCGTGTTGTTCAGCGTCATAATGTATTCATAGCTGCCAATTTTGGCAGTTCCGCTTGGCGCTATGATACTCTGCGAATTCACCGCCTGAACGACATCGTAAGCAGACAGACCGTTAGAGACCAGCGCTTGCGGATTAAGATCGATGATGACCTCGCGATACTTTCCACCATATGGAAACGGAATCGTCGAACCCTGAATAGTAGCTAGTTGATTACGCACGAAGTTATTGGCAATGTCGAACAACTCGGCTTCGGACATGGTTTTACTGCCAATTTGCAATTGCAACACGGGCACATCCGTGGCGCTCGATACCGTGACGAACGGCGGCGTAATGCCCGGGGGCAGGTAGTTGATAACAGCATTTCCCACCGAGGTGACCATTGCCACGGCTTCACCAATGTCGGTGCCTTTGTGCAAATAAACTTTGATAATGCTCAATCCACTTAGCGATTGAGACTCCATGTGTTCAATGCCGTTAACAGTGGACGTGAGCCACTGTTCGGTTACCGTGGTAACCAGATTCTCCACATAATAGGGTGACATTCCCGTATAGGTCCAAATACAGCTTACAATCGGCACATCGATAACAGGGAAGATATCGACAGCCATCTGCACCATCGACAGAACACCGAAAATTAGAATAGCGATAGCCATCACTATGAACGTGTGGGGTCGGGTTAGTGCCAGTTCGACTATCCACATGAGGGCTACTCCTTTTGCGCCGGTAACTTAGTTCGGCGCCGACTTATGCTGAAAATCAGAGGAACGAAAAATAAGGTAGAGAAAGTGGCCACGGTAAGCCCGCCGATTACGGCGCGACCGATTGGGGCATTCTGTGAGCCACCTTCGCCCGAACCGATCGCCATGGGAATCATGCCGATAATCATTGCCGTAGCAGTCATGATAACAGGACGAAAACGTTGATAGCCCGCATTCAACGCGGACGTAAAGGAGTCGAATCCTTCTTCCAGCTGCTCTCTGGCAAAAGTAACCATTAAAATGCTGTTGGCAGAAGCCACACCAATGGTCATGATCGCTCCCATAAGAGCAGGAATACTAAAGGTAGTCTGGGTGACGAACAGACTCCACATAATCCCCGACAGAGCTCCCGGTACAGCCATCAAAATAATTAGTGGATCGGTCCACGATTGAAAGTTGACGACAAGCAACAAATACACAAGCAGCACCGCGAATACCAGCCCTGCCAGAAGCGCTATAAATGCCAGATTCATACTTAAGACCTGGCCGGTCATGAATATGAACGTGGCAGACTTCCCGGCTCTCTCGATGACAGAACTCGCGGAGGAATCTCTTGCATCTTGCGAATGCAAAACCAATAACTGTTTACCGTGATCTTCGTCAGAAAGTTTTATCGAGTACTTGCTCCCGACCATTTCCATCTGCCTGTTTACTTTCTCCACAGCTCCTTTTACCTGCTTCTCCGGCACGCGTCCAAGAAGTTCCGCCAACTGAACGATGCATCGTTCTTTATCCTGATAGTCCATCTTTTGTTTTGCCTGCGCAATGAAGCGATCGGTTACACGAGCAACTTCTTGCTGCGAGGGAGCGCTACTTTGCTTGGCATCGGCTGCTATCTTTTCTTTGAATTCATCAACAATTTTCTTGAGATCTTCCGATACGCCCCCCAAATCGCGAAACTGGCACGAGACATAAACATCGTATACAGGCAACACCGACATGTGATTGACCACGGAAGGAGTCGCCGATCGCGAGAAGTTAGCCACGTTGGTGAGCACCGGTAGTTCTTCAACCGGTTGCGATTTCTTCGACGGGGAGATCGACATGAATCTCATGTCGTCCAAACTGGCAATCTCACGCTGCGGTGTTTGCACAATCAGGTTGTAGTTAATTCTGCTCTTCTTGTCCAGCCAGAAATTCGGGTTGGTTTGAAAGCTCGAACTCAAGTTAACCAGAAATGAGTTGGAAATATCCTTTTGGGTCACGCCCATTTCTTCGGCGCGGGTTCGATCGACTTCCCACTTGATGTATGGAGCATGCTGCACCTGGTGCACACATACATCAACCGCCCCGGGTACTTTTTCGATGCGCTTCTTAATGTCCACGGCCAGCTGATAGTTCTTTTCTCTGCTCAAACCGATTACTTTTATGTCAACGGGAGCAGGCAACCCTGCATTCAAAATCTGGGTAACAATGTCGGCCGGTTGGAAGTAGAGCTTGCATTCGGGAAATCTCTTCTTCACCATTTGCCTCAGAATGTGCTGATATTCCTGAGTTGTACGCGTACGCTTCTCGCTTAGAGTCAAACAAATTTCACCATCAGCCTCACTTACCGTTTGACTATCCGAAAGGGCGTAATTCAGCCCGCTCACCGGCAATCCTATATTGTCGATAATCGAGACAAGCTGATCGCGAGGAATGGTTTCTCTAATTGCATTTTCCACCCGGCCAAAGATCCGATCGGTCTCTTCCACACGAGTGCCCGGGGGCGCCGATACATGCAATCGCAACTGCCCGGCATCGATAGCCGGAAAATAGTCGTAACCGATTTGCGGAAGCAAACAAAATGACACCGCATACAGCCCGAGAAAGAGCCCAATTGATGTTTTCGGGTGGAGCAGCACCCAGTTAAGACCATCTTTGTAGTGCTCGCGCGCAAACTCAAAGAGATTGTCCAGCAGGATATGAATAGAACCAAAAAATCCCATGATTCCTTTGCTCGGCACCTTCTTTGCTCCCGGACCATGGGATTCGCTACCGAGCAGTCTCTTAGACATCAAAGGCACCAGCGTTCGAGACAACCCGTAAGAAGCAAGCATGGCAAAGGTTACCGACATTCCCAGCGGAACAAACAGTGAGCGCGAAGGTTCGGTAAGAAAAAGCAGAGGCACAAACACGATGCAAATAGAGAAAGTGGAGACCAGTGCGGGCATGGCGACCTGTTTGGCTCCGTCTAGAATCGCGGTCACAATATCCTTACCCATACCCATATTGCGGTGAACGTTTTCAATTTCTACAGTGGCATCGTCAACCAGCATGCCCACAGCCAGGGCGAGCCCGCCAAGGGTCATGGAATTGATGGTCTGCCCGAAAACGGCAAGCCCGATCATGGCGCTCAGTATTGCCAGCGGTATTGAAATAGCGACGATTAATGTACTGCGCCAGCTTCCCAAAAGCGCAAGAATCATAAGAGCAGTCAACCCGGCAGCAGTGGCTGCTTCTTTGATTACCTCGATAACACATTCGCGAACAAATGTAGACTGGTCTGTCAGCACGTTGATCTGGCACGCGGGAGGAACAAGCAAGCGAATGCGCGGCAAAGCCTCTTTGAGCCGGTTAACCACCGTAAGAGTAGATGCATCGCCATTCTTCAGCACATTAAAAAGCACTGCCTTCTTGCCGTCTATGTTAACCACATTTGTTTGGGGAGAATAGCCGTCATGAACGCGAGCCACATCGCGCATGAACACCACCGCTCCATTGTTGCCGGAATTACCGCTTGTGCTGGTTTTGACCGGAATATCGTTCAATTCTGCAATCGACTCCGGTGTATTGTTCAAAACACAAATATACTCATACTCGCCCATTTTGGCGGTGCCGGAAGGTCCAATTACATTCTGATTTTTCAGTGCAGTTACAATGTCACTGGCTGAGAGTCCGGTGGCGAAGAGTGCCTTGGGGTCTAGATCGACCACCACCTGACGATACTTGCCCCCATAGGGAAACGGAATTTTCGCCCCTTGCACGGTGGCGAGCTGACTGCGCACCAGATTGTTGGCTATGTCGAACAACTGATCTTCGGGCAAGGAGTCGCTCTGTATGCCGAGTTGAATCACAGGTACATCAGTGGCGCTGGTAGCCGTCACGAACGGAGGATTTATTCCTCTGGGTAACTGTCGCAAAATAGCAGTACAAACAGCTGTGGCCTGTGCCACATCTTCACCTACGGGGGTGCCCTTATTCAAATACAACTTAATTACGCTCATGCCGTTGAGCGAAACCGACTCCATGTGCTGGATGCCGTTAATTGTAGTAGTAAGAGCTCTTTCGGTGACAGTCGAGATCAGGTTTTCCATGTAGAACGGAGACATGCCGCCGTATGTCCAGGCCACGCTAACAATGGGAATATCGATGGACGGAAAAATATCAACGGCCATTCGGCCTATGGAAATCACGCCAAAAATTACGATAGTGATCGCCATGACGATAAACGTGTGCGGCTTGCTCAGCGCCAGTTCCACAATCCACATTGTTGGCGGGTACCTCCTACTGCCTCACGGGAGCGGATGCAACCAGCGTCGTCGCAGATATTCTGCCGATATCATGCAGCAACTGGGCTTGCGCAACGTTGAATTGTATGATGGCATTGGCCTTGTCAATTAGCGCCGAGGTGTAATCGCGTTGCGCGTTAATCACATCGAGGTTGGTGCCAACGCCGTTCTCCAACCGATCTTTCGCGACGCGCAACTGTTCCGCCGAAGAGTGTACGGCATCGGTTGTTTCGACAATCAAAGACTCAGCACTCATGCACGAGAGATACGTGTCGCGCACCTGTGCATAAATTTTATTTAGCTCATCGTTAAATTCAAGCTGCACCTTGCGTGCATTGGCCCGAGCCGACTGAATGTTACCCACATTCGTGACACCGAGCCCGCCGACGGTCCACTGAATATCCATGCCGATTACAAACAGCGAGCGCCCTCCCGACTTTGGCGGAGAGTTGCCACCGCCCTGCAACGGCAAGCTCGAACCACTGGATACCCCGGCGGTTGTGGCGGCACCACCGGAAGTGCTCAAGGATGTTTGTTGAGCACTGGAATTAGAATTGGAAGAAGACGACGAAGAATTGAGGCTGCGGATATTGGCATAGGTGCCAACCACGGTGCCACTCATCGACACTTTGGGAAGCAGCGGTGCCTTCGCAACCTGAATGGCTTCCTTGGCGGCAAGTCTAAGTTCCGTATATTTTTTCAGTTCAGGGCGATTATCGATGGCGATTCTCAGCAAATCGCCCACCATAAGATTCTTATCCACAAGACGTGTCTTAGTGATGTATCGATCTAACAAGGTCAGATCTACTCCCTCGTCTAAATTTACTGCACGCGCGAGCTTAACAGCGCTCTGCCGGCGTTCCACTTGCTGCTTAATGAGCTGTTGCCGTTCTCGAGACAATTGTGTTTTCGCCTGCAAGACTTCCAGCATCGTGTTGGCACCATTAGCGAAGAGATCTTGATTGATCAAATAGAGAGCACTGGCCGTTTCCGTCGATTTAATTCGAATCTGCAGTAATACATCATTCAACACGAGCTGATAATAGAGCTTGGACGCTTCGAGCAACACATCGTTGGTATCGCCCTTCAAAGCGAACTGCGACGCCTTGTAGGTGTGCTTGTCTTGCAAAAATGTATGAAGCGGTCCGCCGCCCTGGTATAGATACCACTGAAAAGACGAGGGCATGTTGATGTAATAATTCTTGATCGGCAACGCCAGACCAGCCGGACTCACATATTGCCCGTTGAGACCTTGATAGCTAAACTCGTTGATCAAATTCGGCAAGAACCCGCCAACGGCGCCAATATATTGCCATCTATCCGCCTCACTCTTTTGTTCTGAAATTCTAATCGTCAAGTTTCCCGTCAACGCGGCATTAATCATGTCGTGCAAGTTAATTTCACGACTGCCCGTTCCTGTCGAATCCAGTTGATAGGGAGACAAACGATCATCTAGCCTGATCAAAGCGGTCAATAGCGGTGCTTTTACATAGACCTTCTCGGGGTCCACGAACATGGCACCGGAACTCTTGATCGTCTCTTCAACGATTGCATCGAGCTTCTCTTCCGCCTTCTTTGTCTCTTCCGGTACCGGTTTTTGAATTACTTGCGGCGTCGGCATCGACTGCTCTACGGGCCCCCTGAGGGGCGAAGGTGTAGTCATTCCGCCCGTCGGACTGGTCTGTTCCGGCAATTGGTTATTTTCCGGGGCCGGGGAATTTTCAGCAGCGAATGCGGGCATACTGATACCAACGCTGACAACCAACAGCAACCATGCCACTACGGCGCCGAAGTCGCCAGAAAGGGCTTTTAGTGCGGAGCATCTACCAGATGCACACCACGAAACAAGTGCCGAATCGACTGCGCGGATTGACAACCCGCCTTTGTTCACTGAAAACAGGCAGACTGGTAGAGTTTTCAAGCAAGGCTTCCACATAGCACACACACTGCCAGACAACCTGCATATTCTTGCAGATAATTGGGGTGAGACGGCCAGGTATTTGGAATGTGAAGAGATGAACAGTTTGCCGCACAAGGCTGTTCATGCTGCCTAAAAGGCATGAACTAAATGGCTACATGAAGACTACCGGCGGCAATTCCGACGATTGAGAATAATCAATGTTATGCCGGACTAGCGCCGAAGGTAGGTCTACGGCACAGAACGGCACTAACGTAACGTGCCTCTTCTGGCGGGCAAATACCGCAGATGCCCGCAATTCCTCGCCATCGTACTAAACAATCTACTTCTTCTGAATAGCCAGGCTTATAGACGTTTCGCTACCGCTATCTTTTGATGTCGGAGAGGCGGTAACCTGCGCCGTCTTTTCACCATTTGATGCGCTCAACATCGCGGTTCCTTCGCCCTTAAACTCCGTGTCGATCTTCCAACCATTGCTTCCAAAAAAATTCTTGTAGAACGTTACGACTTTGTCGACAGAATCAGACGTAGTCAACATCGCATTGTCCGCCATGCCGCTATTCATTTGCGAACCAATGGTCATTTGAACTTTCGAACCGGGATATTGAGGCATTGGATAATTCGCCGGATAAACAGCCGCGTTGCCGGAAGCCACGTTGACGCTAGCGCCACCAGCCGAGGTAGCGGTATAGGTCGCACCATCGCGGTCGGCATTGATTTTAACTTTCCCGTCAGGGGTGCTAATGGTAGTGCCCGTGTTGCATGCCGTCAGCGAAACTGCAGCAATCACGAGACAAAAAGCATGCTGGTTGAAGTGCTTCAGGTTCATGAGAAAGCCTCTATATTTGGATAATGTTGGTAAACGGTTAGGATACAAGATTTAGCAGTGCCAGCAGACTATTAGCATCGATAACTTACGACGAATCCACCAGGTTAGGGAATGGGCAGGGTCGGCACTCTTTCGACAGTCCTTCGGATTACACGCGAGCCTCCGGGTCTGGAGAACCAGGGTCGGTCTAGTTATCAAAAACAGATTATTCGGAAGTATCGCCGGGAGTGAAAGATACAGCAGCAAAACCGAAGACGCGCTTCCACTTTGAGTAGTCTTTTTCGGGGCAAGAAGAAGAAACCAGAAATATTCGGTCGCCGAGTCGAGAAGCAGTCAGGCGAGTGACAATGGAACCGTTCTTGTCGTTAACACGCAGGAGGGCGTCTTCCACCTGCCTTCCATTGAACTCACCAGGTTGTCGACCAACAACTTCAAAACCGCCTTTTTGCGCAAACGATTTCACAAAGCCACCCAGATTAGTATCGTCGGCCGCCCGAATGTATCGCACCTCAAGATGCACATTGGAATTGCCTTTAAGATTCATTGCCACCAGAGGAATTTGGACAATACTATCTTGAGAAATCTGGTCGCGAGACAGTTCAATCGGCTTTTCCTCAAAATCGTTCGGAGCAGAAACGGCAATGGCAAGTTGTGAATCGCCCAATGGCTTCCTCACGTGAATTCGGCTGAATCCCGTTTTAATCTCTTCGGAAGAGAACAGATTCGAGTATGGCAGCATTTCTGAGAGATCTACCGTGGACAGGGGCTTCTCTCCACGGTCAGAGGCTCCGTTGCTCATCGCGGTGGTTGCTAATTCACCCCCGGGAATATTTTCACCACCTTCTGAGGAAGTTGCCGGCTGGCTGCCGGAATTGTCTACCGACACGGCGTTAGTTCCAGCGGCTCCACTCTCGGACGATGGAGCAAGTGCTGTTGCCTCGGGTAACTTTGTACACGTGTCGACGATAATTTCAACTCGACGATTGCTAGCTCTCCCCTCAGGATTGTCGGTTCCATCGGGTTTCTTATTCGGCGCTCTTGGACGGGTTTCCCCGTACCCTACCATCTCCACGGCAGTTGACGATAAGAAATGATTCTGCACCATCCAGTTTCTCACTCGTTCGCCGCGTCTCTCGCTCAATTTCTGATTGTACTGATCAGTGCCTTCTGAGTCAGTATGTCCTTCAATTCGAACAGGATGAGCTCCAAGCTTCACAATCATTGGTGCCAGCGTGTGTAAAGTCTCTTCTGCATAGGGAGTAAGGGTAGCTTCATCGAAATTGAAAAGAGTATCGGCACCAATGCAAAATCGTCGATGACAGGGTGCGGCCTCTGTTTTGATTACCTTGCCTTCGCTAAGCGCCTTGCGAAATTCACCAACCGTCTGAAATACCCCGGGAATTTGAAGCGGTGACGTACCCTGAATCGGGCCCGGTTTCTTCTTCCAGTAGTCTTCGTTCGCTTTCATCTTCTCGTCGATATCATGAAAGTTCTTATTTATCCTGTCTGCGTCTCCCCAGTCTGCATAAGAAGGCATGACGGCGGTGGAGGAAACCACCAGCAATCCAAGCAGAGATAACGCTAACCGGGCTTTACGCATTTTGAAATTACTCCGTTGAAGCCGAATTGATTATTCCACGTCGTCTACGTCTTTCCGCTGAGGAATATTCGGGCAAAACGATACAGTTCACGAAGTGCTGTTTATCAGGCGGAGAGAACTATGCTGGAACATAGCGTCGCAGCAGTGGGATTTGCCCCCGGGAGAATGCTTCCATCCGGGTTGATCCACTTGCGAAACCGCGCTTAGTATGCGGACACACATGTCCCATCTACACGCTGAAGCACTCAACAAAAACAACAGTCTCTATCAGCCTCAACACCTTTTGAAAACAGCGTTGCTGTTGCCTGATGAGACCCGGATGTGTGAAGCGGTGTCTCAAGATCAAAACCTAGCCCGCATGGAGACCACAAATGGTTCTGGGGTACATTCTGCTGCCTGGACTCGTGGCGGCATTCGTTCTGGCATTTTACGGTATTCGGACAGGGAAGAAACATCCGACCTGGTTAACCAGGCTTGCTTCGCCGATTGGCTTCGCCTGCGCTGCCGCAGCGTTCCTCTTCGTCCCGTCCGAAATGAACATGCTGTACGACCGCTACCCGGTGCTCAACAACCTGCTGGCCGTGGCTGGTATCTGCGGTATGAGCTTCTTCGGAAGCTTGTTCGTGACGGCTTGCCTTGGAAGCAAGAATCCGGCATACGATGCGCTTCTTCCTGAGAACCAGAACAAGCCGTCCGTCAAGCGAGCCACCGCCATGCTGGCTCTCACCGGGTTGATCCTTGGCATTCCCGGACTCATGCTCTCCATCATCTTCTACAATGGAGAATTCATGTGGGGGCATCTCTTCATCATCGCCTTTCCCGCAGTGTTCGCCAGCCTGACGCTTCATAGCGCCATGGTGGAGCTGAAAGGAACGGGGGGGACAGCCCGGCCACCTAAGTGGAGCGTAGCGGCTCTGTTCGTCCTCGTGGCCGTCTTAATTATCGCCGTGTTCAAGGGACCGGGTCTGCTGTTCCTCATCTTCCTGCCAGTAGTGCTGGCACTGAGCGGCCGGCGGGCATAACCACTCGGTGAGCCCACCTGCCTTGAATGGTTGGAAGGAACGGTCTGTCCTAAAGGACAAGCCGTTGCTTCCAACCATTCGGGCCTATTGGCTGAGAATATGAGCAGACTTCCATGGCGCCCTACACAACACGGGCAGAACTCTGAATCCTTTCGGTAGTTACTCTGTCTTAGGTTTTGTCTTTTGCATTTTTGGGGCAGGTCAACTAATTAATATGGTACGTACCCGGTTGATTAGTTGGGGTTGGTTGATTGTTGATTTCGGGAAAGAAGATCTGCCCATCGTTGAAGTTCAAATTGGGCCTTGCAAAACATCCAGCAAGTGCCCCTAATCCAGTTTGTGCAGTGCAGGTGACAATCTTCCCACCTGAAGGCGGATGGAAGAACGCTTCCTTCCATCCGCCTTCAGGTGGGAAAGCCCGGTTGGACCAAACTATCGTGTAACCCTGGCTTTACTTCTGGACGTAAATGGTGAAGTCTACCGGCAAATCGGAGTCGTCTTCGGAAGAGTCGCTTCCTTCGACGACGACTCGGACAGTGACGACCTTACCGCCAGAGTAGCGCGCGGCGCGATCAGGAATCCCGAAGCCACCAGCGATATGGCCAATACCCGCGAGCACCACCTGTTTGTTGAGACCACGAGCTTTCATAAACTCGGCCGCATTTCGTCCCATGACTTCGTCCCACGCGGTCATAATCAGGTACGAGCGATCCTTCTGTTGAATTGTCGGTTTCTGCAGCCCGTGCATCTTGGGCAGAAGCTCATACCAGTATTCGCGATGAGCCTTCACCTGCAAATCGACCGAACCCAGTTCGTTCTTTTCGGCGTCGGTTAAGCCGTCACAGCCGACTTTGTAGAGCCGGCTGGTGAACTCCTTGCGGAGATTGAGCGCTGCCAGAGGTATCTCATTGCGCCGGCAAAATTCTACAATCGGGCGATAGAGTCTCCAGTCAAAGCCCCACCGCTTGCGGTATTCGGTGTACTTGAGAAACTGGTTTTCCGTGATTTTACCGGCGATGTAGTCGTCGATAATCCTTTGGAAAGGTTTCTGGAACATCTCCATACCTACGCCGATACGCTCATCACGGGCGAACAGTGCCTTTATTATTTGGAGCTGAACGCGATGATTTGGCTCGCTGTCGTGCGTTTCGCCCACACAAATGATGTCGGCCTCCATAAGAGAATCGACCAGCTGACCAAACGAAAGCTCTTTCTTATCGGCTGAAACCACCCTGAGCTTTAGCGGAGCCGGTCTTTCAGGCGCCTCTGTGCGGGCGGCCTCGGGCTTCGTCGTCTGGTCCGCAGCGCTCGGGAGCGCCGGCCTGGATATGGCCAGAATAGCGATAGGAGCAATGATGAGCGCCATCGCAAGAAGGGAGCGATACCTGTTCATGTTGTTAGTTCCAGTTGATCGATCTTGATCCATTCGCCGTTGTTTGGAGAAACAGATTGAAGCAAATTGTAAAGCCTCAATGACTCCACCGATATGGTTTGGTTGGTCGACACCCACGCGAAAACGGATCTGCTCAGACGAGCAGACCCGTTTTCGCCACCAGCCTACAACGAACTCACCTGACCGTGGACGCTTCTCGAGAGGGCTCCGCCATGAGCGATTCAGGGGAACGATGGCGACCGGGTTTCTAGAAGAGTAATGGCGGCAAGGGCGCCGACGCCAGTTTATCGCAGCAACAAATGCTCCAGCGAGAAGCAGCCCTTATCCAATCCTCGCAAAGCACTTACCACGGAGCGCCCGACGAGGCTCCATTCAGAACCGATGGAAACCCTCGTCCACCAGTCTTGGAGCGAAGCATATCTGGCACCGGGAGCCTTGGCGAGAGCAAGCTGCCCATCGTCAACGAGTGCGGCCCCCAGGGTGAGAGGATTGCACCGAACCCGCAGCAGAAAGGCGCTGCGTTCCCCCTCAATAGAATTGGCTTGAGCAGCCGCTTCACCGGTATAGCGATTGAAGCACAGCTGCAATTTCGGCAGCACATCCAGCGAGATGCCGCTAGCTGCATTCTGCAACAGGTACATCGCCTCTTCAGCGGTGTAAACGGGAATGAACATGATCGCTTCCGCCTCAGGCATGGTCCATGAGACTTCGCACCTGATCAGCAGGCCGCTCCAATGTTCCTTAGATGAGTTGGTGCGCACATGCCGCTCGAAGCGGAGGAATCGCGTCGGCTTATGGACGCTCACCTCGGTCAGAAACATGACACCCGACCCGCAGAAGTCACTGTTCGTGATAATTTCGGCAGTCCTGTGAAGCATTTCCGGTAAATGCCCGGGAACGCAGGCACGCACGTAGCTACGACTCCGATGGATCTCATTCTTGTGGCTTCGCTGATAAACCGAGCGCCACTGAATGGTACAAGCCCACTGGTCCTTTTCGGTGAAGTGGGAATTTCGGCGCATGGTCAGCCCGTGAAGCGGCGCCTGCCCGGGTTCGGTACCGGAAACAGTGGAGACCTTGTCGGTCATGTGGAAGCAACGAGATTGCAGGAGCTGCTTGGCGATGGCCTCGACGTCCCGTGGGATTTCCGGACCGTAGTCAGCCCTTAACTCCTGCCCGCATGTGCCGCACAAGAGGCGTCCGCCCTGCAGCGGCAGCACAAGAGGCTGTCCTTCGAGGTCCTGTGACTGACAGTTAACGCAGACCGTGGTTTGAGATGCAGTTGACATTTACGTACTCTTTCCGGGCCTTAGCCCTTTGTAAAACACCCCGTAGGGCTTATCGACTGAAGAACAGTGGATAACTTCTCAGCAGCAGCACTCTCTTTTCTCTCGCTTGCATACCCTCGGAACGCTCATCAAGCTTGCCAGCACAGCATGGTTGCTGCTGTAACGTTCGATGTGTGGAACAGGTAATCGGCTTGAGATGAGATTTCCTACAGAGCGAAAGATAAGAGAGCGCATGGCAACCTACAAAATCAGGACTACCCGTCACAAACCAAATTTCTAATATGTGTTGTTGAATATTTACTAAGCTAGTGGCAAACAACCCTCTGCAAGCTAGCAAACCCGCTGCATTAACACCCCCTCATTCTACCCGCTAACTGGTGCTAACTTCGATAAACACGTCAAAACCGAGCCGCGCGAGCAAATCCCCATACCGCCACAGCACCACTCGAATATCCTCACCACGGCATGCTGTTGCAACGAAACCGAACGAGTATTCATGTTTTACACGAGTGCGCCTGATTCTTTCGCAGAAGGATTTGCAAGTCTGGCAGCGCAGATATCCGGCAACAAACTCGCGCTAAGAAGATCGATCGTGGAATTCAAGCAACGGCTGTCTCCGATTCGTGGAGAAGACTTTGCGCAGGTGACGTTGAGCCAATTTGGCACAGAGCGGCCATTGCTTAGCATTCGGTCCGGCAGGGCGGGTGGAGAGGTGTATATCACAGGTCAAATGGATACTGTGTGTATTTTATCGTACGGAAGATTGGAGCAAACTCGATGCGCTGGATAATTTTGGAAAAACGATCTTTTAGATCATCAACGACATCCTGTAAATCTTCCAGGCTTTTCACTTCGGCGCCAATCTCAAAATCCCACCTTCCCATGGTTTTTAATAACCACGTGATGTGACGATGCCCTTTGCAAAATTCAAATAGCTCATCCCCATCTTCTTTTCGGAAGTGGTTTTGCTTCACCAGGAGATTGTAGCTCTGATATCCAAAGGATTGGGGTTCTATCCAAGCAAAATAGCCAGTGATTACTCCGGCATCTTCCAGTCGTTTGATTCGCTGACTTATTGCTGTATCCGACAAGTCAACCTGTTTGGCTATGTCTACCAATTTTGCTCTAGCGTTATGCGCCAGTATGCGAAGAATCTGGTGATCGAAATGATCAACTTTTTCTGGTTCCGTTACTTTGCCTCCGAAGTATGTCGAAGGCGACGGAACCGGGCAGGCATCAAGTAAATATTGTTTGGGGAAGTGAACAGCGTCAATGCGAGTGATGATCTCTTGATGGTGAATGAAATCACCAAACACATTGCCAATCTCAGTTACGATTTCGAACAAAGAGATCGGATCTCTGGCGAGGATATCTGCGGCGTAGTCGTATGTACCGCCACTTCGCGAGAAATACGGGCAGTTCGGGTGATTAATGAAGAATTCAACGAACGACTTTTCCTGTTCCCGCGACAGCCGTTGCATACTCATAAAAAGCCCGTAATCGACATATCCAAGCCTGGCAAAATTGACGTACCCGAGAAAGAATTTCATTATTCCTCGACTGACCAGACGATCAATTCTATATTGGACGACATCAGGCGCAAGACCGAAAGCTTTAGACAGTCCGGCATTCGACTGTCGTGCATTCTGCTCAAGCGCAAAGAGAATTTGGCGATCTTTCAGATCGAGGTTCGTCAATTGATTTAATGACTTATGCTGTGCTGAGCCCCGGGAATCGGAAGGCATATCGATATTCTCGCTCAATGTTGCCTGGCTAACTTGATTGGTTACCTCGCGGCCAATCCATTGTATCAAGGGAAAAATTACGTTCGGCGCAATTTTCCATATAGCTGGCTGAGCTGATACCGCAGGCGCGCCTCAAGTATTAGGTGTTTCCGTTAGCAACCCGGGCTGTAAACGTCCTGAATTTGTGAATCAGCCGATATGACATGCCAGAAAAATTTCGTGTGGCGCAATTTTGTCATTTTCAGAACTTATGTTCACAGCCTGTCTGAATATACGCGACTTGTGAACTGGGACTATTGAAAAAAGCGCCTCGAATTTTTCTGAAGACGAGTTCACAAACCGCATTTTTTTCAACCAATGTGTTCACAAACCAGCTGAACCTAATCCAGAATTGCCATCAGCGTAAAACTTTTTCAGTGACATTTCGAGATCGGCTATGTACTTTTCTTCGACAATCGAATACGCGACGGCAATATTAGCAATAGCGTTATTCAAGGTTTCATCGGTGTTCACTACACATGTCTCTGTCTCGCCGCAAGGCAATGGAATCGAGTGCTCCCACCCCCTAGTTTTTATGTGAAGAGTGGCTTGCAACCGCTGTGACCAGCTTCCGAAATCAAACTCGATGCACAGATCAAATTGTCCATAGGTCTTGCCCTAGTCCCAGATAAGGCTGAGCCTATCTCAAATCCCTTTGGTTTGAAATGTCGAGACAAATGGTTTTTGCGTGAAGCCGAACCTTTGTCGCCACAATACGGATCGTCAAAGACCTGGTATGGAAAAGATAATGACGAAAAAATCTCGGGGAAATAATAGCGTGCGGAGACCGCATTGCATGCCTCCTGAATTGGCTTACCCAATTGATAATCATGTGGCTGGCCTGGTTCAAATTCCGGATACTCTCTTGATGCGCAACGACGAGTAAGAATTTTTGCATGCAACGAATCCAATAAATCATTCTCGTGTTTCGTCAACGGCCGCGTCAGACCCGTGACGGGGTCTAATGTCTTTTCAAAGCAAACATCCATGCGCTTCCTAATTGATTTCTTTTGAACTTCAAACTGCAGCCTTATGTACGGGCGAGTTTCTCGTAACGAGATCACTTCGCCAGGCTGATAGGGATCAGCAGATACGATATCCCAAAACATCAAACCGGCCCAGTTGCATGAGAAACGGCTTCCCATACCATCAATGATCTCGACAATGTTCTCCAGCTCCGGTTGACGACATTCTTTGGAGTCTGCTCTTGAACTCATTAGAAGGTTGTCGATTACTTCTACTCCACGAATATTCGAAACGTACTTTGGCTCTGGTATCACCTCAATCGGTTTTTCTACATAGCCAGACTTAGTCATGTGAGTTATATATGGCTCAGCACGCTCAACAAATGACTCCAGTCCTGGAACCGTTTTGATTGCCTTTTGTATCGTGTTTTTCTTCCAGTTTTTAAAGGTGAAAAGAAGTGCCCTAAGCAAAAACCGTTTTCCCGCAATGTTTCGACTACCGATTTGACGATAAATCGGGCAGCTTCATTGGAGTGCACAGCTTCAATGATTTCGATGAAGTATCTCGCCAATTTACTCGAGTGTGCTTTAAGGGCGACGTGGAATGGACTACATTATACATTCCATGTCTGGCATTACCAACGCTGCGAACTTTCGGGATTCTGACAATTTTTAATCTCTACGTGTCAGTCATAGTTTGACATCCTTGCCAAATCCTTTGAACCTAGCCGGGTCGAGAGGAGCACCAATTGGTCCGCGGATGACCTCGAAGCATTGGCCGCTCAATCGGCGCTGACACATAACCACTTTGGCGCGCCTGTCGTAAACACAAGTTCTGAAATTTGTGAACACAAGTTCTTACACCGACAAATTTTCTATAGCGCCAAGCAAAGGTTGGACAGGAGGATATGGCACCGCTTCCAAATGTTCTTGGTTTGGAAAGCGATTTCCAAATACTTTCAGAAGTTTTCCTATTTATCGAAGTTTTTTTCCTATTTGACGACGAAATCACGCAACATGGCTAATGGAATTATAATTCGACAACAACAACTCAGCCAACAATAATAGATATCAAGCAGGCTTAGACCGCTCCAGAATTTAGAATTTAGAAGAAAGACGGGTGAGCACTATGAGGAATGGTGTTGAGTTGGATCAACGCGAACTAAGAGCGCCGCAGAAGGACTGTGCCTTTGGCGGATTAATAGGATTGGCTGGAGGGCATGCTCCACCATTAGTTTCAGCGCAAAATAGTCTCTCAGCGAAGAGCAGGAATTGTGACTCCTCAGAGAACTTCATACCAGCTGAATTAGTGGGGACCTTAATGAAACTGACATGGACAGGAGCTATTGTTGGCACGGCAAGTTCAGCAGTTGAACGTGCATCAGTGGGCGACTGGAAAATCCTCACCGCTCAAAGTAGGGGGAATAACTTCTGGAATTATAGTGACGGTGTATTGTCGAGTCCGGATTACGAGCGCTTACCAAGATGGGGGAACCGCCCTATACGGCACAGGACATCCCGTCCATTGATCGAGGTGAGAAGCGTACTCGACGCTGGTACGAGCGGAGGCGCACTCACCACAGCGGAAGACAGAGTATTGGCCCGAATTGAGACTAGAGGTCTTGCAAAAGGACTAGCGTGTGTCGGTACGGCTCTTTTAACCGACTATATTGTCGACAAGGTGTTTTTTAAAAATGACCGCTACGGAATTGCAAGTGGTCTGGCTGACATCATTGCTGCACCAGCCCTCGGCGCGATTCCCGCACCATGGTGGCTTCGCCCTGCGGGAATGATTGCGCTGCACACCGCCGGTCGACTCACAGATAGCTATTTCTTCGGTGATCCAAAACAGGACAAAGACATCGATCCGATGACGGCACCAAAACAAAAGAGTGCTTCAGCGAGTCTTAGAATCAGTCTCGCTTCGTGCGATTCAGGGTTTCTGGCACAGTGCGGGCGGTCCACCGAGCAGCCGTTTGCAAGCGCTGCCAATGGATTCGAGGTGAAACAATAAAATGGTTGAGAGAACCAACATCAACATAAATCCAGACTTCCTCAAAGCGACAGAACCACCTGAGAATAGCTCGTCACTTATTCGAACTCTATTGCACGCGGTTGCCTATTCAGCAGTGCAAAGTCCTCTCCACGGCGTCACTCAACTCGCTGAAAAAACAACCGGTTACAATCTTCCCCACATTCAGCTCGTGGATCAGCTGAAAGAAGCGCCGTTTATGTCCTCACAGTGGCACGCCCAACAGATCGGCGGAGCTGTGGGCATGACTTTGCCATACATGGCAGTTAATGCTGTCGTGGGCAGGGGTGGAGACCTGTTAAGTCGGGGGCTGAAAACGGCAGGATGCGACGCATTTCTTAGCAATTCGGTAGTGAAGACAGGCACCCCGATCTTAAGAGCCGCTACAGCAGGCGCGCTTTACGAAGGACTGCTTCATCCCACGGGAGAAACGGAAGGTGGCGGTAACTTCCTAACGGCAAAGAGAAACCAGGTGATAGCAGGATTCACGACATTTGGATTGCTCGAAGCTAACATTCAGGGACTTAAAGCCATCAGCACCATCCGCAATGCCCAAACCCCATGGCTCGTCAATACCGCAGGCAGACAGCTGATAAGGCACATGGCGGCGGGAGGAATCGCTGGTGTTGCTGATGCGGAGGTTCGCTCAATCCTGGAAGGAAATGGAAATGCCAGAGTGGAAGACATGGGCAAGGCAGCATATGGTTTCATGTTTGTCGGTGCCTCAATGCATGGAGTGCGCTGTGCATCTGATAAATTCTTTATGACTGAGCGTATTGGAAGCACTATTACAAAGGAAACCGCGACCGATATAAGTGTCCGGAAAAAGGACCAGGGGAGTGTTGTGCAGAAGCCTGATACAGAGCGCGCTCAACTCGCTTCAATTTACGCCATCGGAGTTGGGCGATGCTGGTCCCCGCGAGAAATTCCCACTGAGTTTTTCTATGAACCGGGTCACCACCATGGTGTGCCGCGCGGGGCGGAAGCAGCAGTGGATGCATGCCAACGAGGTGGCGTCTATTTCGATCATCCCACCTTCGCATTGCAGGCTCTTTCTATTCGTCAAAAAAGCGGTCCCACCAAAAACACACTGGTAGTTGGCCCGGGTGCGGACCCGATCTTAGCCGCTGTCATTTTGTCAGCCGAGAATCCGAAGCAGTTCACGGCACTGGTAGATGTGATGGATGAGCGGCGTTTCTATTGTGATAAGCCGTCAGGGATCGCACAAGCGCAGCTGTCACCGCCCGAAGCGCGCCTCTACGCCATTGCCCGGTGCCGTAATGTTACCCCGAGCGATCCCCTTGCCAAATCGCTGAGAGAGCCGAACTGGAACCTTATCGGTGACTATATTGCAGGCAGCCTTCAGTGGTCGGATTCCGCCCAACAAGCCAAACTGAAAGCTGTGGAAGCGGAGATTGTCGAAAAGTATCGCAGCCGGCCTGCCAATGGCATTTCAAATCCGCCTGAGCATCCCACCAGACTCCTTGCACAATAGAATAGATGCCAGCACCTGATATCTGCTCGAAGCGGATTACAATCAGCACCCGATTTGAATGTGCGATGTGCCACCACTTCAGCATCGCAAGAATCCACCCGGATTGCCTCACTTATCGAATGGATACGCTGCAAACAACGACGGTCCCATTCCCAAGTATGGATCTTCTAAGTGCACATGCAAGACCTCGCGAAAGATTCGATTGTTGATCACATCGGGGCGAGGTGGAGCCATATCCGCCAGAATGCCGTGAGCTCGGCGCCGCCATACAGCTTCGTTAGCCACGGTGTCCTGGTATAGCTCAGTCCATGCGGCAACATTGCGTCGATTGGTGCCCTCATTTTCGCCAACCTTCTTGAGTGCAAACGTGAGCATTGGTTGTAATACTTCCTGTAAGGGCACCTTCTGCGATTCGGTTT
Source organism: Candidatus Obscuribacterales bacterium (assembly GCA_021732565.1). Classification (GTDB taxonomy): domain Bacteria; phylum Cyanobacteriota; class Vampirovibrionia; order Obscuribacterales; family Obscuribacteraceae; genus JAKFUT01. The sequence goes on from JAKFUT010000110.1 coordinate 21,008, forward strand.
TATGATATGAACGAACCAGCTTAAATCGTTCGCACGCAGGTTCCCGGGTCAGCTCAATTGCAAGTTTATTCAGCCGTTCCAGACACTGTTTGAAAACTCCAGGCTCATAAATTCCCGGCAAAACATCCAGAACTTTTCCATCCCCGAAGCACACATAGGTAGCAATATTTCCTTGCATAGTGCGATTCACTACATTGCCATTTCCGAAATCGATTGTAACCAGTGGAACAGCGCGTGCCGTATGCCAGACTGGTTCATAGTTAGCGTTTATATAATCAGCTACTTCTTTATTAGAGAACAACACGGTTCTCGCCAGGCGGGCATTTACTCAACAGAATTCTTCGTCCAACCGCCCCAACATTTCAAACAACAATACAGGTTTTTCCGATTGCTTCGAAGCCTCACAAGCCGCTTCAAATGAATCTCTCCACTGCACCTTACCAGGCACGGCACGGGGATTTTGAGCCGTTACCGGTACCGAACAAGCATTCGCTTGCGGCACCTCAACGTTACTTGATGAGTCTTCTCCATATCCAGGTGGAATGACCCAACCGAGCGAAAGAACGGTACAGGTGGTGAGAACGACACCAGCCAAGAAGCCGGACATTTGATAAAGATTGCATTTCATAGCGGCTCTCCATATTCCGTGTTACGAAGCGAACCTGATTTACTGTTGCGGATCACTGAATTTGTTGAGTCTATCGAGCTGGCTATTAATGGTGCTGAACGATTGTGATACCGCACTTTGCAGAGTGCCTTTCGCAAAACTGAAGCAGAAAACAATTACTAGAAAACCGAACAGAAGACAGAGCAAAACAGCAGATGCAACCCCCTGCGCAACCCCAGTGACAAAAGCATTGCTTTTATTGGACGCCTTTCCAGGGGCTCGTTCGAGAAACGCTTCGCTTTTGCCATTCTTTGTAAAAGCTGTCACTCTAACGGGGCTGTTTTGCTCGGCGAGACTTTCGTTTAACCTGCCCACAGCCGCATCTGCAGCCTTTTCTCCGCACGAGTCGCTGATCTTTCTGAGAAGGTCCAGGAACGTCTTATGATCCTCTTTGCTGTCAACACCCGCACTCTGAGCAGCGAATCTAGTGCCCGCGGACAGAAATTCATTGGCAATTGTCGTTTCCAGAGGCTCAGATGCATGAGAATCTGATGGTAGGAGGGAAGGCTCTTCCGCTCTCCCGGTAGACGATTCCTTGATCATTTTGCAATTCCTCATAACACTCACCATCACCTTCAGATCTCTGTTTCGCACAGCCACACATGATTGGCAGCACGCCTCCATCACTGAGAGTAATTCCATTCTCCGTTTTTCTTTGATCGACGAAACTACCCTCTACAACAAACACGACCCGGGGTTAGCCCTAAGACAATTCGTCAACCTTTATTGCTCCGGCGTGATGAGCGAGCTGACACCGCAGGCCGCCCGTGCAGTGCCTGCCATATTTGGACAACATCGACAATCGATGAATCAATTGTGAGCCCGCTCAACTCGCTTCAGCTTTAATTCATCAGCAATTCATAGCCTTGCTCCAACTGAAGTCTACTGGCCGCCATCAGAACCGGACTTGATCCCGACTTGCTAGCACTCAACTTATTTTTGATCTGGTATTGAATCGAGCGCGACAGTTTTGCAATTTCCTTCCAATCCCACGCAGAAGTTGCTCCATATTCCGGATACGTGAACTGCCATTTCTGTGCTCGTTTTTCAGAATTATGTCCAAAGTGCGAAGAGGTAATGATCTTCCCGTGGCAAATTCCCCCGAAGTGTAAATTCATCAAGCCCCATCCTTCCACACAATAGCGAAAGGTATGCCCATTGCATGACTCCGGCACGAGATCTATTCGTCTGACCAAAACTTTTCCGGCAACAGACTTATGCAGCAGCGAAAGAAGCATCGCGTGAACACCAGGGAAAAAATCCTTCTCCTCATAAGCCGCCCATACTTCGGGCGCGCTGCTAAATTGTCTCAGTTCTTGATCAAAGCCGGAATAGGTTTCATAAACGACATAACCGCTATCCAAAACAAAATCGATTACCCTCGTAATGTCTTCATTGACAGCATAAAAATCCAAGCTAGCCATTGGTTGCTCCTACAGGCCACGATTCTTACCGGTCCGCCAGGCGCTGTGTCGCCAGAACTTTAACCACTCGCGGTGCGGCTCCCGGACGGGAAGAGGTAATGATACATCTGCATTGGATTCAAATCTGCTCGTGTAAAACGCAGTACCGTGTGGCGCTTCCCACGTGAGTCGCGCTTGTCCGTTATCACTGTCTCCCGATGAACACACGGGAAATTCTTGTTTCTCGAAACAAGTGAGCCGTAGCTCATCAACATACTAATTGTCTCTCCATGTGGTCCTGCCTACTTCACCCGGTGCGCCCACATGATAACCCCTTAACCCCAAAATGCGCTTCTTGTCGTTAAATGCAACAAGCCGGAATACAGAGAGCACAAAATATGAAACTCACGCTAATCAACCACGCTTGCTGCAAGGTTTCAGCCGGCTCAGTGAACATTCTGTTCGATCCATGGGTAGAGGGCACAGCCTTCAACAACGGCTGGGATTTGTTAATTCCCACTCCTTTATCTTTCGATCAAATAATGGAAGGGGTTTCATACCTCTGGATGTCGCATGAACATCCTGATCATTTTTCGGTGCCCTTTCTCTCTCGTGTGGCGAAAACTCATCGAGACAAAGTCACCATTTTGTTTCAGAAAACACGAGACCGCAGAGTTTTCAATTTTTGTGCCTCGCTGGGATTGACGGTCCGAGAGCTCGATGACAAAGTTCCAACGAAATTGAACGACGAGATCACCGTCACTTGCGGGGTAGCGGATTTCTACGATTCCTGGTTATATATCAGTGACGGAAAAACCTCTATTCTAAATTTGAATGATGTTCATACCCGCAGTGACAGCGAGCTTAAACAAATTGCTCGATGGGCTCCTTCACCGACCGTGATGCTCGCTCAGTTCAGCTATGCATCATGGAAGGGCGGCCGTGAAAACTCACACTATAGATCCATGGCAGCTACCCAAAAATTGCAGACGCTGGCCAGACAGGTTCGCTGGTTAAAGCCTAAGCATGCCATGCCGTTTGCAAGTCTCATATATTTCTCAAATGAAGAAAACAGTTACCTGAACGACTGCATCAACACCCCCGCCAAAGCTTCCATGGTCATTCAGGAAGCAGGTGCCACACCAGTGGTACTTTATCCCGGTGAGGAGTGGGACATTGCAGCTGGTGAGCACGACAATTCGAAAGCGCTCTCTCTCTATGAAAGCGTTTACGCAAATCTCGACGCCCTACCTCTACGAAACGCAGGGGTTTCAGCCAGTCTTGAAGAGATCAGAACGGAGTTTCGCAAATACCAGAATAGAATTTTCGCAAAGAACTCTCGCATGCTCATCTTGCTACTAACCAGACTTGCGCTCATGAAGGCATTTCAGCCAGTAACCATCAAGCTCTCCGATACAGGGATCACGGTCTCTCTCTCAATAATTGACGGGCTTGCGGAACTCGACGCAAAGACGGCTCTTCCTGATGTTAGCATGCACTCTTCATCGCTACTTTTCATTTTGAAGAACGAATTCGGGTTTGACACGCTCTGTGTAAATGGCAGATTTGAGTGCAGCACGGCAGGTTTTGCCAGAATGACAAAGGCCTTTGCAGTTGGTTCGCTCAACGCGATGGGGCTTTCACTGGCACCGGCTTTATTGTTCGACGTACGTTTCATCGTAATCTTGTTGAGAATTCTGCACGGGGTAATGACCAAACTTCAAGCTAGCGAGCGCTCCAGTGGAAAGCTGGAGGAGCAGAGGAAGAGCCAAATTGCCGGTGCGGCCGTGAAGCCACGCACGGCTAATCCGGCAGGGAAGGACGAGGAAAGCGAATTGCTTAGAACTCGCTAGACCTTCTCAGAGTTTCAAAGAATTTTCAACATTGCCCCATAAGATGTCCTGGTTGAGACAAAACCCGGGGAGACTGGCAATGGCAAACAGACTCAGCGAGAATGGCGACTCTTGCAATTCACGAAACGAATCTCCAATGACAAACAAGGACCACCGCGCCTTCAGTGAGCTTGCTCGTACCGCAATGGACGAAGCCAGAGCTAGATATAACAAAGCCGAAAAGAGCAACGGTAGCGATGAGTTATCTTCCGGCAACGGAGATGATTTTGCGGCTCTTTGTCGTGCAAAGGCTATGATTCAGCACGAGATCCGTCGTGCTGCCAGAGAAGCAGTAGCGCGTCAGATCGAAGCCGAATCGGCCGATGCCAGGTCCGCCTATACGGCGAAGGAAACCGACCGCGATGGTGTGCGAGGAGTTCGCGCGATAACAATAGTTTCGCCCTCGCTGGATTCTGCATCTTCCGAATCGAATCAACTTGTGCAGGAGACGCAACGGCGTACAGCTGCAATCGACCGCCTGCGCGAAAAACTGTGGCACTTGAAGCAGTCCGATCTGATTGTAGGGTGCAAATCAAATACACCTAACGACAAAGCACGGTCAACAGACCTCCGTTCAGCAAATCGTCTCCCACCGAAGGCTGAGGCGTCGAGCACAAAAACCAGACCCGAGGTGGTGACGGATTATTATCGATACAACCAGATCGACTGCGTTGGACCGGCACCTACTAAGCCTGACGTCGAATTCAGCAGTTACGTGGTGCAAAAGGGAGATACCCTGACGGCCATTGCCAGAAAGATGACGGGTCCGGAAGCCAGCCCCCGACAAGTGTTTGATACTGTACATCAGATTGCACGTCTAAATGGAATAGTCGATCCAAATCGGATCAAGGAGCATGCTCATATTCTCGTGCCGCCTGCTCCACAACCAATCGCTAAAGACGAGCTCTTCTATAAAGTGGTTGCTGGAGACAATCTGACCAGCATTGCCCGAAAAACTCTGGACCCGAATGCTACCCCCCGTGCCATTCACGAGAGAGTCCTGGAGATAACAAAGCTAAACGGCCTTAACAATCCGAATCGTATCCGGCCAAATGAATCACTAAAGATTCCACGACCACAGCACTAGTTCCTGCCCAAATTGCGGCTGCCGCAGTTCACTTGATCGACGTCATGCGCAGCTAGTGGTGTCGATCAAAATGACGGGCGAATTCGCAACCATCTTCAACGAGCAGGATGTAGAGTGTTCTCCCGGGTATGTTTCGGTCATACCCGGGAGAACTATCCACTAACCGCTAAGGGTGACAGAGCTAGCCGGAATAGGAGTGGAGAAGCGTTCTGGTTGCTATATCTGCCAAATTTAACGGACTCGGTGAGCAACTTCTTACCCGACAATGTCGGATTTCGTCGCATTGCAGCGTCAGCGCCCCGCCAATGTCTCAGCGGAATTGCACGCTCTTAATCTTCGTTTCACAACTATCGAACACCTGCTTCTTGGCCGAGCGAGCGTCGAACATTCTCTGAAGCCACGAGCGTACCGGTGCCCTCTGCTTCCAATTGAGCGCTGATTATCATTGATGTTTGTTCGATCTCCGAAATGTCGGGCAGGCGATCTGTGATTTTTGCACCTAGTTGGACAAGGCTGACCGGCGTCAACGTAGTTCCTGAATTCTCTAGCTCAATTGCTGCTTAATGCCAAATTCCTTCGGAGCGTGATTCTGGCGAGCAATTGCTTGTTTTGCAATGGTGTCACCGTTGTTCCGATTAACCAGCCTGTATTGAGTGGTATCTCCCCCAACATTATCGATTTCGTCCGTTACTTTGAATTTGCTACCCTGTGCTTCCAGTTGAGCGTTGATCTTAGCCACGATGTCTGCTCGATCGCCGAAATGCCGGGCAAGGCGATCGATGGTTCTTGCATCTAGTTTGCCAAGGCTGGCCGCATCAACGGTAGCTCCCAAATCTTTTAGCTCAATTGCATCGCGCACCTGCTGCTTAGCGTCAATTTCATTTGGACCCTCCTTGGTTTCGCGGCTAATTGATGCTTTGGCAATTGTGTCACCGTTGTTTCTATTGACGAGGTTGTATTGCACTTGGTCTCCACCCTCGTCGACCAGGGTCGTTACTTTGAATTTGCTACCCTGTTCTTCCAACTGAGCATTGATCTTAGCCGCGATGTCTGCTCGATCACCGAAATGCCGGGCAACGCGATCAATGGTTGTTGCATCTAGTTTGCCAAGACTGGCGGCGTCAACTGCAGCTCCTAATGCTTTCATTTCAACTCTATCTTGCATTATCTCCATTGGATGAGCCATGTTCTGTTCCACAGGCTCTACACCTATCAGTTCCAGATTCGGCAACAACTTTTCAGTGGCCGCCAACACAGCGGCCGACGGCTGAATCTTAGGTATTTCGTCATAAGCTATTTCACCAAAGTCGGGCGTATCATTGTTGTTTTCCTTGCTTTCAGTGATTTCTAGCAATTGATTATTATGGTCTGCCATTTTCCTGCTCTCCTTGAGCGACTTCCAACACGAGGCAAAGTAAAGTGGAAACCTTGCGCAATTGTTGTGAGAAATTGACAATCTCTCTTGTGCAAAAATTTGCTGATCACCGTTGAATGAGAACGATTAATCAACCTGACTTTTGCAAGAGGTAGGCAATTGGCAGAGAGATGCTGGAGCCGGAAGCCCGCCCCTGACAGGTGTTTGATAATATCCGGCCAGCTGAATCACACGACAGCACGAGTTCCCACCGAAGTGCTAGTTCATCCCCTTTCAGTTCGCAGTAATTGATATTGGTTTGCAGTGTTGATATTTGGCTGGCAAGGCGACTTCTCGAAACTGTGATCCCGCTGACCAGCCTCGCGTGAAATGTAATGGACGGTAAGCCATGCAGCCTTGATCGGTTTACCTGGTAATTCCCCCATGCTGAACCACTCATCATCAACCTGACTCACGCGAGCGGCTGACCGCTCTAAACGCTTATAAACACTTGTGCAATGAAGAGATGCGGCCACACCGAGCAAATCCAGACGATCCTCGAAATTGATAATGCCTTGATGCTTCATTGATAGCGCCTTGATACTGCTTAGTGCTTCTAGTAAGGTGAGGAATCACTCTTCAATTCCCCCACATGGCAGAAAATATCGACTTACACTGCCTCGATCTACGTGCAATAAACAGATTTCAACTCACTTCATCGTGAGTACTCTCGGTCTGTGATTGACTGTGGCTTCGCCTGAACAGCATCACTGGATGATCAATAAGCGCGGTAAAGCCGTACTTACGGATCATCCGCTGAGAGGATGGTTAGATGCTCCGTCAAGAAATCAATTGACGGCGGCGTCGCTTTTCTGAAAGTAACGCACATGAGTTCTCTTGCAACCGCAAGGTCTTCTACCAGTCACCAGTCCCCCCCGGCAAAAGAGGGCGGTGCCCACGCGGAGCATCACAAAGCTCCCTGGTGGCGAGTGATGTGTCTTACAGGAGTGGATTACTTCTCCACCCTCGGTTACCAACCGAGTATCGCCATCGTCGCGGCAGGTCTGTTGGCTCCAGTGGCGACGGCAGTACTGGTGCTTCTCACCCTCTTCGGTGCTCTACCCATCTACAGTCGGGTGGCAGAGCGCAGTCCGGAAGGGCAGGGCAGCATTGCTATGCTGGAGCGGCTAGTGCCGGGATGGGCGGGCAAGTTCGTGGTTCTGGGCCTGATTGGCTTCTGCGCCACGGATTTTATCATCACGATCACGCTAAGCAGCGCTGACGCTGCCGCGCATATCGTGCAAAATCCCTACATCGGCCAGTTCATCACCAGTCAGATGCTCGTCACTCTCGTACTGATCACTCTCCTGGGGGCGATGTTCCTCAAGGGCTTCAAAGAAGTCTTGGGGATAGCCGTCGCTCTGGTGGTGCTCTATCTGGGATTGAACGCCGTAATTATCGCCGCGGGCTTTGCCCGGATCATGGAGCAACCACACGTGGTGGGTGATTGGACAAATCTGGTCAGCGTCAGCCACAACGGCTGGACTGGCGCCATCCTGGCTGCCGCTCTGGTCTTCCCCCGCCTCGCCCTGGGATTCAGCGGTTTCGAGACCGGCGTGGCTGTCATGCCTCAGGTCGAAGGTAACCGTGGTGACACGGCGGAGAAACCAGTTGGTCGCATCGCCAACACCAGGAGGCTTCTACGGTGGTCGGCCTGCATCATGGCTGTCTACCTGCTGCTGAGCAGCCTTGTCACCACGTGGCTCATCCCCGCCCAGTTAGTGCAGTCTGGTGGTGAAGCAGACGGTCGTGCATTGTCCTACCTGGCTCACAGCCTTCTGGGGCATGGCTTCGGCACCCTGTACGATGTGTCGACAGTCTTGATCCTCTGGTTCGCGGGAGCTTCCGCGATGGCCGGGTTGATTAACCTGGTGCCACGGTACCTTCCTCGCTACGGGATGGCGCCGGAGTGGACGAAGGCTACGCGCCCGTTGGTTATCTTCTTCACGGTGGTGGCGTTGGTGGTAACGGTTATCTTCCAGGCGGACGTAGAAGCTCAAGGCGGAGCCTATGCCACCGGGGTTCTAGTGCTTATCACATCGGCGGCTCTGGCTGTCTGCCTCACGTCTCGCACGACTCTTGCCAGAGTGTTTTTTGCAGTGATTACCATCGTGTTCATCTACACGACAGTGGTGAATGTGATTGAACGGCCGGACGGCTTGAAAGTAGCCAGCTTCTTCATCGGCACGATCATTGTCACATCATTGTTGTCCCGGTGGCTGCGTTCCATGGAGCTTCGCCATGACAGTGTCTATCTCGATGCAGCCTGCAAGGCCGTAATCGAGCAGGCAATTGCGGGCGATCGCTCCCGCCAGGAATCTCAGCACGATGGACATACTGAAGTAGCCCCGCAACTACGGGTGCTGGCTCACCGCCCTGGCGGCAATGTGAAGCAGAAGCTCAAGGACATGCAAGAGCTGCATGGTATCAACCCGAAGAACGTCATTCTCCTTGAGGTCACGGTGCGCGAGCCTTCCGAGTTTGCAAGCAAACGGCTGCACGTTACTTGCGCGCAGGACAAAGCGGGCCACCGCATTCTGCGCTGTGAATCCGCCGCCATTCCGAATGCCATGGCGCATGTGTTGCTAACGATTCAGCACCTCTATCAAGACCAGCACGTGAAGTGCCACGCGTACTTTGGTTGGTCGGAGAAACGGCCGGTGTTGGCCGCCTTCGAGTTTCTCCTGTTCGGCCAGGGTGAAATCGCAACCTTCACCCGGGAGATCTTGCGCAGGGCGGAGCCTGACGTCAACAAGCGCCCGCGCATTCACGTCGGGTAGTATCAACTCGCGCTCGATGCGCGCTAACAGCCGGTATGCGGGGACAGATAGATTGGAAACGGGCCTTTGCGCCGGCTCCACCTTCTGTCCTCGCGCACCGGTTTTGTTTTTCGCCGCCTTGCGTACTTCTCTTGCTAGTACTATGTCACATTTAACAGATCCTACAACCTCTCCTCACACGGTCCCGGTTTGCCTGCGTTCCACCCTTGGAGCTCGATGGTAACGGCCGCTTCCGCGCTCTCTTAGGAAATGTCCTTGTTATACGTTGACTATTTCGGGCTGGGCGCCTACATCTTACGGATGATAAGTTGAGTAAGTCGAGTTACAACTAACAACGAGGTGGCGCACATCGGTAGATCTAGCAACCGAATATGGTGGCAGTCGCAAAGTCGATTTAGTCGCGTCGTGGTGACAACAAAATCTAGGCAGCTTCGTGAACGGAACCGCCGCCAGGCGGATTCGACGACGGTGGCAAATTTATGTGTGCCAAACGTTTTCGATTTCGGCTAACGAGGAAATACAGTTGCCTGGTTATCCACATCGTACCGGGCAATGTATAGGCCACCACTGCAATTCTTCCTGATGGAAGATTCTTGAGAATGTAGGGAATTGCGTCTGGTCCGTGCCAGCGTTCAGATTCGTCGTCGACAAGGAGGAGACTCCATGGAGACGAATCAAGTTCGCCCGTCAACTGTTGCGTTTGCGGATCTTGATCGTTGCGGCCAATTACTGTGAATACTCGACGTTTGTCGCAGTTCTTCACTAATCGCGCAAGAAATCGGACTACCGGGCAACTGTCGTCGCACATGATAGTCCAGGGTGTCGGGTTGCCGAGTGTGTTGGTTACCATATCCACTCACCCCTCTTCCTGAGTCTGCTCTTAAGTTAACCAATTTTAGCAAGAAATAGATACTTGCGATATCCCATCTGACGCTGTTATGCGCAATTTAGTTTCTAAATTTTTTCACCAGCGGCGCCTGACAACCGCCTCCACGGCTATATTTGCCTCCCTGATGCCAAGAGCTCGCTGCAATCCGGACCTCCCTCGAGCGTGGAACATCGAAGCCCTTCGAACAACATCAGGCACCATATTCGGTGCCTGAAGCATCTTTCGTGTATTTCGCCCGATGCAGCACAAGTTCACTTTATTTGTCAACCTTCAGAAGGTCTCTATGCCGCTCGACTGACTAGCCGCTCAGGGCATTTTGGGCACGCGCGATTTGCTTAGTTGTCTTCGGTGGTTCTTTCGCGTCGTCTTTTCCAACTTAGCTATAATCTCCGCTTCTCGTTGGGCGTCGTCTGTCTTAGACTGTTTGAAGTACAACTCACGTAACCTGCAAGCGACTCGGGACAAGAATCCTTGCTGCAGACACTTTACTTGCACAACGGCAAGGAAGTGTGTCGAATACGGCCCGGATCCTGCCGGGCATTGATACCCGAATGGCTTGCAGATGCGGAGGGCCACTGTTGAGTCGGTGCCGAATCATCCGTGCATCTGCTTTCATTAGTTGTCATCACCCCCTCACAAGAAGCAGTTTCAGACGGTTCATTGGGGTTCATACGCTCAATCGCGACCATACCTGATCAGGGGCACCAGTGACAAAAGCGCAGTGCGAGCGATTGAAGCGCCGCCTGGACTGAACGCGGTGGCAGGCGACACAAAACATTAATGGAAGTTGGAGGAAAGGCGGCAATGGACTACCTTCAATTCATCACTCCTTCCGCCTTCTTTGAAAAGACAGAACCTCAGCAAGAGACAAATTCCCACGTTGGTCGCCCGTTAAAGCAAACAGTGCTTGAATTAAGAGCGTCGCCTAAATACCTCCATCCAGGGGAAAAACCATGTCGGACTCCAAATTGATGATGGCTTCGGTGAGTTGCTGGATCATCCTGGCGTTGTGCCTCTTGGGTGCGATTCCGTGGGCACCGGGTATTACCGCGCTAGTAGTGCTGTTAACGGTCACGACGAGCATCCACCTCTACGGGCCGCGCCCACTGACCGCAACAGAGGTCTTCCGACGGCGGCGCGATAACTACGCGTTGGTGGCAGGCCGTCTGTATGGACTCAAGCTCTCTCTTCGGTCAGCCCGGAACCACCTTATGGAACGCTGCGCGACGACCGACCTGCCTGAATGCGTGCGCTCTCAGGCCGCGCAGCTGGTTGCCTCTTCGCGCAATGAAGTGTCGCGGCTGGAAGGCCGAGTTGCCCAGACGGAGCAAGACTACAACATCGCAAGAACCAAGCTTAATGAAAGCATGGACGACATGAACACCCTCGCCCGAATGCGGGAGGAGGCTGTGTACGTGCAACAGGGGAAGCTGGTACGAGCAGGCTAGTTCTTCAGCACCCGGCTCGCCCAAGGTTGATTGAAAGCAAGCCCAAGTACCCGCCAGAGAGCGCGAGTTGCAGAACTCAAAACATCTCTGGCGGGGTTCACGGACTGGATCGGGCCTACTCTGAACTCCTACACCACACACCTATAGCAGCCTTGAAAACTCATTTTTTGGTGACGACAGCTTCTATCTTAGATAATAGAAACGGGTGACAACATTATATGACACCCCGGAACTGTATCACGTAAGGGGCTGGCAAGCGAATCAACACCGGAGAAGCTCCGATTACTTCGCCCGAACATCGCTGCCCCGGGGCCTTACCGAGAACGATGGACAGCCCCGGGAGGATCAGCCGATCCACAGCCAAATCCACAAGATCCGAATTTGGCTGAGAACGAAAATCAAAGGAAGACGAAACCACACAAGACGTGGACACTGAAGAAGAGCAATTCCCCATCTTCATCAGTGTCCACGTCTATTAGCCGCTTGCAGCCCCAGTACTTCAAATGCTGTTACACCAACGGCTGCTCACCCTCGCTCGGTCCATTGCCACCGGGCAGCGAAGGCTTCTCTGAGGCATTCTTCGCCTCCAGCAGCGGTAGCGACACCGTAGACACGCCAACGACCGGTAGGGCTCCCAAGCCGAGCTTTTGCGGAATGTGTGAAACCAGTTCCGGAAGTTCGGGTCGCTCAATGGCCAGCCCCGGTATGGCGTCTTGATTCAGCAAGGTTCGCAGTTGCTCGGCGGTGGCCTTCAGGGCTCCGACTTCCCGCTGAATCAACCGTCGCCCCTCTTGAACGTTGCGCCGCTCGCGCTTCCTGGAGGGATCGTCCTTCATCTTCTCTTCAGTCTTGCGAGCTTCAGTGACTTGCGCTTCTCCTTCAGCGGCCAGGTTCTCGTAAACGCCAATGACGGCGCGTACGCGGGACTTCTGCAGCCGATTCACAAGCTTGCCCGCCAGGTAAGCGTAGATGGCGAGGAACTTGGTCTTGAAGCGCCGCACAAGACCACCGCTTTCGCGAACGGTATCCGCATTCTTGTCATAGCGAACCAACCAGATGGCGCTACCGACGAGCGAGAACGCCAGGCTGACGAATCCAAGAACACCAATGACCGGATGCCCTGGAAGCAAAGCGCCCGACCAGATACCGTAGAGACCGGCCATAACCAGCCCCACAACCGCAGCTGTGCCCTTCGTGCCAAACCCGGGGTCAGCCTGCTCAGGCATCCGCTTGACATAGCGACGCGCCAGGAGCGCAAGCACCGGAGGAATCAGGACGAAGACCGCCCCTAGAATCGTGTACATGAACGTCTCCATTCTTAAATAATACGCAGGACCCTGACCCGAATACAAACCAAAGAACCTTTGCTCTTTAACCTTGTATTCATAGTCCTTTCGGGATCAGTTCTTCAGGATAATCCTGCGCGTTTTTTGGGTGGAAGAGGCAACAGGTGAATTTAGCGTGTGGCGCCCACCGAAGTTCACAAATGCATCCAGTTATAAAGTCCTTTTCGTGCAAGTTCGCGCAAGTTATCGATAGGGGTCAGGAAAGTTCCATCCTCACGAAATTCCGCTCAAAGAAGCAGACCGGACGCCCAATATGAGCGTTCGGCCGCTCCGAAAGGAGTTTGCTTCTGGCTTTGCACAACCGGAAGTCTGCAAAGACGAGGATTTCGCGATGGATAGGCGGTTCACAGGCACAGTGGTCCCTTTTCGAGAGGAGAGAAGGGAGATGCAGGCTTATTAACCGCAACGACGATTGCCGCAAGACGCCGCGGCCTTCTCCGTCAGCGCCTTGATCTGGTCGAACAAAACCGCAGTGGCGAAGTTCTTCTCCAGGGGCAACTCGCTCAGAGGAAGAGGTTCGCCAATGGCCACAGCAGTTTGCGCATTGACCGTGTCCAACACCCTGCCATAACTCTTGAAGCCGAGGAAGTTGAACAGCTTCGCGAATACAGTCCGATTGTTCGGATTGTGATCGTAGTGAACTCCGATCGGCACCAGGAAGACCGGCTCCTCAAGGCTCTGCGCGATGCGTATGGCACCGTGCTGAAAGTCGGTGAGCCTCAAGTCGTTATCCCGCACCAGCCGGCCTTGCGGAAAGATGAAGAAGTCCGTGTCCGGCTCTTTGGTCAAAATGGAGACCGCGGACTGTACGGCCTCGAGCAGCCGGCGACGAACGAAGGGACGGTCCGGTTGCTCTATGTTCAGGGGCGGTGAATTTGAGCCAACCTCATCGAAGAAGTCTACAAGGATGCCGCCGGTATAGGCAACGAACGGCCCACGCTCACCGCGACACTGGTTAAAGGCGACGAAGTAGCGAACCTTTCGCAGCCCGAGCATCCACGCAAGCAGCACACCATCGGCTTCGGTCTGATGGTTGCACACGTATATATAGCGTCCCTTTTTCAGCTTCTGTGGCAGCCGTCCGATCTTGCGGATTCGTCCCAGGCACCACATCGATGCCAACCAGCCGGCCAGGTACCTGAACAAGCGGTGAAGGAAGCCAGGCGGGGGCGTACGGTAATTCTTGTCGGTCTCCATCTTGCGGCCTTCGCACCGCCAGTAATGTATGACGCGTGCAAGCTGAACGCAACCGTAGGCGGCTGCGAGCAGGAGAAAACAGAATGCAATAAAGCACCACTGGAAAACCACTGGTCGTTCTCCACAATGAGCGAACTTCGGAAGTAAAATCAGAACGGGGTCGGGCCACGCCTGAGCCCGCCTGGCTCACAGTGCACCAACCCCTCGGTTTGATTACGCCTTCTCACTACGAGGCTGAGCGATCGCGCGAGCGATCGTCACAATGTTCAGGCCTGACCATCGCTTCTCAACGTCAGCGGCCAATCGAAGAGTGTATTCACAATAGCGATTCCACTTGGATGAATCCATCCAAGTGGCGTCCAGTAAATTGCTGACCTTATCGTACAGCTTGAACAGACGCACTTCCTCGCTACGGTTCCATACCTCAACCATCTCATGGTCGGACGAGTCGAACGTCATAGCTTCTACCAGCGCGCGAACCTCTGGACTGGTCTGGAGGACGTAAGTCGTATCTTCGAGAATATCGTGAAATAGCAGAGTCTGGTACCCCAAGAGCCGTTGCTCCTCGGGCAGCGCGGTTTCCGCCAGAACGGTCATGGCGCACCAGATGGGGTGAATGGCGTACGGCGTGGTGCCGTCCCATTTGCGAAAGGCCTTCCCCGGTTTGGCGGGATACTTGCCATGCGCGTCCAGAGTCGCGTTCACGCTCGTAGCCAGATTCGAGTAGGACATGCGGGTGTTTCCAATTTGCTGCCGGTGCCTCTTCCGAAAAAGCCGAAGCTCCTCGAACGGCTCATACAAAGAGTCGTTCGAGGAGCTCAGCAGCGCTAGCTTCTTCGGAAATACATGTCGAATTTGTTCGAGTTTCGGACTTGCCGAAACCGAATAGCACGGTGCATTTGCACGAATGAAAGCAGAGGAGCAGCTCGGCTCCTCTACTTCATTGGGAACTTATTCATCCTCGTATTTGCTCAGGTTACACTGCAGCTCTACTCCCTGGTTGGGGGCGCACTTCATACAGAAAATCCTCGTGCACGATGAGTGGTTTTCAGCGCAAGACACGCGAACCATCGAGGGCGAGCAGAGCCCGTTGATCTCATCCATTCGACTATTAGGCCACCGAGCGCACTTGTTCCCACTGGTAGAATCAGCTCCGGTGAATTCCACTGTCTGTCCACATTGCAAGCAGCCAACAATGAAGCCGGCCGCTCTCTCGCAGACTGCCACATGGAACAGAAGCGCGTTCAAGCGGCTCCCGAGTTCACGGCAGCGCTCCGCAACAGACTTACGCTCAGACAGTGTATGCGAGTTCAACTGGTGAAGCCTCTTCCTCAATTCAACGAGCCCGTCAATAGACGGGAGTTCCGCAAGTCGATCGAGAATCTCTAATTCCGTCATGATAGGTCCCTCTTGAAGGGTTGTCTTTGCAATGCGAACTGGTTAGCGGGCTGAGCTCAATACCTGTCAATTTCCGTGCTGGTTCCAATAGGAATGGCATTCAAACTAACTCGCCGGCGAGGATAAGAAAAGTAGTTCACCCGAGGTCGAACAGTAAAATCACCACTGTGCGGAAGAACATTCATTGCGCTGCACATAGTGATTCGTTGCGTCGTGGGCACAGATTCAAGCCCTTGCTGCGCCCGACACTTCCAAACAATAAATAGTTCGGCAATCCGCTGCACATAACTATGAGGTCCAAACCGAAATGGAAAGGCGCCTGTCACGGGCGTTGGTGAAGTTGAGGTGAAGGAGCAGGCTGGTGCCGAAATTTCCTCCTCAGCAAGATTTACTCCTTGCGATAGTTTTCACCACAACTCGGCTCAGTAGAATTAGTGTACAGGCGTCGTGCCAGATAACTGCGATACGTAGCCGTCCGCTCCGATGGTGCAAAAGGATACTTGGGACAAAATTCCTCATCCACCATCTGTTGAATGCGAGCCATTGTAGCGCCGTCCTTATAAAGCCGATCCGCCAGAAAAGCTTCATCAATGCACTCACTACACGTGGAACCATGCTCATCGGTGTCTGTGAAACAATCGAGCAAAGTCTTGTGGTGTTCCGTCAGGTCACAGCCACAATAACAGAATAGTCTCTCGAGAACATCCGGACGTTTTTTTGCAATCTCGTAAGAGACCGGAACCATGGGTTTGTCTTGCCAATGCTCCGTGCGAAAACGCTTGGGATCAAGCACCTTTGCGGCTAGCGCCTCCTTATGTGCGGTCTCGGAAGAACTTTGTCGTCGCTCTTTCTCCGGCACGCGGCGAAGCTCATTAGCTGAAGAATCACCCCCGGATTGCGCCAGTTCCTTCGAATCTGCCACTACTTTCTCGGCAGCATCTTTTTTGGAGGTCGCTCCTCCAACGAACGGGTTTGGTCCATGAGGCTTGGGATGACTCTCGGCCTCCTTAGTCGTAGAGGGAGTATTCTCCACAGTTCCGGTGGCCGGAGCATCACTCTTTTCCGGTGCCGTCCAGACAACCCGGGAGGAGTTGCTACTCTGTCGCGGGGTACAAGCCGTCATACTCGTCGCGACACAACTTGCGATCAACAGGTACCCTGCGATCCCAAAGCAAGGGCCGAGCAACTCGCGAATGACTCCAGAAAAATTCACCTCTGCACTATCGAATTGTTTCTCTTGCATTAGCTACCTGACCGAAATTTCTAGCGACACTTCAAATAACAGGCTCAATCGGCAACCTGTTTTTCGTTCTTCTTTTCGCCATCGCTCTTCTTAGCGCCGTCGTCCTTCTTCGCGTCGTCTTTGTGATCACCGGCACAACACTTGGGGACTTCTTTCCCTGGTTTGAGTTTGGGCACCCATTTCTTCTCCTCGGTACCCGGGGTTGCAGGTCCGGCGGTCCCATCTCCAAATTTCACATTGCTCGCCTTCGAGGCGGCACCGCTGTCTGTTTTAGGTCCATAAAGCCGGTTGGCTTTGTATTTTATATACGTCGGGCTCTCTTCTTCAAACGGATAATTTCGGGAATAGGTTTCATCAATGATTTTTTGAATCTCCGACTCAGCCGTATTATCGCGAGCTAGCTT
>JAKFUT010000014.1 GCA_021732565.1 Candidatus Obscuribacterales bacterium
AGTCGTTGGAGCGATTATCTCGTCGCAGTCAATCAGTTTTTTGATTTACGAATGCGCGGAAGTTCATCGACAACTATGTACCTACCCTTGGTCAAATCAAGTTCATTTCCTCCCTCCTCTTTCGTAACCATTATTGGCGGTCGGTTGTCATCCCCATCGTCACGAGGCATGATGCTCTCGTCATTAGCGCGCTCCGGCATCTCGCTTTGCGGCTTGGCGTCAACGCGCTCTGATATGGAAGCCACATCCTCTGCTGGCTGACAGCCAGCTGCCTTGGAAGGAGGAGATTCCTTACTATCGCTTTGCGGAGGGCTCTCTTGCTTCTCACCATGCGGTTTGACATCAACACTCTTAGATATGGAAGCCACATCTTGTGCTGGCTGACAGCCAGCTGCCTCGGAAGGAGGAGATTCCTTACTATCGCTTTGCGGAGGGCTCTCTTGCTTCTCACCATGCGGTTTGACATCAACACTCTTAGATATGGTCGCCGCAGGGTGTTCTGTGGGCGGGAAACAGATGATTACAGGCGGCAGCTCCTTTGATATACCGTTTTGAGGAATGTTCTCCGGTGCTCCGTTTGATGCCGAACCAGTGCGCTTCGGCGACTCTGACACGAATTCTTTTGCGGTTTCGGTTCGTTCGTACAAGCTAGCCGCGATGGTATTCCAGCTATCGGACTTGTGCTCGTCTTCTTCCGGCACCGTGCTTAGTGCGTCGTTTTCGGTGTTCATATTCTTCACTCCTATTTCCGCTTGCAATTGAATCATGCGGGTTGGTGTCATCGATGCCCCATTTGTACGAACATTGTTTAGCGGGCTAGAGTGCAGTATCCATTAGTGACACAACAAGCTAGTGACACAGTGATGACAAAGTGCTGACTGGAAGGTGGCCGTCGATGCGTAATAATTGTTCAGTACGGTTGCCAGATTGTCGGCTCCCGCTTCTAACAGCCTTTCTTCGAATTACAGTTTGTCGTCAGCGACCAAAACTGTCTGATTCGAAACAGTTCGGTTAATTTATGCTCTTCCATCCGTACGTAGTTTTGCGTGGTCAAAGTCAGCCTTTCCGGGAGATAGTCGGTACCATAATGATGTAGGAATTCGCCACAAGGGTATAAGAGACCTCTGACAGCCTACTAATGATCGCCCGCCATGGAAGAGCCAGGAATTCTCGGACAAACTATTGCACAGTATCGAATTTTGTCGTTACTGGGCGAAGGAGGTCTTGGAAGCGTTTACAAAGCTGAAGATCCAATACTTGGGCGCGTCGTCGCCATCAAAGTGCTGCACCGCAGCCTGACATCGAGCGAACGTGTGAACGATCGATTCGTTCGGGAAGGAAAGATTCTTTGTTCACTATCACACCCCTCCATAGTCAAATGTTTTTCGTTTGGCGTGTGGAGAGGGCGCATTCCGTACCTCGTTTGTGAGTATGTAAGTGGTGAAAGTCTGCGACAGGTTTTGGCGCATGGAAGATTGAGCTGGCAAGACGCATCTGCGATGATAGCTCAGATTTGTGACGGTCTGAGCTACGCTCACCAACGTTCTATCGTACATCGAGATCTCAAGCCTGAAAACATAATGGTAGACGATTCCTCTCACGTCAAAATTCTAGATTTCGGATTGGCTGGCACTGGCAGCGGGCAACTACGAAATGAACACGACATGAAGTTAACACAATCCGGAGCACTAGTTGGAACCATCAACTACATGAGTCCAGAGCAAAGTAGCGGTCAGCGCGCCGACAGCCAATCAGATATTTATGCAGTGGGATGCATATTGTACGAGCTGGTAGTAGGCCATCCGCCTCACAGTGCGGATAGCCCGGTGGGAGTCTTGTACAAGCATGTTCACGATACGCCCGATCCACCGGGAAGATTCGTTGACGAATTACCACCCGGGTTTGACAGAGTTGTTTTAAAGGCTTTGGCCAAGAGAAGAGACGAACGCTACAAAACAGTCGATGATTTGCGCAAAGATTTGGACTCAATTCTAGCGGGAGGCGCTCCGCTGGCGCTTTGCTCCCCCCCGGCGATCCTGCGAGCGTCCAACAAATGGCTGTTTGTTCTTTTGGCAATCACACTCGTGATAGCTGGAACACTTCTCACGTTAAACCAGAATTTACAAGGCCCCGGTGACAAGGCTGCACTACCTGAGGACAATACACGCACCACAGATAGTCTTTTGCCATCTACGGCTCGATTCACATACGAGACAATTGTTCGACTGCGCTTTTCGCCTGGAACTAGAGAACGAAGGTTAAGGATTGCCAAAAATTGGCTAGCGAAAGATTCTGGCAAATCCGATCGCTGGCACACGGCGCTGATTCTTCTCCAACTGGGGGAATCAGAATCGTTTTTCGGTGGAGATGCGAGCAACATCCAGATCCCTGTCACTCCGATCGCCGGTCGCCTTCATTTTCTTGAAGCACTGCGGCTGATGGCTGATTCCAAAGGAACCGAGCATTTTCATATAGCCCTCATCAGTTTGGGCGAGGTGGAGGCATTTCAGCTAAATGACGCCAAGTCAGGGAGAGAGCGACTTCTTGAAGCATTGAAGAGTTTATCTTTGTTGAAACGAACCGATCATTGGGTCATCTACAATCGCATCAGAGCTCTGTGTAGCCTCGGTGACATGGAGATAAATCAGCTGAATGACCCCGGCTCAGCGCGAGAACATCTGCTTGAGGTGCTGAAAATTCTGACTCGTTCCCCGGTAGCCGATGTATCGGGCCTCTTGCAGCGGGTAAGCGTTCTCTCTAACTTGAGTAAAGCGGAGGCACGGCTGAAAGACGCCAAATCAGCACGAGAACGCCTTCTTGAAGCGCTGAAGCTTCTGGCCGAATCCAAAACAACCGATGTGTCCGTTCTTCACCGGCGAGTAGATGTTCTCTGTGAACTCGGGCAGGTTGAGGCCAAGGAGCTGAATGATGCCGCATCCGCACGAAATCGTATCGATGAAGCAATAGAGCTTCTTGATTCAGAGAAAACGGATCCACCCTCAGAAGTTCTATCTAACCTGGTCAGGCTAGAAACGCAGCTCAACAATCCCAACTCAAAAAGGCAAGGATTGGTTGAAGGATTGAAACATTCCACCAATTGCAAGGATACGGATAAATGGACCGTCCGATGCCGGCTAACCGCCCTCCACAGGCTGGCAAAAAACGCAAAGAAGGCGGACAAACCGACTGCAGGTGAGCAGACATTGCAACACTAAGGCGACTTACTGTAAAGCAGTCGTCCTGTCACACTCAATTCGTCTTCTTTCTGTACACAGCGCCAAGTCAGCCGTTTGTCAGAACCTGGTCAGCAGTTTGTTAGCTCCGTCGGCGATACTACGGTGAAGCTTGGAACGAAGCTATCGAATACATTCTTATTCATCGTTTCTTGCTCTCGATGAGTCTGTGGTCTAAAGCCCACGCCAATCTCATCTAGAAAAGCTAAGTACTGATGAATTCTCCTAACAAGTTCGGGAAAGATTTTGACAATTCAGCGAGGCGATGGCAGCTTGAATGAATAAAAGAAGAAAGACAAAAGAAACAGAACACTTGGAGCCTATTAACGGCGATCAAGCAATCTTGCTTACCGAGGCCAGCGCACTCAGAATTATCACTGTGATTGATAATATCGATCACTCAGGCGAACTCCCGGAAGACAATCCTGTACTTACTAACATTGCCGATGAAACGAAAGACGGTGTGCGCATTATCGGAGTGCCCGGACACACTTACGCAACCGTTGGCTGCACTCCGGGCCAAGCTCTGGTGAACGCGTGGCTAAAGATTGGAAACGTCATAATGAGCTGTTATGGAATCGGCATCGTGGCTGGAATCGTGATTATGATCATGATGTGTCCATCCCACGACATCATAGCCGGAATAAATCTCTGGTTCGCCATTCTCGAAGTAATCTGGCTGGGAGCGTTAGGAATGCTAATCAGTGGTTGGAAGCACGTCGCAATTTCAAATCAGCTAAACCTGCTTAAGTTCGTATTGGGGATAACAGTTTATGCGGTGTTAATTGGTAACGTGGTTACATGTTTCCGGCAGAACAAATGCTCGACAAGTGAGAAGATCAAACAATTAACCCTAGTTGTCATCTCTACGCTACTATTGATTCCTTGTCCATCCATGGGCACTGAAAGATATCATACGGCACCACGCTCGGCTCACGATTTTGAAGGATTGGTCATTGGCATGATCCTCGCTCTACCATGTGGAGCCTTGTTTTCTTTGATGCTCAGCGCCTCGGTCAAAGAGGATCCTGCGCAGCATTGGTTTATGTCTTTTACTCTCTTCGTGCTGTTCTCAATGATGCTCACCATTCCTGTCACTGTGGTCATCAGAATGCAAGGCAAAATGAGAAAGAGCACGCAAGGCAAAGAGAGAGATCGCAGCACTAGTGGAGTGGCTCCGGCTGAGGGAAGAGAAGAATTCGTAAGAGAAGTAATTCAAAAGCTTTATCAAACCGGTGACCCTTCTGTGTTGAAGAACAATTGGCTACCCGACGCACGTGCCCGCTTTACCACTGAATGCGAACTGCAGATACGCAAGGCACTAGAAAACAGGAAGGCCTCTATGGGTTCATACAGCAGATTACGTGAGTTAGCCCCATGTCCATTGGGACACGGACCAAGTTTACCCATTGCACAGGTGTGGTCGAAAGTAATGGCAAAATTGACAATTTGGACTGGAAAGTACGTTGTAGAAGATTACATCGCTGGACTCGATTTTGAGACCGGGTTCATTAATATGAGTCTCCGCCTCATTTATGACATTCCCGAAAAACGCTGGTACTTCGGTGATTGGCAAGTGACTTCTTCAATGGAGTCACGCAACAAAAAAAGTACCTGAAGGCATTAGACAATCGCTCCAGTCGTTATCATGCAATCTTGACGATCTCCGATTTGATTAAACTGTAAAAAGCTGCCTCAAAAACCTAACAGCTCAACCTTGTTATTTCAGACGCTAGGCTGATCTGTAGAGTCTGCTCTGTCAGCTGTTTGTTATACCGTCGTCGGGAGTTTGTTACCGCCGATGAGGATAATTGCGTTGAGAGTTGAACAACGACAGCTTGACCGCTAGACGAAATCTTCAGCGTTCACTGAAGCTTCACCACCACAGGGATGGAAGTGCTTCCGAGACATTTGACTACGAAAATCGGGGAGTAATCAATGGCATTAATAGATGAAATACCAAGCATTGGGGACAAAAAGGCCTGGAGCGATGTGACGCAGGCTCTTCTGGAACACCTCAATATGAAAGACTGCGTAGATCTTCGTAAATCTTTGCCTGACACGGCTCGTGAGCTCCCGCCCCTAACAATTTCCACCGACACCGACAAGAAGGATAAGACCATGGAAATTGTTGATGACGGGAACGTTCTCCTCAAGGTAGTGTATGACAAAGATTTAGCGGACCCCAAAAAAATGCCGACAGCCGTCACTGGGCGCGATGGTGTTACTTGGAAGAAGGATGGGGATAAATGGCTCGCCACGGATAAAGATGGCAAGCAAATTAAAGGTACAGATGGCAAGCAAATCACTGCAGACAAGGTAGAAGTATCCGGCACCGAAGCCGATACCACTGTGACAATTAAGCAGGGCGACAAAACTACCGTGCAACGACTGGACGGATCAAGTATCACGGAAAAGACCGCGCGGGGTGACTCCAGCCATATGGTCGTAAAGGATGCTGATGGCAATGTGACCAAGGTGATCCATAACAACCAGGAATTCAAAATCAAGGACGGCAAGGTCATTGGCGCGGACGGGCGGACAAAAGAAGGATATACGTTTGATAAGGAGACTAGCGAGATTCAGTTCAAAAAGGGTTCTTCAGTAATTACGCTGAAGGAGGATGGCCGCACCGAGCTGGTTTCGAAGACGGGAGAAAAAATCATCGGTTTTGGTGATGGCAGTCGAATTTACCAGGACAAAGACAACAAGGTTGTGGGTCTTCGAGAGAGCAATGGCAATATGGTTCGGCCGAATTCCGATGGCACTTGGCAGGTGACCAAAAACGGCAAGCCCGTCCCAGACCATGTATTGAACGGCAAGAAGGTTGATAGCGTTGACTCAACGACAGGCGCCGTAACATTGAAAGATGTTCCGGCTGGTGGCAAGCAAACAATTAAATATCTAGATCATGAGGTCGTTAAAACGACTGGCGGACTGATCGAACAGATGAAGGACTCCAAAGGCGTCGTCTATGATTTCAAATACGATGGCGCGAAGAACATAAAATCGATTACCCCACTGAAGGCGGATGGCACGGCGGAAGATACGCCGATCTTCGAGAAGTCTCCGAAAATCGGTGTTGTGGTGGATGAGAAGAAAGGCCTCGTGTCAATCACAAATACCGCGACGAGCGAAGTTGTTAAGTATGACCTTGCTGAACGGTCTAGAGAAAGTACTTGGCTGACCTCGGAGAAAAAGTTCGCTGACGGACGAACTGAACATCGTGATCTAAAAACCGGAAGGCTTGAGGCTCTGGAAGATAAATTGGGGAATGGAAGTGAATTAACATACGGAACAGGGGCAGAACGCAGCAAGATAACCAACTATAAACATCCCAGCGGACAGAAATACGAAGTCGGTGTTGATGGCGTCAAGAGAATCGACGTCAAGAACGGTATCGTCACTATCGAGAAAGAAACAGAAGATAGAAAATCAGTTCAAATCAGCTATAAGCCCGATGGTTCAGTCGAGACCTCCAGAACTGATGGTAGCAAGGTAATCGTTCAGCTGGATCGTTTTGGGCGGCCCGGCAGCATCAATGATGGCGACAAGAAGTACACGATCAATTACGAAACGGCACCACCGGCTTTGAGCCTCGACGGTAAAGAAATCAATAAGGGTGCCGCAGTCACGGCCACACCTGAAGGAACCATCAAGATCGAAAAGGCAGAGGAAACGATTACGATAGATCCTCTACGTCGTTCAGAGACAAGAGAAACTGGCGCAGAGAAAGTCGAGAGAATTACGGGCGCCGACAAGACCCTCAAATCTGAAGTAACAATTAGGAAAGAGGATGGAAAACCTGTCTCTGCCGAGATAAAAGGTCCCGATGGCAAGGTCGCCTACACCGCAAAAATTGATTCTTCCAAACCCGGACCACCCTATACTGTTACGGAGATTCGAGATGGCACCGGCAAGCTAGTTGCGAAAGCCTCTGCTTCAGTCGAATTGTCCCTGGACAGCGATAGAATCACGGCAAAAATCACAGCCAAATCAGGAGAGCACACAGTGACCCTGAACCCGGATAAGTCCCGCGAAATTAAGTTTCCAGATAACCACACCGAACGCCGGTTACCTGGCGGATGGATATCTGAATATCGTTCGCCAGATGGGAAGACCGGATACAACGTCGAATACGAGAAGAACGCGGATGGGTCTATTAAGACCGCGCGTGGACAAGCGGTGCCGAAGGAAATCACTTTCAAGCCCTCGGGCTATAAGCTAGAGCATCAGGAAGATTTGCTTAGCGGCACGTCAAAACTAATTCTTCACAAGGATGGAGCAGCACCGGAAGAATTGAAGTCGATGACTATAGATCGTCGAGGCATTATTCATGTAGAGACTGCGTTGGGAAAACGCGAACAGATCGGGGTAAAGGGAGACAAACTATTCAGAATGCCAGAGGAAGCAGCTCCCCGCACCGATGTTCCCCCTCCACCGGGACGAGTGCGCCCCCGCACCGAAACGGCAGAGGCACCGCCAGCGGGATCAAAAATGGAGATGACAGTGCGCGATTCCGTTAAGATGCCAGACGGAACAATAGTTCAACGGGGCACCACCCCCGATGACTACCCGGCGACTCGAAAGATCATCACTGAGCGCGACGGTACCACGTCTATAGTTGAGTCGCGACGAATGCCAGACAGAACGATTCAAACCGTGGTGACTGACGGACGAACCGGCAACACGAATGTTGTCACTACCGACGCCGGCGGCGCAGTGATTCGGATCGAGGCCCGGGACGCAGCGACTGGTCAGACTCAAGTGTGGCAGCAAGAAGGCAGATTGTTGCGAAATGGTCTCTGGTATGGCAACCGTGTATTCAACGGAATGGTGAACGGAGTGCCCCAAAGAGACTATCTTCGTACAATTCGGCTGAACGATAAAGGAGAGCTGGAGTACACCAACAGAATCGGTCAAAGATATATTGCGCAACGAGATTTATTCGCTCCTCGCAGACCAGCCGCATAAACCCTGAAACGTTTTACCCTTCAGCCGGCAGCGCCGAAGTGACAGCTCCTGCTACTTTGTACTTGCCTCTATCGGTAGCATTCGTTGAAGCTCGCTGAACCGCGCCTGGCGCAAAACGGCCGCACTGGCAACGCGAGTGCTGACCGACATTTGGCAATGCAATCTGCAAACTACTAGCAGCTTCGGCTGTGTCCAAATTTATAACGCGTTTATACTCGGTCTCCGGATCGGGATGCTCTGACAGTCAGTGCAAAACAGGGTTACCAGGTCAGCACCTTGTCATAAGTCTGTAACCGAAATGTTAGGTTCGCGGCGGATACTACATTGTGACGGGCTAACAAACAAAAAAGAGATAGAGAGAAGCTGATGGTTTCGCAGGAGGACTGAATGATTGAAGGAAGAAGTGATCAATTTACGCCGGATCGTGTTGACACGGTCGGCTCGCAACTAGCAGAGCAAGCATTGGTTGAAATGGACCACTCCGAATCGCCAAGGACTGATTCGCCTATGGACAATTCGAAACTGCAACTCCCCGGAGTCAATATCGATAAACGAGATCTAAATGACGATCTGACGCACTTGCCTGATTCAGAACCCGATAGTTCGAAAAGCAGCCCGTCATCAATTCTGAAAGATCTTGAGAAAACAACTCGAGAAATTGGAGACAAGCCTAAGCCAACCACTGACGATGCCTCCGCGAATCCAGCTGACTTTCTGGAGTTGTTAAAGCGATCAATCACCCGTGATGGTGAGTCCCTACTATTACAGGAGGTCCTGCGAGATAACCCCACTCTAAAACAACTCGAGGAATTTAGCAAAGATCCAAGAGGGGCTCGGACTTTTGGAGAATACCTCAAGAACGAAGAGCTGAGACGCCCGGCGACGGTTGACACAGCGAGCTCAGATGCGGAGACTCGACGACGAGCGCGGGACATATTGAAGGAAACGAAGGGATACGAAACCGGAATAATAGTCGGAAACACAACTGGCAATACTAACATTGAGCAACGTTCGACGATGAGTGATACCCACAGCACGGAAAACTTCAACTTCCGCCCACCAGCCGGTGAGGAGGACCGCGAGAAGGGCGGGCTTTCGGTGCCATCCGATAGCGGAAAGCAGGAAAAGAATCGCACTGCTGCCGACATAGTGGGAGAAAAATCTGCTGAACAAAACGTCGATAAAACTTCCGAAAATGCACCGGGCAAACTGGCAGAAACTCCGAAGGCTCAACCGGAGGAGTTGCGGAGAGTCACTGACAGCGTGCCATATGCAAGTAAATACAGAATCCCTTCGGAATCGCTGGAAAAATCCCTGTCACCGGAAAGTCTCAAAAAATTTGAAGAGATCAAGAAAGCACTGCTCTCGGCTGACAACCCGGATAGTCTTGTTAAGGCAATTCATTCGCTCAATGGAAATCCTGATAGCGAAAAAATTCTGAAGGCCATTGTGCAGAGCGCCAAGAAGGAAGGACTTTCGGCAAGCTACTCCTACGATAAGAATAGCGAACCGCCAGTAGCGAAATTAAAGTTAGGGAGCGGTAACGGACGGTACTCCATAGATATGAGTTCTAAACCGGATTCCAAACCTGTTGCACAGGAACACCAGATAAATTGGAAGAAAATTGGTGATAAATACGATCCAAATTGGACTGTTAATTCAGTCGATGTCAGCATCGCCACTGCATGGAAAGCTGTGCAGGATAAAAGAATAGGAGACAACTCGAAAGATCCTGCTAAACCTCAAGAGGCTAAAAGACAAGATTTTGTGCAATTTGCCGGTGGACTTACTGAACAGCTCAAGACCCCTGCCGAGCTGAAACGAATAATCGAGGACAATAAACCAAAGACCGAGTCTTCCACTGACAAAACCGGCAATGTAACCAAATTCAAAGACGGCAATTCAGCCGTAGAATTCGAACACGATCCGGGCAATGCCGGTGAACTCTCTAAGGTGACGATTACAAAGCGTGACGAAAAGACGGGAAAGCTTAGTACTGAGATATTTGAAAAGAAAGAAAGCGGTCTGGTATTTCACACGGTAAACGGAAAGACAACCGCATTGGATTTGAGAACTGCGTCGATCAAGCTTACTGACGAAGGATTCAAGATCCAAAATGATCGCGGCAAAGTGGTGGACCAAAGAAAAATACCCGGAGTAGATACAGACCTCGCCTGGCAGAAGCAAATGATCAAGGTCAAGCACGACCCGCAGATGACGCCGGGTTGAAAGTACAAACAGACAAGGACGGGCGAGTTATCAATATCGCGCAGAAAGATGGAGAAGGAGGGTCCATCTCTATTTCATATGAAGACAAGTCGGCTACCAACCTTCGAATGATAGACTTCAATCAGGAGAAATACTATATCCAGAATGGCATAGTGTTTTTTCAAACTGGTAATCGAAAACCAGAGGCGCTAACGAATGTTGGTGGCAAAATAATTCTTGAAGACGGTGCCATTAGAATCGTCGATGAGAAGGGAAAGAGTGTTGAGACTATCTCTTGCCAACAACTCGGAGCGAGTCTGGCTGTCAAATTACAAACAGCTGGCCAAGGCAAACCCGGCAAACGTTAGTTAATCATCCACGAGGAATTGCCGAGATTGAAGTGGGCAATTCCTCGTGGTTCATCCTGGCTTTCGCGAAACTCGTTGCCCGCTTACAACGACTCCACGTTGAGAATCTACGTGCTGCGGGGCGGTCTCTTCAGCGAGCAACAGATCCTTCGGAATCTAACGAATCATTTCTGCGTCCAGGGAGCAGCTCAGACTGCGCGTAATGAACTGCAGGCGAACAACAATTGAATATCCATTCAGCAGTATCGGGCCGATTTATTCATAAATGATCGGTGAATAATAGAGATAGCGAGATAGGAAGAGAATGACTCAATCTAATCACAAAACAACGGCTTTCATGTGTGGAGGCGATCTACAGTTTGTTGAGGTTGAGTACACCGGACTCGGCAATCTGATTCGGAGACGCCTGCTAAATTCAGGAGACATAGTCGATGAAATCACTTGTCCCGCCACGTCAACGGGCTGTTCAATAGATGAGATATCGATCTCATCATCAGGCACCTGGCTTGTCACTAGCAGAACTTCCGGGCAAGGGGAATGCGCCACACCGCATCCAGCAGGTGGCAGGCTAATGTGATGGAAGCTGGATGTTCTTATGTTCTTACTGGACATCGGCTATGTCCAGTTCTTAGACGAGTCACTCACTCACACTGAGACAGAGGTTTCGCTTGTTCTCCTGGCGGATCGCTATCACGCCAAGAATCACAATTGCCAATATAGCCGCGGCCACGAAAAATCCCGTTGAGAGAAGATTCATGAGTTGTGCTACAAGCGGGTCTATCGGCAAGAGTTGGCTTAAAACTCGTATTGCCGGGCAAGCCAGCCAACAAATCCAACATGCATAAATCTGCCTTGAAGCTGTTCCAACCTTCCAGCCTTGCGAGTCTAAAATGGCTGGATTACTTCCCTTCCACACTTCTTGCAAGATAATCATTGGTACCAATAGGTTCACAATGGGAATCAAGAAGCCCCAACAGTACCAATCTTTGTTCTTAGCTCCAAGAGCGTTTAGTGCCGGGAGATTTCTCAATGCCTTTCGCATCCATGTGACAAAGAAGAGTGCGGTCACAATATTGAGAGGAAGCAGCAACATGTATGCCAGATTCCCCAAGATACTTATAAGCGCCGCAATGTTGGACAGATTCTCGGATGCGAATTGTTCTTTGGTGGCACCACAAATAGTGTCGATTACAGTAAGACTCGTCACCAACACGATCAACACTTGGAGCGCTCTTCCGGTGCCTTTGACGGGTAGAAATGAATCGGTGGTCGGAGCATTGAAGATCATGTTCATTTACTTACCTTAGATGTTTGCAGTATACGTTCAATCCCATTGAGAGCCCGTTGAGGCAACTGTTTGTATCTCTCCTCACTTCTTACCCATGCACTCCGCAAAACCACTTCCCTTAGCATCCGTCCTTGTCTACCACGCGAAGTTCCAAGCCTTGCGTAATTCTATGGCTTGAAGAGCTGATACATAATCTCATTGGGAGTCATTCCTTCAGTTCTCGCAAGCCTTTGTTTGGTTTCATTGCTAATTGCAATTAGGCGATCCCACTCTTTTCCGCTCACTCCTCCTGACCGGGCTTCGATACCAGCAG
This sequence comes from Candidatus Obscuribacterales bacterium, assembly GCA_021732565.1. GTDB lineage: Bacteria > Cyanobacteriota > Vampirovibrionia > Obscuribacterales > Obscuribacteraceae > JAKFUT01. The sequence continues at coordinate 12,385 of JAKFUT010000014.1, forward strand.
TAGTGGCATCACTTAACGCTCGTTTTGACCGGGCTTCGATACCAGTGGTGGCTTCACCCAACACCTGGTTTGACCTCACGGATGATAGTCCACGAGCCAGCAGCAAGCTGCCACCGAACATGGCACTACCTCGTAACCAGTCGGAGCTCGACCCGATGTTTCCATTATTGACCAGGTCTCTGGTGAACCCGGCCGAGGCGAGTCCAAGCCCGATTCCTGCCACTTTTCCCCAACCGGGAGCATTCGTCAGCATTCTTTGAATTCCGTATTTGGTGAGGAAGCCTGCACCAATGGCGGCTGCGTCGCTGCCAATCTCTCTCAATACGCTTGGTCGCGCAGTTGTTTGCTGATCGAGAGATTCTCTTTTGACTGGCGATTTGCTAATAATTGATTGTGCCAACTCTCTTACAATTCGGTCTTCCGCAGTCTTTCGATCTCCGGAAAGCAGCGGCTCAGGGACCGGAAGGTCCGTTCGGAAACCTCCCGCTGGTCGTCGCGCGGCGCTGAGTCCCTGGCCAAACCCATACGGATCTCCGCCGCTGCCCGGGGTTCCCTCGCCTTGATGATACCTGTAGGGGTTGCCGTTACTGGGTTTCCCGTCTCCCCCGCTCAATATATCAACTGAGTTCAGTGGCGTAGGGTCTGCGTCCCTTCCAGACAGTTTGTTGGTGTAATTTCCCGTTTCAAACGGGTTACGCCCATTTCCCATATCTAAAATCCCTCGTGATTAAATTGCATCATTCATTGATAACAATTGAGTGCAGGCAGCCCATTTTCCAATAAATGTCATCCCGACGATCTTCGTTGTATCGCCAAAGCGTTACGATCTCCCTGCCGATGTCTCAGGATAGTATTTCCGACAAGGATTGAGAGACGGATCGGTGTTCGACGACCGTCTGTGGCTCGTTCAATATCGAACGTTAGCGCCTTGTCCTAAAGTATCGCTATACGCACTAACAAACTGACTACATCGTTATAACAAAGTGCTGACTTGCAAATTGCTCGATCGCTTCGTCGGACATGACATGTTTCACTTTCCAGATCAACCACCACTGGCAGTGTCAGCACTGTTTCCCGGGAGTTCTGAGTCTGTAGCCCACGGAGAAAACTGTCTCGATGATCGACGGCTGGCCTTCCCGATCGATCTTGCGACGAAGCCTCATTATAGTTGTGGTGACTGTTTCAGGAGATATTGTTGAATCAGATAGCCAGACCCTGGCCAGCAGCGCGTCGGTACTAAATACCTGGTTAGGGTGACGAAGGAAAAATTCTAAGAGCGCAAATTCCTTCGGGTTCAGTTTCAGTTCCTGTCCGCCTCTGTACACTGAATAACTGGACACATCCAATGTTATATCACCGGCTGCCAGTATGTTTCCAAGGCATTCGCGGGGCCGCCTCAGGAGTGCGGTAACTCTGGCTGTTAGTTCACGCAGGTTGAACGGCTTTGTAAGATAATCGTCGGAACCGGCCGCGAAGCCTTCTTCCTTGTCGTCTATACTGCTTTTTGCGGTTAGTAACAATGCGGGGGTGGTGCCGCCTTGATTTCGAAACTCTTTCAATACCGACAGACCACTACCATCAGGCAAGTTCCAATCAAGGATCAAAAGGTCGAAGTCGGAGATAGCCATGCGGTCGGCAGCATCGACCACTCGCAGGCAATGTTCGACTGTGTGGTGAATTCCTGAGAGCCACTCCAAAATGGGTTGCGCCAAGTTCTGATCATCTTCTAGCAAAAGAATCTTCGCCATTACATACATCCTGGAATTTAAATCGGACATACCACACCTCAAACAGCCTTAAACGCAAATCTTTGTCAACAGGATTCAGCAGTTACCTTGTAAACGTGCACACCCGAATCGCTTCGCCATTAGCGAGCTCAGCGGCTATCAGTAAATTGTTGATAAACTCCCGGTTGTGGACTGCCAATCTGTTTCTGACGCAGTTCAGCGGGGATATATATTTGGGACTCAACGAAAAGGTAATTGGCCGCAAGTTTCTATTGCAGGCAAGTAGACTGTTGAGTTTGTATGCGCCTGAGCAGATAATGAATTGATGAAAGCGGTTGAAAATCAGGACAACAGTCGGTCGCAACAATTGCGTACATGGTATCTGGCGCGATTGCGTAAACAAGCATTCGTCGCTGCTGATAATCTAACGCCGATGGCCCTCATGGATACGGACCGCAAATTCATCGAAGAGATGATCCTCAAGGTTGCTCCCGTATCTCAGACAGCGCCAAAGAAAGTATTGCTAGACACGCGCGAAGCAAGACTGATCGCAGTGGTGGCGGCGGTCATATTGCTGCTGGTTGGCAGTACCGCCGTTTCTTGCATTGCCTTGTTCGAGTTGCTCTCCAAGACTCCCAACCCGGATGTTGTACTTTGTCAGCGCATCCTATTTGTAACCGGCACGCTGAGTTTTGCACTGGGTTGCCTTGGTTGCTTGATCCTCTGGTCGCTTCTTCGCACCATTTCCAATTTGGCATTTCAAATTTCACAAGACGCCCATTCACCATCGACTGGAAACACAACCGGTGGCGACCTCCAAAAGCGACTAACCTCAATTGTGCGTAGTCGCGATGAGTTCGCCAAACGGGAACAACTGATTGCCGATGCCGCCAGCGATATTATCTGCTGCTTTGACAGTGAATTGCGAATTCTAACCTGTAACTCAACACTGGAGAAATTGCTCGGTTTTGGCGCCTCGGAAGCATTTGGGAAGAAGATTTCTGCTTTTGCTTTGGCTGAGGACATCGCTCGAACCGAAAATATGTGCAAAGCAGTGCGCGCAAATAAGCAGGCCGCCACATTTGAGAATCGAGTTCTTGCTGCAAATCAACATGCTCTCGATCTGCGGTGGACTGTTGAATGGTCCGACACGGAGAATTGTTATTTCGCCTGCGCCTCAAACATTACCGATCAAAAAACTCTTGAGAGAGCTAAGCGTGAATTTATTGCCATGATTGGCCACGACGTTAAAATTCCACTAGCAGCGGTACTTTTAAACATCGATATTGTTGAAAGCCGTCTTTCCGGACTTTCGCAGAGCGCAATTAAAGCTCTAGCTCGTGCTCATCAAAGCCTCGACCGCTTAATCGGGTTAATAAACGAGTTATTGGATTTTGAAAAATTGTCGGCGGGAAAAATGCGCTTATACACACAAGATGTGGCTCTCGACGAGCTCCTGCATAGCGCCATTGAAGAGGTATCTGAAATGAGCGCTCAAAAAAGAATCAGAATACAAGATCGAACACAAAGATTGAAGCTAATCGCGGATCCAGACAAGCTAGTACGTGTGCTGGTCAACCTCATTTCAAATGCCATAAAATATTCCCCGGAAGGCTCTTGTGTACAGATACATACAGTGGTTCAACACGACTTTGTGGAACTGCGAATACAGGACGAAGGCAGCGGCATTCCACAGCAATACCACCAGCTGATCTTTGAACGTTATGAAAGAATGGACCATCACGAACAATCCGCGATCGAAGGAACCGGGCTCGGACTCGCGATCGCCAAGTGCATAATAGAATCACATGGCGGAATGATCGGAGTTGACTCAACTGTCGGAAAAGGCAGCACCTTTTGGATTTCAATGCCCTTTCGCTCAGAACGTCAAAAGAACCAATGAATTTTCTATGATCAGCGGTAGTAAGAAACTCGTTTTGATTATGATGTCGTATGTGGTGTCATGAATCAGCCCGAATTCAGGTGAATATTCAGCGTTCAGTCGAGTAGGGCGCGCCCACTGATTAGAAGGCACTATCCCCGCGGACGAAGCGTTGAATGGTTCTGTTTCGCACATTGACCAACCGGTGGGGAACAAGAGGTGCACCCGTTCCCCACCGGTTATAGCCGATCCTTCGTCTTATTCGGTCACTGGCGGCAGCGCGACGGCCGGTTTATGCGACCACCGGCACAGGAACCAATGTGTCGGCAGGAAGATCAAAACCAGCATCAGCAGGCTGTAGGTGGCGACCCACAAATCCTGATTCATCCAGGTTTGCGGCTGCTTCCCGGGCCCGTAGACGAAGTTCACGTTCACTGGCAGATGGCTTCCCGGGAGCGCGGGCTGCGGCGGAATGAACATGTAGCTGATGAGAATCAGCGCCCATGCCACCACTGTCCACGTCCACAACCCTCGGCGTTCGTACCCCATTCGATACACCCCGTACAGCAGCACGAAGGGCAACCAGCCGTGGAAGAGCGAGAGCAGGCGTGTAGCCAGTGGCGTATCGGGATTGAACATGTAGCCCGTCATGCCGAGCATGTGGTGTCCTGATGCCTCGAAGGCGAGGTCCACTACCCAGATGAGCTGCGGCAGCACAATGCCCACCGCCGGAGCGGACATCAGGACCCGGTTACCGGTCCACATCCCTGCCACGGCGAAGAACAACGCAACGTCGCAGAAGAAGAGAAAATTCGTCGGTCCATAAACCTGCCAGTAAACCACCACCAACACGATGGTCCAAGTGGTGCAGGCGAGCTTAAGCCAGAGGGGAAGCCCCTTCGCGGGGGCTTGAGTCTCGGACATATGATTCTCCGTGACAAAGTTGCGCTTGCGCGCGGTCCGTGTTGAAAGACGCCACACCACATGCGGTATCGCGTCGAGTGCGGGTTCGGTGTGAGTGAAGTTGCAGTGTGACCTTCAGGGCTGTAGCCGGAGCGCGACCGAGAAGGTCTGCACTGCAACACCCTTAGCTCCGATTGATCGGGCCTTCGATCACAATCTCGAAATCCCGCTTGAGCCGATTGGCCAGCACCAGGGCAGTGGCGTAGCGCTCATGGAGGAAGTACAGCTGGGCCTGATGGAACGAGGAGATCAGGCACTCCAGGAAGCCTTCGCGATTGTGGAGCTCGTGGTGACGCAGGCGGTCGAGATCATGACTATTGGCGCGGAGGAGAGCATCGGACAGTTCTGTGAGAGCACTCAGAACCTTTGCACTACTGGCCCGGACGTCGCCCCGCTCCTCCGGGAGGCTCTCTGGCGACAGTCGGTCACAGTCGCCTTTCAGGCGCAGTTGCCGCGCGCTGAAGAACTCTGGCTTGACGAGCAATCGAGAATACTGGTCGCCTTCCCGAACAAGGACCAGTGAGAGAACTTGCTGCTCCTCGTCAATTGCTGCCGGCTCATTCTGCCTCAGCAGCTGCACCAGGAACGGTATCGATATCAGGGCGGAGAATGCCACGGAGGCGAGCAACGCCAAGGAGAGTGTGGCAATTCCGCAGAGCCAGGTTGTGACACCGGCCAGCAAGCAGAGCAGAACGGTCAGTGTGATGCGCATGGTTCGTCCGTTTTCCGTGGTCTTCAGAGGGTGCAAGAGCCAGGTTTCCCTGGCTCTTGCCTGTATCAACGACTCTTCAGCTCACTCACCGGTGGCGATGAAGACGATCGCTTTGTGCTCGAACTTCTCGGGCCGTTTGGGCATGCTTTCCGCACCCGACTCGATATATCGCAGCTCGTCGCGATCGCGGCCGTTATCAGCCGAACTCAGCCGGATGGCGCGGCATTTGCGGGTGAATCTCCCGCCGTCGAGGTTCACTCTTCCCGTTTCACTCAACCCTGCGATCTTGCTCGTGCCGACTTGTGCTCCGACGGGCTGGTAGCAGGGGCCTTCCCATTCGATCAGGTACAGCTGGCCCTCGCCATTGCGGGTGAAGTCGCAGTCGTGGCTGTTGAGAAAGTGCGAGCGAAGGTGCTTCGTGGCATCGACCGCTGGCTGAACCTCGCCTTGAGTAATGGGCCGACTGCGAAGTCCGACGGGGCCGAGGAAGGAGATACCCAGCTCCCAGCCTCCGACATTCTGCCGGTCGATTCGGCTCTGCAGCAGCCCCCGCTCCCGTAGCGGCACTAGCGCTTCCATCACTCGTTCTTCCACTATCCGAGGGGTAATGACATCGGCTTCGACCAGCACCGGGAGCGCTGTTTCGAACGCGGTATCCTGGTCAGTCGGGTACCTTTGCTCTGCCAGGCGTTCGATGATGTAGTCGATGAACTCGACCTCCTCGGGCCTCTCGTGCCTGTATGCGTTGAGCAACTGGGCGAGCAGGAACTTGTCGTCGGGTTTGATCAGCTGCTCGCTGGCGATGGCGGCGAGGAGCGCAGCCATCTCATCGTTGGGCGCGTCGCCGGAGTATAACAGGCAGCACGCCCGACACAGCCGGGCTTCGGCAGGCTCCAACTCGATGGTGGCAGATTGCGGTGCCATGTACACCCGGTGGTTGCTTGTGCTGTATTCCATCGCGATGATGGTGCGCCAGCCGCAGACGTTGGCCAACCAGACGTTGGGTTGCCCCGTGGAATAGACCTGATATCCAGCCCGCAGATAGCCCAGCAGAAGGATTCGCGCCTCAGCTTTGGCCAGTTCCGGGCAGTAGCTGTGGAAGTCACGCCGGTCGACGACGCTGCGGCCGTAAACAGTAAGCAGAGCCGACTTTGAAGGCATCTTTCGCTCCATATGAGTGAACAGGCGTTGAAGCAGACTGACCAGCAAGCCATCGCTCGAGAGCTTTCTCGAAACCTTGTTCTTGCGGTGGCGGCGCGGCTTTAGTTTTTCACGCAAGCAGATGGAAGGGGTTGAAAACTCGACCCGAACAAGCACCAGAGTCGGTGGCATTTGCCGCCTCCGGTGCCTCGAGTCAATTATCGACTCAGATACTGAAGAACAGCATCAACCTGATGTCGTGCGGATCGACACCGGGCAGAGCCTTCTCAATCTGGTTTACCATGCGTAGCAGGTCGCCGACTTCTTCTCGAATCGGAACTTGGACGGGAGTGTACCCTTGCTCCTCGAGGGTGAGGAGGCGACCGTTGAGCCAGTGTCTCCCGCGGTCGGAACAGTTGGAGGTAGACACGGTGCCATCCTCGTTCGTCCAGGATTTACTCCACAGAGTGACGGTCTGCTCAAAGTCGTAGGACTTGATCTCCGACAACAGCAGCCAACTGCAAGCCAGGCCGTCGATCTCCTCTTCGATGATCTCCCGAAGTTCTTCCGACACATCTTCAGCTAAGTGTCGAAGGGAGCTGACGGGGATCACCGAGTCGTAATTGCGAACGTTGGCCAACACAGCCATGCAGTGGTAGTTCTGGTTGTAGTACCACTCCTGGTACAGCTTGCCCGAGCAGTATGTGCATTCCCGCTTTTCCGCGCAGGCCACATACTTCCACCCGTTACCGTCGCGTTGCTCCACATGAACGTACATTTGAGTTCCCATGGCACATTCCCTTTTCGCGCTGACGCTTGAAGGCAGGTTGCGCGTTGCCCGCCCGTCGGCTTGAGTGAACACTCGTTCACTCAAGAAAGACTTAGCCGATTGGGATTTGGCCAATTCTTCCGACAGCAGACTCAGGTACCTTGAGACATCATATGAGACGGTAACAGTTAGGGACGCAGGTCTCCTCACCTCAGTGGTCGGCGATGAGATAGCCTGCGTTGATCTTGTCCGCCAGTGCCCACGGGGTCGTCACTTCGTTGACGCCATACCCCATGCCGCTGTCTCCATACATTTGCACCAGGTAGCGCTGGTGGTCCTCCTCTTCGTAGCCTGACACCCAGACCATCTCCTGCTGGCGTGAACCCTGCAGCCGATGCAGGTTGGACAGCAGTCGCAGCCCTGACCACGGCAGCGATTCATCGCTGTCGCATCCGTGGTCAGGCTGGCTGCACCAGCAGCGCTGAAGCCGGTTGACCTCGATGATCACGGTTGGCACTTCGCCGAAGAGTTGCACGATCGCCTGTTCGTCTCGAGGAATCATGTACCAGTCTTGCCCCTGCACACGCCACATACCAGGTGCCAGAGTGATCCAGTGCACAGCCTGGCCTTGCTTGAGCAGGGCATCATGCACCCGGATCAGGCGCTTGCCGAGTAGCAGAATGCTCCCAGTTCGCGGAATCATCGGAATTGTTCTCGTGTGCCTGCGAAAGAAGACCAAGCAGTTCCACCGTTTGGTCTTTTACGTCTCTGGAAAGGAAAATCACTCCCAACCATCTTCGCCGATCGGCCAACCATCCGCGTCGACGGCAGGCTGAGCCGGCGCCCGTTCTGAGGACTCGGACGGAACGATTACCTGGCCGTCTGCAGAGCGAATCACAACGTTTTGGCCCGCTTCCGGCCAGCGATTGCGCGCTTGAGACTGCCAGTCGCTCTCACCGTAAAGCCCTGTCTCGATGGCATTCTGAAACTGGGTCTCGCTCACCACCAGGCGACGGGCGGCCTCGTTGCACGCACCAAACTCACCGTAGTTTGCCCGGGCGGCTGCCAGAGTGAGATGCCCACTGCAAGGCGCGTGGACTAGCGGATCGTATTCCACGGGTCGTGTGGCTAGCTGGTACTGACTCAGGTCTTCGGCTGATTCATCCTGAGTGAACGGGTCATCGTGCCATAAGCAGACCGGACATGTCTGCCAAAAGTCCGACACGATCAACGTTCCGTTGCCGCAACAGGGGCACGGCTCGAACAACGACGGGTTGCACAGCAGGCAGTCGTGATTGAGCACCAGGCGGTCGTTGTCCCATCCTGTTTCGACCATTTCCAGATGAGGGTGGTGGCTGCAGCGACATCCATGATGGTTGATGTCCAACGGCGGACCCTGATGGCAACGGCTACACGCCATCTGCAATTCACCGGTTGCCGAGTCCCACCCTACTATGACCTTGCTCTCCGGTCTGCTCAGGTTGTGTCCACAACTTGCGACGCAACCGTCCTCTTCCTTATGAGCGAAATCTTCGGGTTCGGGCACCGGAAGGCGCCAGTTAATCTTTGGCGGCGGTAACGCCTCCTCGGGAGGCATTAGCCTTAGGAGCCGCAGGAAGCCGTACAAACAGGCAATCAAGTAGCGCATGAAAGTTTCTCCTGGAAAGGCGCCTGAGCGCGATTAGACAATGCCGATGGAAAAGCTCCACGCAAGTGCACCACCTGGTAAGCCGGAGCTCACTGATTTGTTGCACGTTGGTTGATGTTCGTTGGACTGGATCTTGTGTTTGCTTTGAGTTGGCGAGGAGGAAGGTTAACAGCATCTTAGCCGGCGGGCTTACCGGAACCTAACCCTCCATGTGCCGGTGATCCCCCAGCGCGCTGGTAATTCCCCCCGGGCGGCGTGCCCGGCCGCTCTCGGACCTAGCGGCATGCACCCCTGTGTCCGGTCCCGGGAATCGGAGCGGTCAACAGAGCGCGGTCATACATGATATCGTCAGAAGTTTAATCGGCATCTTGCCCGGCCGCTACTATTCAGCATAGCATCAGCCCTGAAAGCTTATAAACACGAGGCTTGGGGGCTTAGCACAAACTTACCGGGAGCGGTAACGCCGCGAAAGTTCGCAATGCGTCCACTTCCCCCGGTCGGGCGTCGGTGATGAAGCGCTGCTTCATCACCGACGTGGGCAGCCGCTATGGCTTGGGTTCGAGGCTTCCATCTTTGACCTTATCGGTCAAGCGGTCGGCATCAAGCTTACGCGTGCCACCGTCGGCGCCACCAAACGTCTTCACGCTCGGCTGCGACGATGAAGCAATCCCGTGTACACGAAGGAGCAACGCTCGGCTAACGGTGCCGTCTTTGCGCAACTCTTCGATCGACACAAGCGATTTGCCGTCGGTATGATAGTTGTAGAGACGCTCAGGCGTTTTGCCATCGCTGGCCAGCGCCCACATCCGCACGGCAAGAGTGCCGGTCTTGTCGAATTCGATCACCTCTCGCAGTTTGTAGCTACCGTTGCTGAGCTTGTCCCACACTTGAGCGTGCGTCTTCGTCTTACCGTCGGCAGCATAGATCGTTACCTTGCGGTACGAGTAGCGCTTGTCCAGCGGCTCGTAAACCTGGTAATCGACCTTTTCCCATAGCTTGGTGCCTGCCACGCAAACAGTGTATTCGTATCCGGCCGGCTCATGCGGCCACCTGAGTTGCTCCACCGTCTGCCCATAGCGATTGACAAACACCTCGGCCGTCGCGTGGCTGTATTGAGCAAAAGAAAGAACCGCCGCGACGCTCAACACTCCTGACAGCACAATGCTCTTCATCTGGACTCCCGATTGTGAAATTGAAATTGAATGACCCCGGTCCGGCAACGAGAATCAGGAGCGGCTCCCGATTCTCGATTGCCGGACCCCGCGAAATGCCGGTAGGCCGGGCTCAGCTACGCTTGGACGGTAAGGCGCTCTCCGGGAATTTCTCATCCACGAGCTCGCCCTCTGTCCACTCCGGCATTGTCAGCGCGTCCGCTTCAATACCAGCGGGCTCTTCCTCTTCAGGCGAGAACTCGACAGCATCTTGTGTCTTGCCATCGGGTGCGACAGTTTCCTGTCGAACGAGGTGTCCTTTTTCGTTGAGAAACCTTCGTTCATACAGAACACCGTCTTTGAAGAGCTGCGCCTGCCCCGTCTGCCATGTTCTCCCCTCCAGGGGCAGATACCTGGCTGCAAGCTTCCCGTCGGCATACACCTCGGCCTGCACCAGTTTGGAAACCTGGTACATTTCCCCGGAGAAAGCAGACTTTTCCGTAACCAGTTTCCACTCAAGCAGTTTGGTCTTTCGCCCCGAAGCGTCGAGCCAGGTGTAGACGCGCGCACAGGTTTTGAGGTTAATCACCTCAATCATGCCGACGGTTCCATTGCGCCGGAAACTGCGAACAGTTCGCGTGGTGGCATCGGAAGTACTGATCTCCCAGATACTCTTGCCATCCAGGCGATAGTACTCTTCCTGAACGAAGCAGCCATCGGCAGGCGTGAATTTTTCAACGAAAACGCTGGTGAATTTCAGGGTACCGTTGCTGCGATACCACCGGTAGTGCCGGGCATCCTTACCGTCATCTCTCACCTTCGAAATCATCTCGACTTCCAGCGTTCCGTTATCAAACCAGCGCCGCCATTCCAACTCGCAGTGCTCGCCGGAAGCGGACCAGCGATGATATTCAACCGGCGTGCCACTCTGGTGTCCGTCTTTGTAGTCGAACCGTTCCACCAGAACACCGGCGGCATTATCGCGAAGGAGGTAACCGGTCTTCAGCTTCGTGCGGCTGAGGTAAATGACCAGATGGTCGAGCCCGCCAATAGCATTTTTCGATGAACGTTGGCGCACGCTACCATCGCCGTGATAGAACTCCTGCCACTGAAGTTTGCCTCCCAGCGAAAAGATTGCAAAGCGATCGAGCCAGAGCTTGTCGCCCGGCTTGGCGTTCTGCCAACTCTTCAACTCGGAAGGATTTCCATCGCCGTTCAGCTTCTCGACAGTGCGAGACTCACCGTATGTGGGATGCGTGTAGAGTGTTTCCCGCTCGTAGGGCTCGTCAATGCCCGGGTGGTAGCTCAGACGAACCACGGTTCGACCGCCGGATTCATGGTTGCTGATGGTTTCACTGACGCGACCGTCACGACCCTTGAGCTTGACACGGGAGTTCATCTGATGGCTGGAAGACGGGTCGAGTTCGACGGTCATGTCGACCTGATTCGACTTGTCCTCCTGAACCACAACCACGGTCGTCGAACAGCCGGAAAGAAGCAGCAAAGTCAAGCTGACTCCGCTCACAAGCAGTGTTAAGCGCTTCATGTTCAATCGCCTTTCTGCAAGGGGAATATTTGCCCGGGTAAGCATTCATCGATTGTTCGCTTACCCGGAGCGCGGCATAGTTCGCAGGAGAAAACGAGCAGCGCACCACTGGCGCCACCATCATTCACTCCTGCAAATTATGCCGCAGTTTCAGCAAACGGTCACTTCAGCAGCTTGAGCTGATCGTCGGCAGCATCCATGTCTTTCTGGAGGCCGGGGGCAGCCACCAGCCAGATCACGCCGCCGACCAGAATCATGAGACCGACCACGAAGAACGCCACGTTCATGTTAGTAGCGTCGGTGATCGCACCAATCACCAGCGGCGAAATCACATCGCCGAAAGCGTGCGTGATCAGGATGCACAACGCAAACGCACTCGGGCGCAGTGCAGTGTGAATGCAGTTGGCCATGGCGGTGTTAGCCGGACCCGTGTTCATGAACAAGCAGAAGCAAGACAGGAACACGAAGATCCAGGCATACGGGAAGGGCACCACCAACACCAGCAGGAACAACGGGAAGCCAATGATCATCGAGATGCCCGAGACCCAGAAGTACGAGCCGCTCCAGCGATTGGCCAGTTTGTCGGCCAGCCATCCGCCGAAAAACGTAGCACTGAGCCCCGACACCACCAGAATGGCACCAAAGATCATGTTAACGCTGGCCAGGCTACCGGCATGGCGATACTCGAATGCGTACGTCGGCATCCAGAAACCCATGCCACCGATGGCAAAGGTCATGGCGGTCATCGCCAGGTTGTTGAGCAGGAACGAGCGGTTGCGCAGAAACAGCCAGTATTCCTTGAGGCGCGAACTCTTCGGCTTGGCCTCCCGGGCGCCCGCAACAGCTTCCGGCTCGCGCATCAGCAGGCACAGACCAGCCAGCAGGAGCCCGGGCGGAACAACCAGATAGAACGCCCAGCGCCAGCCCATCGTCGCGGCGACGTAACCGCCGAAGAGGAAGCCCAGCGCGCTACCCACCGGAATGGCGATGTAGAACGCCGATAGTACCATTCCGCGCTTGCTCTTCGGGAAGTAATCCGACAGCACCGCCGGACCCACCGGTCCGTATGCAGCTTCCCCGATGCCGACAAAGCACCGGGTAAGCAAGAGAACACCGAAGGACATTGCCAGCCCCGTAGCCCCGCTGGCCAGGCTCCAGATGGCGATACCGCCCGCTATCACCATCCACCGTTTCAGTGGCAGGCTACTAAGCACCGGGGCAGCAAGCATGTACGTGACCATGAAGGCCATCGCCAGCAGCCCCATCATCGCGTTTTCGGGATTCGCCCCGAGAACGCTTCCCAGAATATTCAAGAAGACCTTAACCACCGGACCGGAATTCTCCGGGTCGGCCAGCAGTTCATCCCGCACTTGCGGCACCACCGCAGCGAGCACTTGCCGGTCGAGGTAGTTAAAGAGATTGATCGCCAACAGCAGGAGCATGGCAGCGCGCGCACCCTTGCGGACGCGATTGTCACCGCCAGTGGTATCCTGCCCCGAATCATGATGCATTAACGCAGCCTCCCGTTGGAGAAGGGCAAAGACCGCACGTCCTTGCCCGGGCCAGCTCGCGCACTTACACGTGCGCAGCCTTGTCCAAGGCTTGTTGCCAGCCGTTGATCAGTTTGCGGACTTCCTCAAACCTGCGCCGATTGTCTTCAAGCAGAAGCGCCAGTCCAGCCACGGCTGCAGGCGCGTCTATAACCACCTTGAACTCATCGAGTTCCTCGGTGACTTGCACTACCGACTCCAGCGCCGTTACAAGGGAATTAAGGTTCGGACGCAGTGCCTCGATTGCAGCAGTTTGCAGCAAAGCGGGTTTCGAATTGTCTTTGCTGCAAACCAAACTGAGTTGATAACGCGCGTGTGAGAGAAGTTCGTTAGCTGCAGTTGCATTTCGAACAAGAACTTCAATCAGAGCGCGTTTTACGAGAATTCCAGTCAGAGCCTTTCCGACCGGGTCCTCGCGAAAGGTGAGAAGTTCGACTTGATTAAGCATAGGCTCCTTGATTCGGATTTCTTTCCGCGCGATCCGCCGACAGGCGGAGCACGATGTTTTTCACGGTGGCTTTGTAAGCGTGAGAAATCAATTGCGCAAGCCGAAACCATCTGGCAGAACGAGGGGCGAAGAATCAGCCCGCGCCGGCCGAACGCCGGGTCGACAAGTATGCGCAGCACACCGGGTGAGCCGATTGCATTTGTCGGCAAAGCGTCCGGGCGGTGAGGGCTGAATCATCGAACGATTCTCGCGCCACACGCCACGAGGAGCAGGAATGCAAAGCACCACAAGGAGCACTGATTTACGAATGCTGGCAATTGCCGAGAATGGCGGGAACGAACGGGTGTTTCACCAGTTGCTTGAGCGGCTTCCACAACGGCGAGCCGTCGGCCTTCAGCACAACGATGTCCATATCGATGCCGAATTCGCACAGGAACTGGCGACACAACGAACAGTGCCAGGTCTCCGGTGCCTTGAGACAGACGCAGGCAACAGCCTGGATGAACTGGAACTGATTGAGCCCGGCAGCCTGACCTCGCTTGAGCGCACCCGAGGCCACCGCGGTGCTGGCGGCAACCACCTCCGCGTGGATCGTCAAGGAAAACGAGATGTTTTCCACGTTACAACCGGTGTAGATTTGCCCGTCGTGGCAGAGCACCGCAGCCCCGACCGCGAAACCGGAGTAGGGACAGTAGGCGTTCTGCGCTGCCTGCCGCGCGGACTCGAGCAGCTGCAGATAAGTTGCACGCTTGGATCTTCGAGGCATAGTTGTTGGTCCTCACTTGTCTAAGAGACGAGCAGTCAGTCCTGAGCGGTCGGATGCCGGGCCTGCCCGGGCAGTGATCCGACCGCTCAGAGTAGACGCTAACCGAACCGGCGGCGGCGCGGACACGACCAGGCGTGTTGCAACCGCGCAATGGCGCTCTGAATAGGGGGCACCCGGTGGAAGATTTCCGGCAGTCGATTGCCGTGCAGTGCGTTATCCAGAGCCATGACCGCCGCACCGGCATCAATACCGACTACGTCGCGGCTCAACCAGTTGCGGTCGAGATTGACGTTGCTGTAGCCGTAACGGCCGAACATGCCGGGAACGAGCTGAGCAGCGCACATGTTCTCCAGCACTCGGTGCGGGGCTAACCGCACCGAGGCAACGGTAGCCATCACGTGCGCGGTACCGTCGATGGAAGGCGGCTCCGAGGGACCGTACGCCCGGTATTCGTCAGCTCCGCCATCAACGGCCGGAGGACCGTCTCCGGCAGACAGCCCCCAGAACACGCGGAACGTCTTGAATCGACCGCCTTCCGCCCGACTGACCCGGTAGTTACGTTCAACTCCGGCGCGGCAAGCTGACTGCAGATTGAAGCCATCGGGCAGGCAAATCTTGCTGAAGTTGATCAGTTCAATACTGTACTGGTGAACGAACAGTCCGAAGCCGCGACTGGTGTCACCACCGGTAGTATCGTACAGAGCCTTCAACTTGCCCCAGATGTCGGTTCTTACCCCTCGACCCGGTCGACCGCCTGTAGCCAGAGCATACATGAACGCTGTTTCAGCGTTCAGCAGATCCCAGTGCGAGGGCAAGAAGGTGCCGTTATCCCGCGCTCCGTGCAGCAGCCAATCACCATCGGCGCGTGAACGCAAGGTATCGTTCATGTCGCCCGGCTGCTTGCTGATGTCGCCAAGACGGGCGGCCACCGTCCAGAAACGCCAGTCAACTCGATCGAATAGCTGGCGAGCCAGGCCCCGGCAATCTTTCAACCAGGGAAACTGAGCTGCCAGCAATCCACCGGCGATGAGCCAGGCAGAGTCGATGGTGGCGAGCTGGTCGCTGCCCACCGGTGTCACGCCGTCGCACTTGGTGAAGTGGGGCATGATTCCGTGATTGTGCGGCAGGCGATGAGCCGCATCGAGAGCTTTACGCAGCCGACCGGCTGCGTCTTTTCGTGAGATGAGCCCGTACTCGGGCGTGGAGGCAAGAGCAATGGCGATGAGCCCCATTCCCGTGGCGGAAGTCGAGCAGAGTCCCTCCACACGAAGGGCGCCTCTGTTCGTTTGCCGGTCGAGAATGAGACCGTGCTCAAGCTGATTGTCGAGGAAGTAACTGAGCGCATTGCGCTGCACTTGCATTAACAACCGCTTATTCCGCGCGATGTGTTGTGCGTGGATCATGACGGATACCCTTTCTCGACACGCTTTCCACCAAGGAACCGCGTCGTAGTCGTCTTCGCGTCGCTGATAACAATGGGGTTTTGTGCCACATGGAATCAACGCGCAGGGCGATCTGTGCTGCATGCGTAGAAACACCAATGCGCGAAGAGCGCATGAGGTGACCGTTTCCGGCTAGTGTTTACTAAATTCTGCGCCGCGACAGCCCTGGAGAAACAAAAAGAGAGAGACAACCTACCCTATGGCCGCAGCCATGCCGTATACAACCCCCCGGCACACAATGTGACCCGGCACGCGCTCTAACCTAGCGCGAGACGGCGCGCTGAATGAGATACGGCTTATGGCCGCGAACAGTTCAACTACATCTCATGCTTGTGAACTTGAATTATCTCGACGAGCTATCTACAGTGACAGAGATTCGTCACTTTGCATCTTCATTGGTTGAAGAGCCCTCCCAACAAGCTAGTTTTCTGTGTTTGAAGAGATTCTGGTTGCATTGTGCGACTTCAGATGAAACACAGCTCTCAATACAGACACCGTTCATCACTGCCTCCGGAACTCCGGACAGCAAGAAAGGACATTGCCATGGAAACCCGGTCTTTCAATGGCGTCGCGCCTCCTGCCGGCGGACAGACCATCACGTTCACGAACGGGCAACCCGTCACCCCCGACAAACCGATCGTGCCGTATATCAATGGTGACGGCATCGGTCCTGAAATTTCCATCGCCACCCGACGAGTGATCGACGCCGCTGTCAAGAACGCCTACGGCGACAAGCGTCAGGTGATGTGGTACGAAATCTTTGCCAGCGAGGCTGCCACGGCCAAGTTCGGCACCCCGCTTCCGGCCGATACACTCGACGCAATCCGCGCTTACGGTGTTGCGATCAAAGGCCCGTTGACCACCCCTACCGGCGAGGGTCACCGCAGCTACAACGTGCAGCTGCGCCAAACGCTCGACCTTTATCGCTGCGTGCGCCCGATTCGGTATTACACCGGCGTGCCGTCGGTGGTGAAGAAGCCGGAGAACGTCAACATCGTGATTTTCCGCGAGAACACCGAAGATGTCTACGCCGGTATCGAATACGCGTACGACTCGCCCGAAGCAGCCAAGCTGCGCGGTGTGCTTCGCGAGCTAGGAGCGCAGATGCGCGATGATACCGGCATTGGTATCAAGATCATGTCACGATTCGGCAGCGAGCGGCTCATTCGGGCTGCCATCCAGCACGCCATCGACAAAGGGCTGAAGGTCGTCACCCTCGTGCATAAGGGGAACATCCAAAAGTTCACCGAAGGCGCGTTCCAGAAGTGGGGCTACGAGCTAGCCGCCAAGGAGTTCGCCGACAAGATCGTCACCGAGGCCGACCTCTGGGCCAAACACAACGGCAAGATGCCCGAAGGAAAGATCCTGCTCAACGATCGCATCGCCGACGCGATGTTCTTCGAGCTGCTTGCCCGCCCGCAGCAGTACTCGGTGCTGGCCACCATGAATCTGAACGGCGATTATTTCTCCGACGCCGTTGCCGCTCAGGTGGGTGGTCTCGGTATCGCCCCCGGTGCCAACATCGGCGACAGCAGCGCTATCTTTGAGGCCACTCACGGTACTGCCGCTCGCCTGGCCGGTCTCAATGTCGCTAACCCGTGCTCGTTGCTGCTCTCGGCAGTGATGATGCTGGAATTCTTCGGCTGGACCGAAGCCGCCAAGGCAGTAGTCAAAACGGTGGAAACGACCATCGGCAAAGCCACCGTCACCGCCGATCTGGCCGACCTGATGCCCGGTTCCACCTCGCTGAGCACCAGCGCCTTCGCCGACGCGCTCATCGCGAATCTACCAACCGAGTCGTAATCGAATGACAGCAGCAGAGCCGGCCGACCGGCTCTATTGTGTACATTCGCAATAGTTGTCTCAAGCCAGAGCCGCCCATCGCGCGACGATGCGGCTCTGGCTGCCGCCTGGAGTACTGATGAACAGTCGTCTTTTGTTCCCGCACCTGCCTGCTAACATGAACGTGGGCGTTGCCGCTTGTCCCTACTGCACACTGAATCAATTGCCCTCCGCATCAGCCTTCCTGTTCAACGACGCCAGTGTTCTGTGCATGTCTTGCCAGCGATTTTCTTATGAATCGCTACCGCAGGAAGCATTCAATCTGATGCGCGCACCGACGCTCTATCGAAAAGTGATAGCGACCCTGATGAGTACCGCGGTTCCGCCAAACCCCAATTTCAGCCGAGAATCTCGCTGGCTGACAATTAAGTGGTGGGATTGGTGTTTCGGTGTAACGCTCTGCAGTCCAAACCCCAATGAGCGCGCTCGGTGTATCGAGGTCTTGCTCGTCAAACACGACGGGGAGGCGATCTCGGGTCTGGAGGAAAAGCCCTCCTCGCTTTCGCGCGACCCGAAATTTAAGCTGCTGGATCTCGGATTCATCGACGTGAACCATGAACGGTTTGTAGCGCAGCGGCGTGAACAGGGACTCGGCGACATTCCTCTGCCTTACCGGAGCGAACCAGCCGAAGGTCTCTTTGTGCGCACTCTACCAGACGAGCAAAAGAAGATCACGGTGCGCTTGTTCCGGCCTCAGTGACAAGCACAACGCAAGGCCCCGCACGACAAAGATGTTTTTTTCGTGCGGGAAAGTTTGCTTACATGAATTCCCCGTTCTAGTAAGCAGAGACACCATTCAAAAGGTATATACATGTCGCGTACGACAGGACCGGCTGTGCAATTGCTGCGCAACTTGATTTTGCGCATGGTGAAAGACGGCGTGCGGAACATTCAAGAGTTTCGCGAGTGGCGCAAGTCCGAAAAGAACGCAGCCTTCATGTCGAAATGCCTCGCATACGAACGGTTAGAGGGAATGCCTGCCGCCACCAGCCTGGTGCAGCCATTCTTTCACCCGACCAAACCGCTCATCGGCTTGAACTACACGCAGGTCGCGCACGTAACATTGCATGCTTTCCCGACGGGGTGGACGGCTCCCATTCGGCTGTGCCGGGGAATCGTCTTCGACCGCAAGGGCAAGCTGGTGGCGTTCCCGTTTCCCAAGTTCTTCAACTACGGTGAGACGGATTCCACGCGCAACCTGCCCGACGAGCCGTTCGAAGCCACGTTGAAGAATGACGGACATCTCGGCATTATCTTCAACTATGAGGGCGAGCTGTTCATCACGACCCGCGGCTCATTCGAAAGCAAGACATCCGTGATCGCCACCAGGATGCTCGATGCATACCGAGAGAAATGGCGCGGCGTCTACCCGGAAAACACAACGACGCTGGTGGAAGTGATCCACCCGGAGACACACGTAATCGTCGAATACGGTGAAGCGGAGCGCTTCGTCGTCATCGGCGTCTTCAACCGCCTTTCGCATCGCGACTGCAATTACGACAGCATGGTGCGTCACGCGACCCTGCTCGGTCTGCCGGTGGCAGACTTGTGGCGCGGAACGAATCTGGAAGAGCTGATTCAGCTCATGTACGACCATAGCGTGCATAACCAGGAAGGGTACGTTGTTCGTTTCGCCAGCGGATTGCGCGTGAAGCTGAAGTTCAAGACTTACATCGCGCTGATGCTGCAAGACAAGCTCACCGTGCGGTGGGTGATGGCGCGCCTGCGCGACAACTCTCTGGAGAACCGGCGCTCGGACATGCCTGGCGAGGTTCAAGGTGAGATTGACCGCCTGACCGGCCTGGTTCTTGGCGTAAAAACGGTAACCGGCGACCGCAAGGCACAGCTCAACTACCTGCATGAGCTGGAGCCGGAGGCAGAGCGCACCCCGTATTACCGCGGGCTCTGCAGCAAGTTCCACAAATGGCTGGGCTCGCGAAACGTCGCAGTAGTTGACGAAGAGGAAGACGCCGCCTGATCCGCCTTTTGCGACGTGATCCATGGCGATGTCCAAAAGCAAGGCTGGACGCCGCATTTGCATGTGGTGCATACCGATAGCGATGCTCTTGTTCGCTGTCGGTATGCACCCATGCAATGACGAACGGGAACTGAAAAGGTCAGAGAGGTACGCCCTCAGGTGCGTATCTATTCTGACCTTTTCACTGCACTTTTTCTGCACGCATCAACTACAAGCCACAGTATCAACTCCTCACCCCTCCAAATTTCACCCAAACGATAAGCAGAAGGTTGGCCCACCCGCCCCGGGTATTTTTCCATCGAAAAATACCGTTATCTCATCCTTGAAACCCGGCGAGTAACCCCTTATGTGCAGCAACAAAGAAGTTGGCGAGAGACTTAGTACAACCACCACATCGTTACCGTTCAGGAGCTGGAACCGAAGGAACGAATGACACTATGTTCGGAGAACTCGTTCACTACAGATCATCGCGAAAAACAAGTACCAAAAACAGTCCACCGAATGTCTCACTCAAAGTTGTGCTGCCACTGCATTGGCAAAGGAGCCGAAGTTAAGCAGCACCAAGAAGTTTGGAGGTAGAAATGCTCGGGTGCATCTGCGGAGTCGTGTTCTGTATTCTGACGATCTATGTGTGGCGTCACTTGAAAAAACATGATCGACTTTCGATCATCGAAGTAAGGGCATTCTTTCCTTTGGGATTCCCGGCCCTCATGCTACTAACCTTTGTCACTATGGTGGGACTCAACTGTGCGCCCCTATGGTTCGAGTTCTATGCTGGATTCTTCGTCGCTCGTGTTGGAATATGGGTTAAAGAGTTGATCGTTCCACCGAACGATTTTTGACCCATAAAGACCGATCCTACAGAGCTAGGGGTTCTGCTCCGACGACCCGCTGCTGAAAGCGGGTTCACAGAAACAGAAACTCTAGACTGTAGTATCAACCTCTCGGGACACTGGTACCATCAAATCGAGCTCAAGCCTCATGTCGAGCAGATTAACGATAGCGCTGCGATCCAAAGAAGTACCAAGCAGGTCCTGCGAACCATCTCTTCCAGGGCGAGCCCTCATGCTTTGACCTTTAGGCGATGAACGGGTTAACCGCTGAGCAGTCGAACCGCTCTTGCTGTTGATCTCTTGGCGTAACACCAATACCTTCGGGAAGCTGCGAAGATCTCGGCGATCGCTTCGTCTGTAACTATAGATCGTGTGCATCATACAAGTGCTAGACATGATGTAATTCGCGACTCGAACGCTACTACACAGTGACGTACCTAAAGCGACAACAAAAACGTTGAGATGCCAAAGTGCCACCAACCAACCTTACTTCAATGATTGGACGGGGATCTGCACAAGCCCATTCGGGTTCGGCTTCCCGTGGAATAGGAAGCCGAACCATCCTTTGATGCCATATACGGTGCTGACAAAAGACGCGTGCGGAAGGAGCTGCCACCAGTCTTGTACCGTCATGAAGACGGTGGCGTTTATTGCCATTGAATGCAGCGTGTGATAGCCAGTTCAAACAATTCTTTTCTTGCAGAACTGGAAGATCGGGTTGAACACCAACTCCGCCTTATCCTCCTGTGCGTTAAGCAAGAGCACGCCGCTGGCAATGCGCTGGCAAGCTTCAAGGGCCGACAGCTCATCCACCGGTTTGCTCACGTCCAGCTGCAACTCTGCCGCACTGACGATCGACTCCATCGCGGAACGCACATCTCCCACCGTGGCCTGAGATGAAGAGCCATGGTTGATGGCCACGGTCTTGATCAGTTCCCAGAACCAGTAGTTGTTCTTCGACATGCTGAGAACAAGCACTGCCGCTTGTTCCGTGAAGAAAGCGCGCAATAGTTGCTTGCCCTTCCCCTCATGCCCGAGCTTCCAAGCCAGGCTGAGGAACTGGGCGCTCTCCTCGGGAAAGACAGGTTCACAGTGGTCTTTTCGTCGACTGGTTTTGGCTTGCTCGTCCCCCGCGATGCCGAAGAGGGTGATTTCGATCATACGGTTCATAAAGATCCCCTGTTTTGTGACTGGAAGCGGTTAATCCACAGTCTTGTACCGAACAACACTCCAGACGATTCGGACTTGAAGGACCTTCGTCTTTCAAGATGGATCGAGAGGAAAACTGCGGCTTGCCTGAGTAGAGTGCCTCGATGGATGTGCGGAACAACGATTGATGACGTTACTCTGCCGTTTTGCCTTGCATCACTGCAACTCTTTTCTGCGACACACCCAACCCGGGATCTACACGAATCAGCCTATCTGCACTAGCCTTTCCTGATACCGCTTTCTACAAAGACAAAATCCGGGAGAGGATTACGCAATTAAACAACCCACGCGGTTCGACCGCCAAACACTACCGCCCACGAATCTATTTATAAGATTTCCCGGCTTAGTGGTTGACGGTTTCACAACGCAATTACGTGCGAACTCCGTCCACAGTTGTTCGTAAATTGTGAATTGACCGAATCTGCAGCAAAGTTGCATGCCTCAGCTGCACGCCTGGCCATTTCCTTTCTGGAATAGCAGGTACGTTCAACGCCCGGAGTATTCTTCCTCACGGCAAAGAAACTTACCAGCGGACAGATTACTTCTTCCTCGCAGCTGACGCTACCAGCGATGGCAAACAATTAGCTCCGCAAAGGACCAGCTGTCGGTCTCACATGCCTTGAGAATTCGTTTAGCTGACTCCAGACTATCGTAGCCGCCGAGGTATGCAAGAGTGACAATGTCATCGCCTCGGCGAGCGATATGCATAAGCCGCGTTAATCGAAGAATAGACGGAGTGACACTCATCCTGGCAGACCATCCTATCTTCTTGATACACGCGGTTAGCGCGCGCAGCGAAAGACGCTCGCCGTTTTTGTCAGTAAATAAAGGCTGCTCAGAGATGCTCTCCCTCTGCTGACTGATTCTAGATTGGAGATAATCTTGAAGAGCCCTGTCTGTTTCGGGAGTCAGCTCTATCTCACGTGAGGCAAACACTTCGCCAATTGTCACGTGAGGCGTGTTTTCGATACGATTCACGTTTTCCACATCTAACGCTGCACACTCACTCAATCGAATACCGGTCGTAGCAAGAAGCGAGGCGATCGCTCTATCTCTGGGCCGAAACTGATGAGCTGCGGTCAAGAAGATGCTTAGCTCCTCATCGCTCAACGGTTTACACGTTGTGCGACCAGTCTCCGGACGCACAAAGGTTCGACATGAAAACCCCACGGTTTTCAGGAAGTGCTTAGTTGCAGAAGCTCGCGAATTTATCAACGAGGCTTTCCCGTTCAAGTCCGACGTAAGAAATTTTTGTGCCAAGTGCACCAGTGAACCTTCGGTAACGGTGTTGAGAGAATCGCTTCTTTCCTCAATAAAGTTGACAAATTGACGCGCTAGAGAGGCGTAGACACGCTTGGTTGAGGGCGCCATGAGTTCGTCGTCTTCCAGTTTTAGAACATAGTCCGACAGCATCGAATTCAGTTCAGAACTCATTATTACAAAGATCCTTTCCGCCTGCTCAGATCAGAATTGTAATCACCATAGTTCGTGGAATTCTCGTTACTGCGACCATTTCCGCACTTGTTTGCTAACACCATCTTCGGCTTCGTGAATGCTGCCTAAACGTGAGACTCCCTTAATTCTTGCGGACACCAGCGTAATTCCTAGCCCGCATTTGCATCGCTTAGATATCGTCAGTGCATACTGCGCGAACTATCACGCATTGGCATGAAAGACGGTAGCTTTTCAACGGGTGGAATGCGAGCGGTCCTCCGGAATGCCATGACATCTCCTTAACCAATTGAATACGGGTAGATTGCCCTCGCCGAAGTGTATTAGGGTGAGCCGTCCCTTTCTGTTGGCAATAAACGAAGTACTGGCAACCGTAAACCTTCACCACACCCTGGACAGATCGCGGAGTAACGATGAAAAGACTCATTGCGGCGCTAACTACGGGAGCGTTCGGTTTTTCAGCCGCCTGCATTCTCGTGTCAGGCTGGTCCGTAGCCGGCATCTGGTTATTTCCGGCCGGGGCTCTCATTGCCCTGCTTTCGCTTGGCATCACGAGGCTCATCGGGCGAACGTCGCTGCATAGCGGCGCGTTCACGCTAAGTGCAACCTTGTTCTGTCTTGCCTTATTCGGTTTGCTCTGCCTGGCCACAGGCGCCGACATGACCGATGCAACTGCATGGGCAGCCATTGGCTTCTACGGGCTTGCTACCGGGCTGCTCGGTTCAATCGGTGCTCGGCTGGTTAACACGCTTGACCGTCCCCGATTCGATTACATGCCACTGACGCTGGCAGTCGCAGGAGTATGCGGGTTAGCTGCATGGGGATGGCAACATCCCATCGCAATGCTACCTGCCTCACACGTAGTCCACGTTGTGACAGAAGAGCAGTTCAAGGTGGAAGTCGAAAGCTCGGATGTGCCAGTCGTCGTCGACTTCGGAGCCTCATGGTGCGGTCCGTGCCGGCAGCTTGCTCCCAATCTGGACAAGTTGGCGGGCGAGTTGAAGGGTAAGGTTAAGTTCGTTTCCGTCGACGTCGATCAATTGCGATCTATTCGTAAACGCTACGATTTCCAGGGGATTCCAGCGCTCCTGGTATTCAAGAACGGCAGTGAGGTTCAAGAGTTACGCCGTTCAGGCTACATGACGGTCGATGAGCTGCGAGCGGTTTATGGCCCGCTGGCTAAATAGCCGACAGACTGCCTTAGCCGCTCATTCAATCGTTCCCCGACGGACACGTCGCTGGATGTCCCGGGAAGAGTTCTACAGGAGTCACGCTGCCGAGCAGACGAGTTAGTGCAAGCAGCGTGCTAACAATATTGTGCGAAGATTCAGCGGGTGAAGCACCAGGCTGAATCTCCGCCATGGATCGCCCATATGGAGATGAAGTGATGAACACGCTTGACCCCGAGGTGCTTCGGAAACGTTTCGAGAACAGTGCCGCCAATGTAAGCGCAAACCAGCAAGCCGAACTCCGGAAGGAGACTGCAGCGCTTTACCGTGCCGAGGTTGAACGTCGTGCCGCAGTCTTTATCGAGAAAGCGCTGGCTCGGTTGCAGGAGCCCAACTGCCCAACCTTCACGCTGATGGTCCCGGAGTCGGCGGCTCAGTATGAGTGGGACGTTTTTCTACGGGTCTACGCGCTGCTGACGACTGCCTTGGCAGGCACGCGATACCGTCCGGCTTACGGCATCAAGGGGCGACACACCACTGAATACTGGAAGCGCACGCTTGAAGTGCGCCGAATTCTGTTCTAACAGATCGACCACGAAGTGGATGAATAATCCAAGGTGACCAGGACAAGAGCGGCGACAGCAACTACAGTCATCGCCCTTGTCCTGGTCACTTAAGCGGTGCAAGAAAATCACCGCAGAAGGTTTGCCCATATTCGGGACTCTGCTCGGGGTAGGGATTCCATCAAGCGGAGCGGAGCCTTCTGCTGAGCAGTTATCGAATGACACTCTTGAATTTTATCCTCTGACGGCGCTGCTACTACACCACACAGCAAGAGCCGGAAAAGCAAATGCAGACTTGAAGACGGAGGTATTGGTGCTGCTTGGTCAGCGCGCACCTTCCGGAATAAACCGGTAAGTGCACGCCGAACCAGCAGTCCGTTAAAGCCGAATCAAGCGGGCGTGGCGCCCTTGCGGGGGTCGAACCTGACCTCCTCCAGCGTAACTTCAGACGGAATCGCCGCCATCATGGCTTCCCACTCGTCGCGAAGAATTGTCTCCTGGTCCATCAAAACCTTGACGGTGGCTTCGATGCGAGCCTTCTCCTTGCGAACGATGTTGTAGGCGATGTCGGCACACGCTTCGGCAATGCGCCGCCACTCGCGATCGATGTCATTGGACAGCTCCGGTCCGGTGCCAGCACCGAAACCCGCATCGGCATTGCGAGCCATGGTAGTGCGCTCGCCAACCGAAATCCGACCGAGGCGAGACATGCCCCACATCGTCACCATCCGGACGGCAATGTCGGTCACCTGTTGAAAGTCATTCTGAGCACCGGTGTCACAGGTGTCCAGATAGATTTCCTGAGCAGCCCGACCGGCCATCGCCATGATCATTCGGCTCACGA
>JAKFUT010000270.1 GCA_021732565.1 Candidatus Obscuribacterales bacterium
CGCGGAAAATTCTCCGCGCTGTGGATCGAAAAAGCGCCTGCCTAAATTGGTGACCTCTATGCTCATGAGTCGCTTCCTTCAGTTTGCCGGGCTGGACAATAACCGCTCAGACGTAAGCAAATTTCTGATAAACACAATGCAGAAAACACTTAAGAGAAAATTCTCCGCAATGGCTATTAGCAGATGAATCGGTGTCACGTCTTTGTTCAGGACGTCGATGATCTGGTAAGCCAGGTTCGCTATAGGGAGCCAAGTGGTGAATTCCACATGATGCACCACAGGCAGTGCGCCAATAAGAGGTAGCACAGATGCCCATAATAGCGGAATGGTAAGCAGGTTATAGGCCTGGGAATAATCTCTGGCGCAGGCTGCCGCCGCTGAAAAAACAGCCGCCACGGTAAAGGAAAAACATATCAACAATGTCATAAGACCAAAAATATTGAGCGGCGGGAATGTCTCACTTAGAATAAATGCCACATTAAGAGTCGGCAAGATCTTTGTCTGCGCCATAATTACAACGCCAACCAAAGCTAAATTAACTAAATTGGCGAACCCTGACGAGAGGGCGACCACAGCACCGGTCAATAGTTTGGAGGTTATTATGAGAGTTCGACTTACCGGCAACAGCAACGTGGTCGGCAAGGTGTTTTTCTCACGTTCTTCTGTAAAGAGGCACACTACCGGTGCCATCGCTCCATAGGCTACACAGGAACATACAAGACATAGCATCGCGCAGATCACCATTTTGATCGAGCCAATAGGAGTCTGCGTGCCTGATTCATGTGCAGCTGATGCCACCAGAGCATCGGGTTCCAGGTCTTTTGTGACAACGCTGAAAATCTTGAGAAAATCTTTGCTCCGTCCCGAAACGCTATCGCGGAAGCGGGCAGATTGCCACTCTTTGAAGAAGCCGCGCAGTTTATTCTGCGCGTCTGCGGCTGAGGGTGATGTCCCCCTCATATATACATCTATCTGGTCCTGATCCTTCGTTCCGATTACCGCATCAACCTCACCAGACTGAAGTTCCTCCATCGGTTTGGCAGTGGAAACTTGAATGGCGAACTCCGAAGCACCAAGCCGTTGGCGGCATTCCTTGACTAACTTCGATTCCGGCTGTTCAAAAGCAATGCGGACCTTCATTTTATCAACGGCGCCGGTGCGCCACAGTAAGAACTCTGAGGCAAAGAACAGCAAAAGCGGATAAATGAGTGCCGGCAGCACGATGGAGTAGATAAACACATCAGGATCGCGATAGCAAGCCGTCAGCTCTTTAGACGTTGCAGCCAGCAGTTTATTAAGCCGATTTGTCATGCAGGCTCGCAGTTCAAATAGTGCAAACTCGATCGCCGCCGCGCGATTTAGAAACGAACAACGCCTGCATCGAAATCGATATCAGTTCATCACGATCGTAAGCGTGAACCGGGTAGGTAGCAATTCCCAGACTGGCTGTTATGGGAACATGACTCCAGTTGTGAGTAATGACCTGAGTAGAAATAGTTTCACGAATTTTTTCGCCAAACATTGTGGCAGACGCTGTGCTGGTAGCCGCCATGACCACTGCGAAATCAGTGTTGCTATATCGAGCTAAAACATCTCCGTGCCGGAGATTTTTCTGAATAGCATTGGCACAGATTCGCAAAATAGCGTTGGAAGTTACTTCTCCATATTGTTGAACAATGTCTTCGAAACCGTCTATTGCCACCATGGCTAGTGATGCCAGCCGATTATAACGCCAGGCATGCTTGAGGGTTGAGTCGAGCTCTCTTAGAAAGCTCCTGCCATTGTAGACGCTTGTCAACGGATCGATCAGCGCGAGCCTTTCCATGTTTTCATCGGTGTTTTCAGCAAACCCGCCAAGCTCATCAATCTGATTCATCTCGAACTCGCGAACCTGTTCAAGCACAGCCGGATCCGCCAGCACTCGGCTCATTTCCGGACGCTGATGCATCAGGTATTCGATTACACGGCGATAAGTAGAGTCTTCACCGTATAGCCAAATCTGACTGAGATGGCCGATTTTTCCCACGCTGTTCTCCTTCTATGTAAAGTCCGGCTGGAATGGATACATCTTCTAACCGGCGCGGGCGGGTCGCCATGTAATCCTAACAGATTTTTGTACCGGCTTTGTTGGCTCTGCGCGATTTCGGGTCTCCAAGCGGCAACATCCAAGCGAAACCCTCCCGAGTTGCTCTTTAAGAGCACTTTTCACAATACGGATAATTTCGGTATCAATGCGCCAGCGGTGGAACTCTTCTTTTGAGTTCGGCCAGACGAGCATGTCCGCCGGAATGTTCGCATGCGTATATGCAATCAAGAAACAGTGAACGCTGATAACACAATGGCATCTCTCTCAACATTACGTCGGAATCGAGCACAGGTAACCAGATATCCACCGCCCGATCATAGCGCTGAGCACAGAAATATTGAGTGCCCGCCGCTGTCTTGTAGAGACCGACCGCGGCAGGCGCCTCATACATGGTCAATCCTGATTCGAATAATTCATCAGCAAGAAGATTGTCCTTGTTGCAGAGTGCCAAAAATATCCGTGAAGTGACGAGATCATATGCAGGAAGCAACAGGTTCGGGTGCCCTTGAACAAGGTCCACTGACCATTTAAGCCATTGTTCATAGTCGCGTTTGAGGTTTTTCTGAATCACCGCCCGATCTAGAAACGCTTCCAACTCACGGAGTTCTCCCGGGTGTTTGTCGGCCAACCACCCATCGACCCTCTTACTGCGAGCAATGATTTCTTGTCTGGTTTCGGCTTTCATAGAACCTTCTTGCTTCCACCGATAGGAATCTGCCATGGCGTGCAAACTCTGCGTATGCAGCACTGCCCCCAGCTGTAAGGGAGGAGCAGTGGTATCATACATTTTGCTGGCAAGCGCGCCGGCCTGTTCGAATTGACCAGTCTGTAGTAGAACCTCAAGCAAGAGATTACCTGTGGTCAAATCTTGTTCTAACAACTTGTCACCGGTAAGGATTGAACCTGAGAATAGTCCCACCGCACGGTTGACTATTTTGGTGGCAGACGCTTTGTCATGTGCAGACAGAATTTCCCGGGCCGCCGCAGCCATTGCTGAAAGCGTTAGATGATCAGTGCGTGTATTTTTGAATATTTTGAGAAGATCGTCGGTACTCTGCGCGAGGTCGACCTCTGTTCGCCGGGACTGTGCAATCCTGGCCAGATGGCCAAGTGCCTCCCATTTTTGAACATCTGCATCTGGCAGATTGCCGACGTCTTTCATCAGTGCAAGAAGGCAGTCCCTGGCCTCCGTGAAACGGTCAAGCCGCTTGAGAGCTTCGGCCTTTCCAACGTAAGAATTGATGAGTACAGGGACCTCATGACTCTTCAGAGACTGATCAAATTTAATCAGTGCTTCATCGAAAGCCTCCATTTGCAAATATTGAAATGCGACGCTTTGATCCCACGAGGGATCCTTGAAGGCTCGATTTTTATCGTGATCGTGATCGGCCGTAGCCAACAATACCATTGCTGCGTTTCTTCGTTTCAGTTTGAATAACGCGCGTGCACGCAACAGTTTTGACCTGCTCAGTTCAACAATGAGTCCTTCACTTTCAAGTAGTGATTCACTTTGAGCCGCGTATTCTTCAGCTCTTTCGTACTGAGCCTGCCCGGTTGCAAGCTCGGAGAGTTCACAATATAGAGTGGAGAGCCTGGCCTTGGATAGTTTTTGTTTCCAGCGTTCGACGCATTCTTTGAGCAGTTGTTCGGCCTTTGGCCACCCCTCTGTCTGGCGAGTGCATTCTGAAAGCCTGAGACAATGCTGAATAACCCCCGCAGGAGAGGGCGTGGAGGAACTCTCTTCCACCTCTAACTGGTGCTTGTAAATAGCCGACGCCCGACGAAATTCCTCGTTGGCTTCCAAAGTCATACCGTTTGCAGCCCTCAAGTCCTCAGCCAAAAAGAAATACGCATCTGGATCGGGCTTGGCCGGATTGTCCTTTTCCTTAATCCATCGCCTGTAGATCTCGATTCTTTGGGCAGGGTAAGGCAGGCGATGCACCATAGTATCCCGCGGCTCCAGAGTCAGTCCCATGATTTGCCGGTGCCCCGTCTTCATCGCATCAGCAGCTTGCTTGGCAGTGTCTGAATGCGTAACCATGCCGACCGCGGCCAACAGACAAAGCACAATGACGGTAGCGATATACCCGTTAAATTTCTCCAGTCGAGAAGGTTCCACGCCTTTGGTGGTGGTAATACGGGTGGTATTCCAATTGGTATCAGCAAGTTCTTCCGCTAGAGCCAGAGCCGAAGCGTACCGAGCGGACGGCTTCTTTTCCAAACACTTCAGAACGACCTCTTGCAAAGATTTTGGCACAGGAATGGTGGATGGTAATACCTTTACGGCGTCATGTATATGCGCGGTTAGAACCAGATACGGTTGATCAGCAATAAACGGCGGGTGTCCACACAACATTTCGTACAAAAGGCATCCAAGCGAATATATGTCGGATCGGTAATCCGCGCGCTTGCCCATACACTGTTCAGGGCTCATGTAATTTGGAGTGCCCAATATTGACGAAGTGCGGGTAATTCGTCCTGCCGTTTCTTCCAGATCATCAGCCAATCGTGCAATACCAAAATCAATAACCTTCACGATTTCGTCTTCTTTGTCATCGAGCGCTATGATGATATTGGAAGGTTTCAAATCTCGATGCACGATTCCGGCCTCATGGGCGGCCTGCAGTCCTCTACAAACTTGAATCGCGATCAACACGGCTCGGGCTGGTTCCATGGTATCTTCGGCAAGAACTTGAGAAAGAGGTCGACCGTTGATAAATTCCAACGCCATGAAGTGAACACTGTCTTTCGTTGAACCATACGCTTGAAGTCGAACGACATTCGGATGATTAACTGCGCTAAGCAACCGGGCCTCACGCATAAAGCGAGCTGTGCCACCACCAGCGGTCATATCATGATGCATTATTTTGAGTGCAACTGTTATGCTCATTTGAATATGAGTTGCTTTATAAACGGTGGCCATTCCGCCCGAACCCAACTTGGCCATCACTCTAAACCGCCGATCCCAGACCACCCCCGGTTTTAGTTCTGGAGCAATATCAGGGGATTTCTTAGAGTTTGAACCCGTCTCCTCTAACTCGTTCGACTCAGCTGAATCGTTTTCAACAAAGTAATCATCAGCAGCACTAACGCCAAACTGAACAAACTCAGTAGCAGGTCCCCGCACCAGAAACACTTCTCCCTTCTTGCGAAGTTCCTGCATACTCCTGGTCATCACCTTATTCGGTTCCACCGCTGCCGCGGCTTTGCAAATCTCGTCCGTTTCCTCCCCAATTTTGGTTCCGGGAGTACGCCCTGCCTCTTCACTCTTCACCTGATCCACCGCGGTCTGGGGGTCGAAGTTGATAAGTGGTCTATGCAATAACCCACTGGATTCTCTGGTCGCCTTTGACAGGGTCTCCAAAACGTTCTCTTCTAAGACCATCTTCAAGGCACTCTCACCGACGGCGCTCTCAGAAGCATCCTTGGTTTGCGCAACCTTCGCATCAGGCTTGGCCGGATTCGACTCATCGGTAGCTAGCGACTCATCCCCTAACCCCTCAGCGGGTCCTCTGGCCACCTCAGACTCCCTATCCAAGGCACTCTCGTCCACGCCACGCTCAGAAACATCCTTGGTTTGCGCAATCTCCGCATTAGGCTTGGCCGGATTCGAGTCCTCTGTAACTAGCGACTCATCCCCCAACCCGTCGCTGGATCCTTCAGCCGCCTTGGACTCCCTCTCCAACGCACTGTCGTCCACGCCACGCTCAGAAACATCCTTGGTTTGCGCAATCTCCGCATTAGGCTTCGCCGGATTTGAGTCCTCTGTAACTAGCGACTCATCCCCTAACCCGTCGCTGGATCCTTCAGCCGCCTTGGACTCCCTCTCCAAGACACTCTCGTCCATCCCCCTCTCAGAAGCATCCTCGGTTTCCGCAACTTCGTGATTCTCGGACGGATTCGACTCATCTGTAACTGATGACTCATCCTTTAACCCGTCACTGGATCCTCTAACACCCTCCGGCTTCTTCTCCAAAGCACTCTCGCCGACTTCGTTCTCAGAACCTTCGTTACTTCCTGCGGTCAGTTCTGTGAGGACAGCACTCTCAATTTTGCGATTTCCATCAGCCGATACTTCGCTGTTTGGACAGCTCGCATGGCTATCGACGGATAGGGAGGCCTTCTTCATTTCGTCCATTATCTGAACTAATTTGGATAAATCTCCATCTCTTTCCGACTGTCGGGGTTCACCAACTTCTTTCCTGGATGTGTTGGCGGCATTCACTATGTGCTCCGCTAAATACCCGCGCACGGCTATCGACGCGGAATTGTCCCTTTCAGCAGAATCTGATTCAACCACATGCTGGTTTACAGATACTCGATCTTCCGACAATAAATCGTTACCTGAAGGCTCCTTCGACTCTTCATCGGCGACAGCTGGATTGCTCGATATGGCGTCGTACACTCCATCTTCCGACACATCGTTTGACACCTGTCTGATTGGTTCTGAAACATCTAACAACAATCCGTTTGACGGATCCTGCCAGAGTCGTGCATCCGCATCATAACCCTCAACAGGGCCGGCGGCTTTCTCGTCTGGCAACACCGAGGGAGCAGAGCTTTCTCCCGGATGTGTTACTTCTTCTTCTCCGCCTGAACCCAACTACGTTGCTCCGCAATACTTTTGACTTTCAGTGGTTCGCCGTTGAAAGCACTGCCTTAATTCTTCCACGTTTCACCATTTTGACTAACATTTCCAACAATCATTTCGTCATTTGTGCGGGTTAAACCATAGATTCCATCTTCGGCTCAAAGCAACGTTTACTGTTTCAGCTGACATCGAATCAAGGCCCGTTGCTGCAGAAAGGAGTTCGTGAGGATTTGGCGCACCAAACATCCAATTGTTCCAATTCGGATTACCTCGTCAATAAACTTCCGATTTGGAATGTTTCCTTTTGGAATTTTTCACGCTCAAGAACATTCCGGGTTGGATTATTCTGCCTTTTCCTATTTCTTGCTGCTCCCTTAATTCCAAGGTGGAATACCGGCATAAGAAGCTCTCAATAAGAAATACATCGTTCAACTAAGTCAATATCGTGTAGAACAGTTGTTCAAGCGGCTTAGAATTATGTTGATCGGAAAGATGGCGGGTGAATCATATTGGCAAGCAAGCGGATTTTGATGATAGTCGGGGATTTTGTTGAAGACTATGAAGCGATGGTCCCATTTCAAATGCTCACTTTGGTGGGACATCGAGTCGACACGGTCTGCCCCGAAAGAGATGCTGGAACTCGAGTAAAAACAGCAATTCATGATTTTGAGGGAGATCAAACGTACACAGAAAAACCCGGACACTTGTTTGCCATTAACTTTTCATTCGCCAAAGTCAAGCCGGAAGACTATGACGCTCTCATTCTTCCTGGAGGGAGAGCACCGGAATACCTTCGATTAAACGAACATGTGCTGCAATTAGTGCGACATTTTTTTACGGAGAACAAGCCAGTAGCAGCAATCTGTCACGGTCCACAAATTCTTAGTGCGGCCGGAGTATTGAACGGCTTATCATGCACAGCGTATCCAGCAGTGCAACCGGAAATCCAACTCGCCGGCGCAACCTGGATTCCCCCTGATGACGCGTCTACTAACGCACACGTAGATAGAAACCTCGTCACTGCGCCGGCGTGGCCTGCTCACCCGGAATGGATGCGCAAATTTCTTCAGTTGCTGGGCTCAGAGTTGCGTCCCTGAGGTTGCTCCTGCAGACAGACTCAAATTCATGAGTAAAGCAATGGTCAAGCATCGCTCACAAGATAACCGACATCGAATCACCGTAGAAATCTTTCTGCGAATGATGGGATTGGTCTATTTCTTTGCCTTCGCTTCTTACGGGGTCCAGGTAACCGGTCTGGTTGGGAACAACGGAATAGCACCGATGTCGCATCTGATAAATACCATTGCAACGCGATACCCACTGTCCGGAATGTCGATGATTCCCAGTGTATTCTGGTTAAGCACCAGCGATAACTTTTTGCAAATAGTATCTGTGGCGGGGGCGGTAACAGGATTAGTTGTTGCATGTGGTTATGAATGCTCGCTGCTACTTGCCGTTCTCTGGATTCTATACCTCTCTGTACTAACCACGGGAAGTGTCTTTATGGGATTTCAGTGGGATGCTCTTCTTCTGGAGAGCGGTTTTCTAGCAATTTTCACAGCATCATTTCTTCCGCTATCGGCGGCCGCCAGAATTTCGTTTGTACCATCCATTTCGATGCTCTGGCTCAATCGGTTTCTTGCGTTTAGACTGATGTTCATGTCTGGCTGTGTCAAGATTCTGAGCGGCGATCACACCTGGCGCGACTTAACTGCCATGGCCTACCACTATGAAACGCAACCACTGCCAAACCCTCTGGCCTGGTATCTTCACCAACTGCCGATGTGGTGGCACAAAATTGAAACCGGCGCAGTACTGTTCATCGAGCTCATCGTTCCACTTTTAATTTTTGCTCCTCGCCCACTGCGGCTAAGCGCCAGCATCGTTCTCATTCTCCTGCAAGTGCTAATTATGGCCAGTGGGAATTATGCATTCTTCAATTGGTTGACCATCGCTATATGTATAACACTCTTGGATGATCGTTTTTTGCAATCGCTGCTTCCTCGTTCGTTTCGGCATGCAAGAGCAATCACGTCGTCTCGCGCCAGTGCACCACGAAAGAGGATATTAATTCGCAACGGCATTCGAAGTATCATTCTAACGATTCCGGCGTTCGCGCTGCTGGGTTCCCTAGCGTTGGTCGAATTTCTTGCCTTGCGACCTGTACTGCCTGAATCGTGCATCGAGATTATTCGACTGGAAGCGCCGCTCCATCTTGTTAACAGCTACGGACTGTTTGCAGTAATGACGACTTCTCGTCCTGAAATTATAGTGGAGGGCAGTGACGACGGAAAGATCTGGAAGGAATATCGATTCAAGTATAAACCGGGAGATCTCGTTAAGGCACCGCCCATAGTGGCACCACATCAACCCAGGCTCGATTGGCAAATGTGGTTTGCTGCTCTCGGTTCAGTTTCTGAGAATGACTGGTTGCTCGCCTTTGCAGTACGATTACTCCAGGGATCAAAGAGTGTACTTGGACTTCTAGAAACAAATCCTTTTCCCGACAAGCCTCCACTTTATATTCGAGCCACCACTTTTGACTACCATTTCACCACCATTCCCGAGAGGAACAGCAGCGGTAATTGGTGGAAGAGAACTAACCCTCGGGAATATTTGCCTCCCACAAGTTTAGATGATGTAATTTGATATCCAGCTTAGCAAACCCCTATCGCGGATTTATCACCGCGCTCACCGCTCGTTTCACCAACGCGATCAACCAGACTCATTACGAAGGTAAGCCAATGAACCGGCACAAAAATCTATTTACAGCGATGGCAGTTATCGCGACTTGCAACCTGATGGCGTTGGGTGCCAATCCCGAAGTAGAGAAGATTCTAGCGGCATCCCCCGGCAGTACTGGCACCATGAGTCACTTTCCCGTTCCGTTCATCTACGCGGAATGGGAGGCGCCGGTGGTGAAGCGATATGGTCGAATGTCTCTGGCAAAGTTCAATCAACGACTATACGAAGACCTACCTCCCTTCAAAGCTGAGAATCAACCGGTTCCAGTAAATTCGGAGCTCGCGCCACTAATGGAAAAGGACAAGTCCGCTGCTACGGAACTGGCCTTACAAGCACTGGCAAGCTACGCATACAAACCGGTCTGGTCGGTGATTGCAGCTACCGAAAGGATACGTTGCGAGAAATTCGTGCAACCTCTTATTACTATTGCTCACAACGATCCCAATGCTACCGATAGAGCTTTTGCCTTAAAAGAACTCGCTCAATATAGGAACGCATTGGCGCTTGAACAATTGCATGAATCGCTTTTTGACGATTCTCAATCAGTGAGAATGCTAGTGGTGGAACTGTTATCAGTGCGAGGTGATCAAAGCGGTGATCCGGCTATCCTGTCGTCGGACAGACTTCTTAATCCATTCAGAATGTTTTTCATGGAAAACGCTCTGAAAAGAATTTTTCCTGACGGCTCAGTGCAACCCTCCACATTTTTCAATATGGAATTGCCGGATCAAATCAAGCTTGTTCGGAAGAAAGCTCCAGAACTACTTGACCAATTTTTGCAATTAGCAGAAAAATACAAGGAGAAACCTCTGGCCTCATTGACTTTATTCAGCATGGGTACCGATGAGCAAGCACAGTCCGCGCTGAAAGTTTTATCCGCGGAATTAGTAAAACAAGGGAAGCAGCCTGATAGATTTCACGGTTCTTCCTTTTACGTGCGATCTTCGATCATTAGTTGTCTGCAGGAAGCAACCGGTGCCAAGTACCAGATGATTGAACAACTTTTCCTTCAGCAAAGTTCATCATATAGCCCGGATCGTGACATCATTCTGCTTGCTCTTGCATATTCACTGAATCATTCTACAGATCCAAGTGTGTTGGAAAAACTTGCTGCAATACGAAACATTAAAACAGATAACTATGATCTCTATGTGGGAGCCGCCGAGGCGCTAACGAACTCTCATTCGAAGGAAGCATTTCCTTCATTGCTCCACATACTCTCACTCAAGCGTGAGCCATTTTGTACAGTGGCAACCCGT
Organism: Candidatus Obscuribacterales bacterium; assembly: GCA_021732565.1. GTDB lineage: Bacteria > Cyanobacteriota > Vampirovibrionia > Obscuribacterales > Obscuribacteraceae > JAKFUT01. Next base: position 10,682 of record JAKFUT010000270.1, read on the forward strand.
GATCTAAAGAAATTGACCGGTCTGAGCACACCGGGCACCCCTGAAGATTTGGGCATGTTGCACAACCTTGGCGTGCCAGAAGGAAACCTTGATATTGATAAAGCGTTGAAGTTTTGGACAGACTGGTGGCAACATCACAAAGATTCGCTAACCTACGACAAAACAACCGGCAAGTTCCGTTAGTCGAGCCCGCTGCGCCTCCGGAGATCCTCAATGCGTTGTTGAATCTCTCTAAGTCGTTCATGGGTTTGCGTAAATTTACTCGGTTCAATCGATACAAGCTCAAGAGTGTTCAAACTTGTCTCAATTTGGTCGGTGGACACCCATTTGGTCAGGATTTCCTCTAATTGGTACAACAACACAGGTTTTTGTAGAAAATCATCCATTCCTGCATCCAGGCAGCGCTCTCTATGGGCAAAGGCCGTCAGCCCGATAATGATAGTATGTCCGCCTGTATGTTTCTCAGCCTGTCGTATTCGTCTGGTCGCTGACACGCCATCAAGTTCCGGCATTCTTACATCCATAAAAATCAAATGGAACCGTCTATGTGTGGCCTTCTTAATAGCAACAATTCCATTTTGAGCCACATCAGGAGATTTGTATCCCAGTAGCTTCAACTGTTTCTCAAAGACGTATTGAAGGGTCGGTTCATCCTCCACGAGCAGTATATTCACATCGACCTTGTTCATGACATACTCGCCTCCTGATTCTGAGGCAAGGTAAACCAAAAAGTAGTCCCGCGACTTACTTCGCTAAACAAGCCGAGCTTACCGCCCATAACTTGCACATATTGATTGACGATGGCCAGGCCCAGTCCGGTTCCTCCGAACACGCGCGCTGTAGAACTGTGCCCCTGATAGAAGGGCTGAAACAAACTTTCTTGGTTTTCGACAGAAATACCAATGCCAGTATCGGTAACTGAAAAATATAACTCCTGGTCTCGTTGCTCCACCGCAATTTCTATGGCACCGGTAGGGGTGAACTTGATTGCATTGTGAACTAGATTCAATAGAACTTGCCTTATCTTGTGGGGGTCACCATGAGGCTCCACAGGTAAAGAGCCCAGTTGCACCGAAAGTTTCAAGTGTTTCGATTCAGCCAACGGCCGTGTCAATCCCACAACATCATCGAGTATGGAATTTAGACTGTACGGAATATTCTCTAACCCGACTTTCCCTGCTTCCAGCTTAGCGAAATCAAGAAGATCATTAAGGATCCCCAGCAAGCGTTTGGACGCCTCGAAGATTCTTACCGCAGTCTCGTGAGCCTCACCGTCTAATTTTTGATCTCTGGCAAGTATTTCCGCCAAGCTGAGCACACCGCTTAATGGTGTTCGCACCTCGTGCGTGACATTGGCAACAAATTGTGATTTCAATCGGTTCGCAACAATCGCTTGATCCCGTGCTTCTTCAAGGTCCAGTTCGTTTCGTTTTCGGTCTGTCAAATCACGAGTGACCTTCAGAAAGTCGCGGCTTCCACGAATGCTAGTAATTGTAACCGCCGCCCAAAATTGGGAGCCATCCTTGCGTACACGCCAGCCCTCTTCTTCATACGAACCGTTTTTTAATGCCTCTTTGCCTCTTCCGTGTAGAACATTGAAAAATGCCTACCGACTACTTCATCGGCTGTATAGCCCTTGATTCGTTCAGCACCATCGTTCCACGTTAATATGTTTCCACTGCCGCTGATTACAAAAATGGCGTAATCTCGCACTGAAGACACCATGGAGTTGAACGTGTCTTCGCTTCTTTGCAAAGCTCTAACTGAAAGATTCTCTTCAGATTCAGCGGACCTTCGGTCAGTTAAGTCACGTGTAACCGTGGCAAATCCGATGTGCTTTCCACTTTCATCCCACAATGGGCTTATCACAACATTGGCCCAAAACTCGGAACCGCTCTTCCTGACTCTCCAACCTTGTTCCTCATAAGAGCCACTTTTCAATGCCTCCTTCAGCTCAGAAGCAGGGTGATCAGCCTTCCGCTCTTCCTCTCTAAAGAATACGGAAAAATGCTTGCCGATTATTTCATCGGCTGCGTACTCCTTGATACGCTCGGCACAATGGTTCCAGGTGATCACCTTACCGTCGGTATCCAGAGCAGTAATCGCATAATCCTTCACACCTTGGATCAAGTGCCTGAAGAGTTCGTCGTTATTCTGTGTCATGCCTGCGAAAAAGCTCCTAAATACTGCCGGTATCAGTGCAAATGGTACGCGTTTGTTTGAAGACTCCGGCGAGAAAGGAATAGATTCCACATGGTAGCGCTCAGAAAGCTCACGTGATCAATGCTGCTAAAATTGCAGACGTTTAAACTAAAGGATTTGGTCCGAAAAATCATTAACTATCCAAATTCAACTGGCACGTGATCGCCAAGTTCCGACTTAAAGAGGCCGTTGCCAGCACTGATTATTTGACAACCGTTTAACAGGGTGGTGAAGCCCGTGGGCCTAGCTGCCGTTTGCTCTCCAGAAATCGCTTACGTCTTTCAAAATACTGGTCGACACCAGCTCAGCTACCGATTTATCAAACCACTCGCGTGGCATGGCTTTTGAGTAATTGTCTTCAACAAAGCGTTTGTCTAGCAAGACAATCAACCCGCGATCAGTTTCGGATCTAATTACACGACCGGCTGCCTGCACCACACGTGTCATCGCGGGGTAGGTATAGGCGTAGTCGAAACCAGCCGTATAGACTTTTTCGTAATACTTACGAATCAGCTCACGCTCTAAGTTGTAGCGCGGTATTGCCGGGCCGACTATCAAGGCACCAATTATCGTATCGCCCGGGTAATCGACTCCCTCTGATAATGCCCCGCCCTGAACAGCAAAGATAAGCGTTTTAGTATTTAGCTCACGCAATGACATTAGCCATTCATGCACTTCAGTTGCCTTCATCTCCGGTTTCTGCGCCATAATATTGAAACCATCGGCCCGAGTAACGGATAATACTTCTTCTAAGAATTCAAAGCTCGGAAAAAAGATCAAGTAATTTCCCGGACGAACAGCCGTGATTCTTGCAATCGCTTGCGCGATTTTTGCATAATTGTTCTTGCGATCGGTATACTTTGTTGAGACTTGTGGAATCACAAGCACTTTCCGATTCTCGGCTGGAAACGGCGATTGGAACTCGGCTACTTGCAAACTGTCTGTCTTAAATCCGGAGAGCCGGCTGTAGTAGTCAAACGGCTTTATGGTTGCTGAGAATGCCACCACGGTAGAAAATTCTTCGTATGCCTTTTCCAGCTGTCCGGAAGCATCGCAACACGTTATCTTAAATATTGCCGACTGAGGCGTTGTTCGGAAGGTCGCAAAGAATTGTTCACCCTCGTTCGCAAGCCCTTCGGTGAACTGCGACCAGCCCTGACATGCCGCAATTACTGCATCTTTTCTGGCAATTTCCAAACCAGAACTCATATAGCGCGTCAGGAACTCACGCATACATTGATCGACCAGTTGAAAAGCAAAACGGTCCGGTGCTATCGCGGACTCGCTCACTCCGGGAATGCGTGTCGTTTCCAGCGTATGCATGGCACGATTGAACGCAGCCTCACCTTCCACCGCGTACCCGGGTGATAAAGTGCGCACTTGTTTGACAGCCTCTTTGATCAATGCGCTGCTAAGCTCAGGGGAATAGTAGTCACAGGCACGCCCTGGTAAGTTGTGAGCTTCGTCGATTATCAAGTTGGGTTTCTGGCCTGTAACCGCTGTTTCTGCCGTCAACCTTCCCAATAATGATCTCGGCGAAAATACATAATTGTAATCACCAACCACAACGTCGCGACTCTGCAATGAATCAACAGACAGTTCAAAGGGGCAAACCTCATACTCCTGCCCCATTTGCATAAAAGCATCAGCAGTAAGATGTTCCTGTGCATCAAGCTTTGCTATGAGATCATTCTTGTGCACTTTCGCGTAGTAGTCTCTTGCGAACTCACAATAGTCGGGGTTGCAGATCGGTTCCGGCTTAAAACACAATTTCGATTTGGCATTCAAAGTTGTCGATTTGATACTGTCGCCGCCGGCCCGCATTCGCTGAACGGCATCTTCCGCCACAGCGTGTTGACTGTTCTTTGGTGTGACATAGACAAGTTTCTGCCCGCGGCGCAAACTATCTCGCAACGTCGGATACATCACACCCACCGTTTTGCCCAACCCGGTGGGGGCCTGAATTAGTAGCTGAGTTTCAAGGTCGACATTTCCATCAATCCACTCGATCATTTCTCGCTGTCCCTGACGCGGATTCTCAAAAGGAAAGCTGAGACTTGCAGCGGTTCTCTTGCGTCGAAGAATGTTTTCCTGTTGGCGACGAGTTTCGATAACAAGTTCTGCAAGTCGTCGTTCAAGCCACTGTTCATAGGAACCAAGATCTAACTGAACGTCGAAATCAAAGCGATCAATTGGTGAGGCAGTGGATGCCAGATGCAAGCGAAGGCGCGGATTGACTCCGACATTACCGCGATAAATATAGCCGTATGTCCGCACTTGCAGAATATACGGGTGATCCGGGTATGTTTCCAGTGTCGCTCGCAACTGTGTTGTATTGAAAGTACTTTTTATCTCTTCGATGATCGCCGGAGACTCATGAAAGATGCCGTCTAGTCTTCCACCCACAACAAACTCAAACTCCTCACGTTGAAATTTACAGGTTAGCTTCTGCTCAGCCTTGTAAACGGAACAAGCAGCCTTACGCTCCTTTTGGATTCGCGTGTGAATTTCCTGGCCGCCGGCAAGGAGGTTGTATCCCGAATTAACTTCGATGCTGCCGATACGTGGAACCGGCAGTGCGAAGTCACGCACTGCCAGGTGGATCGTAACCTTTGACTTACCTTCACCATCCGACATACTGATGTATGGTAGCGCATTTGCCCGATATTCTCAACAGTGCCAGAGTTGCGGGGTGCCGAAAGCGGCACTTGCGACTCCGGTGTCGGGGAACCTCATAACCATGTCGAACCGCGTATACTGCCCGGAGCCTCTATGACGCTTTGGTCGCGAGGCGTTAGAATTAATCAGGTCTTACTGTCGCTCATTGCATCCCTTTCACAGTGGTTGGTACCCTTGCGAATCTCGATTCTTAGTCCTGGCACCACGGGCGATGTTCATCCATTTATTGCTCTGGGTTCCGGTTTAAAGAGCGCCGGCTACGAAGTAACAATAGCCAGCAATAGTAATTTTGCGCCACTCATCACAGCGCGAGGGATGAGTTTTGTCGAACTGCCGGGTAACCCGGAAGAACTGTTGGCAAGCGATTCAGGCGAAGAATTTCTGCGAAGCCCCTCGTCACCGATAGAACTTGTCTCTAGATTCTCCAAACTGTTCTTTCCATTCTTAAGCAAGTGTCTGGTTGACAGCCTGCCAGCATGCAGATCAGCTTCAGCCATACTCGGATCCCCTCTGGCTTATTACGGCTACGACATCGCGGCAGCATTAAAGATACCGTTTTTTCCTTGTTCACTGATTCCGCTCAACCCCACGGGTGAGTTTCCATTTCCGATGATTCAGTCTCCTGTCTCCGTTGGCTCATTTGGAAACCAGATGAGTTACTCGCTTTCACGACAAGTGTTCTGGCAGTTCATGCGTGAAAACATAAACAACTGGCGTAAGGAGTATCTCAGTTTACCCACCTTAGGCCTGGTTGATGAGCCCACAGGAAAGATGGAATCAGCAGGCATTCCGTTTGTTTATGGATTCAGCTCGCAGGTAATAAAACGCCCGGCAGACTGGCCTCTGCGTCATCAGATTACGGGATTTTGGCCGCTCGACGTTGGTCGTGATTGGCATCCCGACGCAGCGCTTCTTGAGTTCGTGCAAGAGAAAGTACGACCGGTAGTTTTTCGTTTTGGCACCATTGGTCCCCGCGAACAAGAGCGGATCGTGCGGATTGCACAACGAACACTGGAACTGATAGACATGAAAGGAATCTTTATTAGCGATCACCCCAACCATAATTTGGAAAGCGAACGGTTGATGTTTTCACCATCAGTTAGCCGCGATTGGCTGCTCAAATACTGCTTCACCATCGTGCACAATTGCGACGTTGAGACCACTTCCGCCGTAATGAGGGCCGGCGCTACTACAGTACCAGCTCCATTTTTTGCTGATCAGTTTTTCTGGGCCCGAAAATTGTATTCGTTAAATGTGTCTACTGTTCCTCTACCCTTGTCGTCGAGAGATTTCAATGTGGAGAATCTTGCACAGGCGCTCCGCTCTGCGGTAGAGAAGAGGGATGTAATTGACAGTGCTGTTTCTCTTGGAGCCCATCTAAGAAAAGAAGATGGAGTTGCCAATGCCGTGGCTTTCTTCAAACAGAAGATAACTTGACCTCTCAGTTATCGCTTTGCATGGGAGCCTCCGATTCGAAGCCAGCAAACCGTTCCAAGAGCAGGTTGAGTTCGTGCGCCGCCATGCGTCCGGGTCGATCAATGAGAACTGAGTGTGTTGCTGGATCTTGACTCCAGAATTATCCGTATAGCGATGAATCTGTGGTCAAAGCCACCTCTAAGAAACCGCAATTCTATGGCAACGGATGCTTGATGCTCAGCTTCAACAAAAGCGAACGCCGGAAACTCTCTTACCAACTAAGGTTTGACAGTGGACGATCCACTCCGGGACGAACAAGGTTATGCTTGATGGATAAGGCACAAGCTCTTAACGAAGTTACATGCTCGTTTTCAACGACGCTTGCTGCAATGTCTCAGCAGACTTCTTCATGTCGGCCAACTGTTCGTGAAGGTTGTGAAGTGTGGCGGCATTTGTAATTTGCCTGGCGAATGGAATTCGCAGTCCGGTATCAACCCCGGTGGCAAGTTCAACTTCGGAAACTCCCGGACTTATCCGGGTTATCTTCCACCACCCGTCGAAAGCCTTCAACTTGTCAGATTCAATCATGTGGAAATCTATTCTGTTAGGTGGCGAATATTGTTCCTTATATACACAGGTGGCTTGTCCAACTATGGGCAGTCCGTCAAAGATTTCTTCAATTGTTGCTTCATGTGGATTATGAGACAAAATTCTTACGCCAGTAGGTTCATCTCCACGCAGGCGATGAATGGCCTCGAAGACAACCTCAGGACTCGCTTGCACCTGAACTCTTGCCACTACGGGAGCGGGCTTCTCATCATCAGCTTCGCACTGCGCGGACATCGAAACGCACCACGATGTGACGCAGACTGTTGCCAGAAAAATATACGTACAATACTTCCTGCGCAAAACACTAGCTGAATGCGGTGGTTTGAATGCCTTGAAACGAAACTCCACGTCTGCTACTCCGCACTTGGTTTACAAGAAACCGAGACAGTCTAGCCAAATTTGTGATGTTCGTCCATGCAAAGATGATCATGATCGCGTCAGCAAATTGAAAAACCACAACTCTTGTCAAGCCTCTCCCGCTGCTGGGGACAGCGGTTTGCTGGCTCTTTGCGTGCAGAAACAGTCTACGCGTTTGCAGCGAGTGTATTTTTTTCAAGTGCAAAGATCAGTTGATGAACTTCTTCGATGTCATTAGAAGATCCGCCAACACTTTCAAGCAACTGCAGCAATCTTGCAAAAAGTATGCTCGCTTTTTCGCTGTCGTCAAGTGCTAGTGAGATCATTCCGCTGTTGTAAAGAAAAGAGACTAGTTCGGAACTATCTGCTTCATATGTACGTTCAGCCGCTATGAGGGCCTTTCCGTGCAAGCGTGCAGCTTTAGCGTAATCACCTCTTTCTTCGCAAATGTCGGCCAATTGTTGTAGCTCAGTTGCTGTTTTCATGATGCGACCTCTTTTAGGGAATTCGCGGACGCAAACCAGCCGCTCCATTTACGGAAGCTGCGGTTCCTGCCGTGTTGTATTGTTTTCACGTGTCAGAAAACAACGTCCCTCTATCCACCGCATGCCGGTGCTAATGGGAGCTTTTTGACTGCAGTTGTGGGCACCAGGTGCGATACCGAGGCGAATGCCAATCGCGGTGCGACAAAAGCTGTCATGCGTCTTGTTGATTTCTGTAGGGCTATGATAAGTCAGTTCTAAGCGACTCCGCAAGATGACTAAATACATTGCTTGCGTATAAGTAGTGTATATACCGGGTGCGAAAATTGGGCTTTTCGGGCATCGATGTAGGTATATATCGCACGTTAAATCAACAGCTCGTGAATTAAAAAGAGCACATCGTGCGCAGTTGCATAATATATCCGACAGCTTTAGCAGACCGAGCGTAATCTTCCGGTCATCAGGTTTGTTCCATAAGTTCGCCTTAACCCTTAATCAATCCGGCAAACCTTCGTCGCCCCGGTACTTTAGGATGTAACGGGAGAATCTTTACGTGTTGCCCCCGGAACTCAAACTCATACATGGTTTGCACTATAACCATCCCGATAGAGTTTCACGTTGCGCCTGGCCTGCCAATGAGCACACGGAAGCGGATGCATCTTGAGGCGGAATGCCTGTACCCCCTTTCCTCCACACAGGTAATAGCGAAGATGTACGTGAATGATTTAGAGGAGCAGCTCCCAGGGGGGCCCTGTGCAGCAATTGCCAGCAGTCCGAAGCCAACGGGAAAGCCGGCGCACACTTGGCATCGGGAATGGTATCTTTTTTAAGCGGTTCTCTTGATATCGTGTCGGCCCATAACGCAGCAGCTAACGAACCCCTGTTACGAGAATCGGCCCGGGAAAACTCGTGACGACCCGGAGCTGATTCTAGATTGACAACTTGCTCATTGACCATTCGTTCGTTCAAGACTTTTTCCATCAACTGATTAGTGGCAACATCTCGAAAGAGAGGTGCCATGTCTGGTCATTGGCATATAGAACAGCAGTTTTTCCACTACATAGAGCGAGCTTGAGTGGTAAACAATAGGAACGTCTTCTTGATTCTATCTTTTCGGGCCAGCGCGACTTTGCCGAGCATCTGATAAGCGTCTGCTCGATTGGCATAGGCCTTGGCATAAGACGGGTCTAGACTAATGGCTTTACTACAATCATTCACCGCGTTTTGATACTTGGCTGACTTAAGATATGCAAATGCCCGAGTACTATAACTCCTGGCCGACTTCGGATTGATCGAGATCGATTTTGTACAATCGTCTATCGTCTTCTGATATTGGCCGAGGGCAGAGAAAGCGACACCACGATAATAGTAGGCATCGGCATTCGGGTTAATGGCAATTTCGCTGGTAAAGTCGTTCACTGCTTTCTGAAATTGGCCGAGGTTGGCATAGGCTGAGGCGCGATTCGCGTAACTCCTCCACATATGGTGCGAATCAACTTCAATAGCTTTAGACCAGTCCGCCATTGCCTTTTGTACATCTCCGTGTTTAAGGAAAGCTGAGCCGCGGTTGTTATAGGCCATTCCATACTTCGGATCAAGAGCTACCGCACGGCTATAGTCGTCCACTTCGTCCTTGTATTGACCTAGCCCCCCAAAGGCAAGAGCTCGATTGAAAAACGCTTCGGAGTAACTCGGATTGAGCGCTATGGCCTGAGTGCAATCATCCACGCCCTTTGTATACTGACCGGTCTGTGAATACGCAGCTCCACGATTTCTAAAAGCCATGGCATTTTTTGGATTCAAACTAATAGCCTTGCTGGAATCTTCAATCGATTTTACAAATTGTCCCAAACCGAAGTAGGCAACTGCACGATTGTAGAAGTTAACATCCGCGTTCGGATTGAGCGCAATGGCCTGATTGGAATCGGCGATAGATTTTTCGAACTGACCAGCCCGCGCGTAGGCGCCGGCACGAATGCTGTAGGCTTCAGAATCTTTGGGATTGTCCTTAACGACTTTGTCTAACAGGGCGGTGGCTTCGTTGTACTTTGCTTGTTTGGCAAGGGTTGTGGCCTGCTGTTTCTGGGAATCTAGAACGCTGGCGGTACATCCGGACAGCAACCAACAAATACAAACAACAGTTGCCGCCGTAGAGGTCGAGTGTCGACTCATGGGCGGAATGAACATTCGACTTTTACGAGCGATTTTCTTTGTTGACATGGAATCCATGGTTGAAGCCGCTTCAAGTACTTTACCCAACCTCATCATGCGTGTGGCATTTTTATCGCCCGCTATTAGCGCGCGATGAGGTAAAGGTTGCCAGCCGTCCATTTGCCATGCTACCAGAATGAATTTAGCATAACCTACTCCGTCATAATTACAACTAAATTTGCCGGGGCGGATTGATTTTTTGTCCCGGATTAGTTTCAGCTCCATGCCAGAATCGAACCGAAACGTGCTTGCAGCAAGCAATTGCGAAATATTACCGGGAATCAAACCGGTCAACCTCCTGAACCGAGCGCAAAAGGACCAAAGGCTCGCTCAGCCAGACCAGTACATCATCTCCCGAGTTGTTCCCTTTGAGCGCTTCAAACGGAGGGATGAGTTACCCGGGATCCCCGCAGACACCGGGCAGCGATGGAACACGCCACACTCACGACGCGCCATCGCGTCATCAGGGGCCAGGTTGCAGTCCGCAGTGGCTAGTCCCCAACCATCATTGCAGGAGGCGAGCAATTAGTACTCACGGCGCAATTCGAGTTTCCAATGGTTTGAGTTCCTGAATACTGATTGGCGTATAATCTGTCTCGTTTCAAAAGCTATAGAATGGACTCGAATCAAGTGAAAGTTGCTTCAGAATGGAACGCAGGCGATATGGGCTGCGGCGAACTCGTGATGCTGCTGGCGCGGAAGATGCAAGAATTAGAGGCGGAAGAAGTGCTGTGCCTCACGGCCACGGATGCCGGAGCAAAAGAAGACCTTCCCGCGTGGTGTGGAATGACAGGTAATGAACTAATTCAAGCCGCACATCCGCAATACTGGATCAAGAGAAAGAAAGGATAAATAATGGACAAGAAATTTTGTGTTAGCCTCACGTGCGGAAAAGACAATACCGATAAGGCAACAGTAGCGTTTGTAGTGGCAAATGCTGCCGTAGCATCGAATAAAGAAACGGTGGTTTTTCTGTCTACCGAAGGTGTTCGTCTTGCAATTGTCGGTGCGGTTAGCGACGTTCACGAGGAAGGGTTCGCACCGCTGGCTCAACTGATAGACTCGTTTTCATCGGCGGGTGGGAAAATCTATGTCTGCTCGCCCTGCTTTAAGAAGCGCGGTTTAGACGAGCATCGCCTCGTATCGGGCGCCATCATGGTCGGTGGCGCAAAATTAGTCGAATTCCTCTCATCAGGCGGCGGCTCTCCCTCGATAACATATTAGTACCTGGGGCCAAAGGTCCTCCTATCCGTCGCTCATGCTCAAGTGACGTCCCGCGGATGATATCGACAAGGTCGAAAGAAGATACCGCCGGTGGGATGTTTTATGCTTGACCACATCGCCAGTGATATTCTTTCTCAAGAAGATACCATAACCGACGTCGGCAAGTATGCCAAAGCTTGAACAGTTTGAAGCTCACCATTTGGTCAGATAATGCTGAGATAACGGCGGCGGTGCGTTGTCACGCACCTTCTTTCGCGGTGGCACTGCCCCTGGTGCCCTACAATGAAACACAACAAACGGCCTTAGAGACTGAGCGATGAATAGGGTTGAAAAACACAGTCACAAGCCCGATGTCACCTTCAACGGTGGCAGTCTCGATTGTGGCAGCGGACTCCTGTTGCTGATCCGCCAGCACATGGATCCGCTTTCTGAGGGGCAACTCCTGGAGATTGTTTCAACAGAATCCTCAGTTGACGAGGATTTACCGGCATGGTGCCGTTTGACGAACAACTCGCTCGTTTCCTGGACCAGAGAGGGAAGCACCAGGAGCTTTCTTGTATGTAAGGGATTACTTGATCCCAACACATTCGGAAAGTACTCGTCATCCACTAACTATTCATCATCGCACAACGCTCTTTTGCTCTCCTCAGAATCTTCGACTGCTCTTCCATTGCAGCAGACCATCGCCTCCAATAATATTGTCGAAAGTATAAGGACAGTTTCGGTCATCATTCCAGCAACTTTGCCAGCGCCGTCGCCTGCTCAAATAATTCATCCGTTGTCCGTCATGGGAATTGGCAGCTGGCCACGCCCCTCCTGGCTAACGCGTTCGCTTCACGATCGACTAACCGGTAAAATGCCAGAAGAAGAGTTCCAGCGAAATGCAGATGATGCTGTTCGACTGTGCGTTGATTCGCAAATACGAAGCGGCGTGGATGTAATCACCGACGGAGAACAACGAAGAGACAATTATTCAAGTTTTGTGGGCAATAGATTGGACAATTGTCTCCTCATCCCTCTAACGGATTTATTACCTCTAGTTGATGATCCAGAAAAGTTCAAGCAGGAAATGGACTCGCTGGATGTACCCGCTGACAAAATTCGCCACCCCGCGGTTTTCGGTAAAATAGGACGAAGCCGTCCTTTAGCGTTGCACGAATTTTCCTTTCTTTCTCGACTAACCGACAAACCGATCAAGATCTCCCTGCCCGGACCCTACCTGCTGACTCGCACGATGTGGATGGAATGTATTGCAGATAAGGCCTACGCTTCCAGGGAAGATCTGTCGGAGGATATAGTGAGGGTGTTGCGAGAAGAAATCCATTTCTTGCTTGCCGCAGGTGTTAGTATCGTTCAGCTCGATGAGCCTGTATTGACTGAAATAGTGATGAGCGGTCCGAAGACTGCTCGCAGTTTCATGTGCGGCGCGCTCAGTGAACGCAGTTCCATTGACGAAGAACTGTCTTTTGCCAGCTACTTAATCAACGCCGTCACAGCAGGTTTACCAGCCGAGCGTCTAGCTATTCATGTTTGCCGCGGCAATTGGACACCGGACGAAAGTGTGGCCTTAACGGGAAGCTACGAACCTTTGCTACCTCTTTTCGGGCAGCTCGAAAATGTAGGTACTCTGTTTCTAGAGTTTTGCACTCCCCGCGCCGGAGAGTTGGAAGTAATCAATCGTCTCCCAAAGACCGTGCGGATCGGAGTTGGCGTTGTTAATCCCAAGAACCCGACTGTAGAATCAGTCAATGGTATAGCAGCCCGCATTGAGCAGGCCATAAGTCTGATCGGATTTGAGCGAGTACTGCTAAATCCAGATTGCGGGTTCGCCACCTTCGCAGACAATCCAGTTTCAACACCCGAGATTGCCGAACAAAAACTTCATGCCATCGTTCAGGCAGTAAAACTGGTAAGAGAGAGAATCGACCAATAGCATCGTCCCTTTCAGTTAAAAGCGAGCTTGAGGCCGCCTGGCGCGAAACGAGCGGCTCGCGGACAAGGCGAGCGCACCGCTCCGTAGGAGCTATTACAATTGATCAGAATTCGGACGGACTCGCAAGGCTATCCTTCAACCATCCACACCTGCACAACGAAGGACACAGCAATGACTTATGAGAATGGAACTTTTCACGACACCGACAGAGTGGCTGAACAGAGAGAAATTGATCCACTGATAATTGAAGACCTCTGGCAGTCGGAAGGCCCTTCCGTGGACAACAGGAGCACAGACAGCGCCAACCGTTACCTGCCTGATGTGAGAACTGAAGAAACATACGAAGCAGCCAGCGAGATCTGCCCCGGCAGCAGTGATGTCACTTTGGCGGGTACCGCGAACGGACCGACACTATCTGATCGAATGGTGCGGCACTTTTCCACACAATTTGAAGAAGCCTTTGCCGACAGAGATTTCCCGAAGGCTTACCGGATACTTCTGGGATGGGTCACTTTGCGTACGCTCAATACACAGGACAGTAGAAATCACCCCATCGGTCTACGTGAGCGTCTGGCCTATTCGCATAATCTTGGGCAAGCGGCTGTGAACGCAGCCAAGGCCGAGCAAAATCCTGAGAGTAAAGCAGAATGGCACAGGATCGCAGAGCTCAATTTAAAACAAACAGTAACACTGCAAGATGCTCATCTACCAAGAGCATCCACTGGTCTCAAGAGAGCCCATGCCCATGTTTTGCTGGCGTTGAATTACTCCGAAATGAATAGGCATCAGGATGCCAACGAATCGGTCGGAAAGATCGTATCAGCGATGCGCGATGCCGAAACTGATAAACCAACCAGTGTGGGCGTACTTGAGTTGATTGACAGATATATAGCAGTTATTGACCTTGTGAATCTCAGTAAATCTGTTCCGCCGGAAATTCGCCGGTCGAATCAGCGATATCATGATGAGTTGGCACTTCGGCAAGATGTAATGAAGAAGCGCATCGCACTGGCAAAACGGTAAACAGTTTGAGCGCCTATTCTGATTCTCAATTAAGCGCTCCCTGCGGCGTAACCAGTGTGCTACGAAGAGCCCGGCGACCGCCCCCGGTACTGGCACCATATACGGTGCTAGCATCCTGACATCAGCCGAGAATGTGATCGATGACTCATATAGAGCTTCGTAATTCCCGGTTTCAGCTTAAGCTTGTCTCATGAGGCTTTTCAGCTACGTGATTCCCACAGTAATAACGGCTTTGTCGGAAATTTGCCAAAAGTTTGACCGAATTTTGTCACAAATTCTTGGTTCACTAAACTCAGTGGCACGCACCAAGCATGGTGATTATACGAATGGCGTTTTTAAGTGTTGGCAAAGAGGCAATCACCGAATGAATGACAAAATCGGACCCTGGATTCGGGGTTTGGATTCAACGTTTTACTGGCTCTTCGTGGCGGTCTTTGCCGTCGGGATCTTGACATCTCAACTGATCCCGCCCAAAATGGACGTTGTAGCGTTTGCGGGCATTATCTTCGCCTGCATAGTTCTGAAACCCATGGTATTGAACAAATAGAGAGGTTAATCACTGTAATGCCGTTGGCACCACGGGCAAAGGCATCAAATATTTCACAATAAAACTGACCATCGCTTTCCGCCGGAACCCATCTATATAAGATGCAAACCTCGAAGACTTGTCAACAGGGCTCGATAGCAGTGGGGATTATACGTACAAACTCGGGAATCGGGCTGCCTAATTACATGTTTTCCACAGTATTCCATGATGCATTTGGAAAAAGTCTGTACCCGAGAACCCTTGGCAGCCGACCCGAAACAGCGCCTTGCCAAGCGCTATTTTAATCAATATCTCATTCAATTCTCCGACTAATTGTCCGAGCTCATCCGTTTCTCTCAATACGGATGTAGCGCTTGCAGAATTTTTCCATCTAGCGAGCAATGTGAGGAGATAAATAGATGTTGACTAGAATCGCTTTCGTTATGCTCAGCGTGATGATGATGGCTCCTTCCTGCATGGCAGCAGAAGCTCCTCAAGCTGCAATCCAACGGCTCACTGCTGAAATCAGAAAACAGCCCGCCGACATGGATGCTCGCAGAAACATCGCTGAGGCTTTCATGAAAACAGGACTGGCGGTACGCGCAGAAGAGCAAATGAGAATCGTTATGCAGTACGGCAAGCGTACGCCTGAAGACTTTGTACTTTTAGCTGATGCTCAAAGGTACGCTGGCAAGTATACTGATGCGATGCGTACTTATCAGGAGGTACTGGGTGCAAACCAGGCCAATGCCAAAGCCGTGAGCGGCCTCGCCTATTGCTATCTACTCAGCGGTGATGCAAATACGGCTGCGAAGGTGTGTCATTCCGGATTGAAGCAAGTAAGTGATCCCGCTGGCAAGAAAGAACTGGCTGAAGCGCTACGGGTACTTGAACAATCCAAGTTGCAGGCAGAGCAGGGAAAGAGCGTCTCAACCCAAACCCGCAGGAGCTAACGATCAGCCGAGCCAAGCCTCACTTCGGTAAACCTGACAAGACTACATGACCTTCAAGGGATAGCACATATGAAACTTCAGAATTCTCCGCAGCGACGGTTACGCAATCAACGAGGTCAATCGTTGACCGTTCCAGCAATTCTGATAACTCTACTGATCATTGGAGTCATTGGTATTTTCTCATTCGAAGTTGCACGTTCTGCCAGTGCACGAGATCAATTGCGAACGGCAACGGAATCCGCAGCACTAGCCGGTGCGGCGGCCCTCGCCAGCTTTCCTCAGGACGATCCTTCCGCGTGGCATAGTGACGCCATTGCCCAGGCAAAGTCGATATTCGCTCAAAATGAAGTTTATGGAATCTCTCTCAACGGCGCCACTGAAGGAGACGGCATTCCTACAGCAGGGCAGACGCTGCTGCAATTTCAGTTCATTGATCCCACTACCAAAACTGCAGTAGCCTTCGGAGACCCGAAGGGCAAGGTAATGGAGATAACTGCAAAATACGGATACACTCCGTTGTTCGCCAGTTTTATTGGAAGCACTGTGGCGGTGTTGCCTTTGCATACACAGGCGTCTGGCGGTTTGGGTGAATTAGACGTTGCGCTCTGCTTCGATTGCTCCGGCTCGATGGAATTCGAGACATTCGTTACAGAAGTTCGTCGAACGTGGGATCCTGTAGCCGGCAAGATCCAATATCAAACGGTTTCTGTGAGAAAGAACACCTCTGAGGCCATACGCCCTCAACACTTGTTCGTTAATGCCGCCTTACGCGGAGCTACAGATTCCGGCTCACCACCCGGCAATTTCCCTCCTGGAGTGGCATCTAATACAGGCGTAACCGACGCGGTAGTGAATATCGACGAAAAGCCGGTTTTCGCCGGACTTAGTGAAGGCGGTTTCGATTTTCCGGATGTGGCAACACTGGTTGAAGCATCCCGAGGAAATCTGGAAAGCGCAGCAGCATTCAACGCCAGCCAGGCAAACGTTTCTCTCAGTGGAGGCGTAGGTCCCAAGCCAGGATATCAGGCAAAATATTTTGAACTAGCCCGCAAACATACTCATCCATTTGCAGAAGCTGAGCAAGCAGCTAAGAACTTCTACAAATTGATGAACCGAAATACTCGCGCTCACTTCGGCTTTGTTGCCTTTCAAGCTCAAGTCGGGGAAACAAGTTCAACATCTTTCCCTGAGTCTAACGTCGATTCCAGCTACCCGCCGGGAGGAATCGGCAATTTTGCTCTACCAGGAATAAGCCTGGTGTCGGATCCCGACACCACCAATTTTGATACCTGTACCGCGGCGGTCGGCACTGTAGTTCCTGAAGGTGGTACCAATATCGGTGGCTCTGTGGAGCGGGCAATCCGAATGTTCACCACAGGTAGTAGACCAAACGCTCGCAAAGCAATCATTGTTTTCACAGATGGTTCACCCACGTCGGGAGGTCCTCTAAGTGGCGATCCTGAAACCAACTGTCGTCTTGCAGCACAATTGGCTCACGACAAATCCATTGCGATTTATACGGTCGGAATGGCTCTTGATCCTTCATTGATTCCCGAACAGCAAAGGGTTCTTGGCGACAAAGTACCGACTGGCATGGCATTTATTGCCGGAAACGACAGCAAGTTTTTCCAGGTAACAGATCCATCACAGTTAAACGCTGCATTCACCGCGATAGCAAGGCAGCTCACTCAGCTTGTTGAGTAAATGGTTTTGAATCCCGCTTAACAAGCGCTATGACGACTGAGTGACGACAAGGAGAGAGTGAGAGAAATGATTGGAGAAATACACCCGGTGACAGCGAAGATGACCAAAGCCAGGCGTGATAGCCGGGGCAGCACGCTTGTCGAATTGCCTGTGATGTTGTGGCTCTTATTCATAGTGCTCTTCATACCGATGTTAGGACTGGCATCTATTACTCTTCGTGGCGCCCTTATGGATTCAGTAGTTAGAGACGCAGTTCATGTGGCGTCAAAGTCGCTAACCTTTGCGACCTCATCAGCAGATGGTCCCTCCGCAACTCAGGCGGCCCAAGATACGCTGACAAATCGACTGTCGGCATTTCCCGGTATCACAGCTTCATCAGTGGAATCCCGCATTGTCATTACAGAGATCTCCAGTGGAACCATTACCAGGTCTACCGTTCCCCTTGCTACCGTTGATTCATCTAAATTCATTTATCAACTCGAGACAACAGCAAGGGGGCAAATTGATCCTCTTATTCGTGGCAACCAGGCAATATTTGGATCTATACCCGGGCTCTCCACTCCCATGAGCCTGGAGTATACGGCCCGCGAGATGTTTGAAAATCCCCAGGGGCTTAACCGATGAGTAGTAATCTTGCAATTGAGGACAGGTCTATGATTAGTCAATGCAGCCACTATAGGAAGAGAAACTCCATGGCGAGTTCTGTCAGAAGTGCAAGAGGTAGTAGTGCGGTAGAGCTGGGCATCGCGGTCCTGGTCATGATTGCTGTGGTGGCTTTCGGATTGAATATAAGTATGGCGATGATCGGATACACCACCAATGATCGCGCCTGCCGTGACGCCGCACGATCTGCCGCACAGGGAGCCACTGTGGCCGAAGCGATAGAGAGAGCCCAACGCATTTTAAGCACCTATAAAAATACAGGTAATCCCTTCTTCAAAAATCTTGCCATCGACAGCCTCACCTACACTGATTTTTCCGGAGCACCTCCAGCCGGTGTCAGTCCATTCGTGAAGGTAGTCACTTCCGCAAGCTCGGATATTCCTTGCCCTGTAAATATTTTTGGCAACAATGTCTTTGGAAACTCGCTGAAATTTCGCAAACAATACACATTTCCCATCGTCAAACTGACGGTCAAGTTATAGTGCTTCAAGCTGGTGAGCAGCCAAGCAGTTTGATTTCAAAATGCTTGCCAGTTGTGCTTTGACCTTTCCGCCACCGATTCCCGGAATGTCGGACTTCGCCGTTAGCTGGAGCTGTTTGCGTATGTTGAGATCTGCCCCGGGAACGCCAGCTGCATTTGATTCATGCCCCAAGATGCAAAGGTCCTTGATTTTCAGGCAGCCACTACTCCTCAGGTGTTACACTGATAGATAGTTATTTGGTAATCTTGCAAAGATTGCCACACAGTTTGAAGATCCCAAAAACAAGCTACCGGCTTGATTGAAAATGGCTAAGCACGCTCAGCGACGAATCGCGGAAGAAGCGGCCCGCTTCATGGTAGATGGCACAGAAACAGAATACTTGCAGGCAAAAGAACGAGCTCTTCTTATGTTAGGAATGGCGGGACAGTCCAGGCTTCCTTCCAACCGCGATATTAGAGAATGCATTCTGAGACTCACACGAAGTAGATTGGGCGATGATGAAGTCTCCCGACGAGTAAGAGAGATGAGAGAGATAGCGGAACAGGTGATGACCGCCATCGAAGATAACGATCCATATCTAATTGGAAGCACTCTCACCGGTGAAATTCGAGAATCATCGGATGTTGATCTCCACGCGTATAGCGACGAGCACGAGATACTGATCTCTCATCTCACCGCCTGGGGCTATGAGAACATAGATGTGGAAATGGTAGAGAATTTGAAAGGCAGCTTTGTACACCTTCGGTGGACAGAAAACGGATACCCGGTTGAGATTACCGTGTATCCCTGGAGCTGGCGTGACATAGTGCCGATCTCGTCAGTTACCTGCAAACCAATGAAGCGCGCCGAGCTCGGAAGTTTGAGGCATCTTTTGCGGAGCAAATAAATTTCAGTTCAAGTGATTTAACATAAATGATTCAGGGATACTGCACACCATAGTTAAACCGAACAATTTCCAAGGGTGTAGAAACGCACGGGCGCCATCGTTCTATCTGAGCCGGACAAAAGCGAGCGGGCATTAACGATCGAATTGGTTGTAGGCGGATTGCACCGCTAATCGGTTGCCCTGACGGTGGGGTATTTTGGAGACATTTTCTGCCGCCGTAAGCAGTCTTCCAACACTTCGTGTACAGTGCTGATTGAGGGCGCGCCCATGCCAGTGTGTCTGAATAATGCGACCGCGGGGTTCCCTTAAGAGCACCCTACAGAGGCCTATGTTAATATTTCGCTCGGTGCATTATCGGTTGCATTGTAAGGAATAAGATCATGGTTTCTCGGAATCCGAATCTCGGCGTAATCGCCGGCATATCAATCACTGATGGTGCAAGTGAGGAGTGGCGGCGCAACCTTGGTCATACCAGGGTGCACCTGGGTCAGCCACGCAGTGCCGACTGGTGGACAGGGCTTGCACCGGCAGATTGTCCGGGGTATTGCCGGGAGGACCGGAAGGTCCATTCGCTCTCAATTCCGAATTTATCCACCTGTACTCGTCAGGAAGTGCTGGATTATTTCAACAATACCTGGACTCTGACCGAACTGTTGTTTTCCTCGCTTATCGGTGACGAGCCCTTTTATCGTCCGCCCTACCATGGGCTCCGGCACCCGCTTATCTTTTATTTCGTGCATCCCGCGGTGTTGTACACCAACAAGTTACGTTTAGCAGGGTTGCGATCCTGTCCTGTTAATACTTTCTTTGAAAGTCTCTTCGAGACTGGCGTCGACGAAATGAGCTGGGATGATATGTCGAAAAATGTCATCGAATGGCCTTGCGTGGATGAGGCCCTGAAATACAGAAGGCAAGTTTATTCGACCGTTGTCTCCGTGATCGAATCGCATCCTGAGCTAAGTGATAATCATGCACCCATACTGCAAGACCATCCGCTCTGGGCCTTGTTTATGGGATTCGAGCATGAGCGAATTCACCTCGAGACTTCTTCGGTTCTAATTCGGGAATTACCCGTACATCTCGTTTCTAGACCATCACAATGGCCGGCGCTGGCCGCTATGAATTCAAATGAAGGCAGCTTCCCTCCTGTGATGAACGAGGACTATCCGAGTAATTCGCTCGCTCAAGTTGAGGCAGCCAATGTTACCTATGGCAAACAAAACGACTGGCCGACTTATGGATGGGACAACGAATACGGATCAAGATCTGCTCGAGTCGGTGATTTTTCCGCATCGCAATATTTAATAAGTAATGGTGAGTTCTGGCAGTTCGTGTCGGATGGTGGATACCATGACCCCGATTATTGGACAGAAACGGGCTGGCGCTGGCGCTCCTTCCGAAACATCAAATGGCCGTCATTTTGGGTTCCAGATGGTCCGGCTGGCACCAATCAGTACAGACTGCGCACGTGTTTTGAAAATATCCAAATGCAATGGGACTGGCCTGCGGTAGTGAATTTCCATGAGGCACGTGCTTACTGTTCGTGGAAATCGAGCAAAGACCAAACGAATTATCGACTGATGACCGAGGCCGAACACCAGGCGCTACGACAAGCCTGCAATTTCACCAACGCCGATCACACACAGCTTATGGTGCCCGAACCGTTCAATGCAAATTTGAGGCAAGGCTCGGAATGCGCGGTGAACCTCAGCTCAACTGAAGGATCGGCCTTCTTTGATTTATTCGGTAACGTGTGGCAATGGTGCGAAGATCATTTCAATCCCCTCGATGGTGCCAGAATTCATCGTTATTACGATGACTTCAGTACTCCATGCTATGACGGACAACATCAAATGATCCTTGGTAGCTCTTTTGTGAGCACCGGCGATGAAGCCACGCAGTGGGCTCGCTTTCACTTCCGTCCTCACTTCTTTCAACATGCGGGATTCCGCATAGTAAATGCTCCTGAGGGAAATGATGGTTGCGTTGCTCGTATTGGCGACTCAGCAGCAACAGCAAGCCCATATGAATCAGAAGATACGTTCAATGAATACATGACGCTCCATTTCGGTTCGCCGGAGCTACAGATGCCTCATGCAAGTGGTCCGCGAACCGCATGTTCTTTTCCGCAGCGGTGCGCGGAACTAGTAATGGAATGGTGCGAAAGACTCGGTCTACCCATGAAACGAGCGCTCGATGTAGGTTGCGCGGTAGGCGGTTCTTCCTTCAAACTAGCAGAACGTTTCGAAGAGGTAATCGGTGTTGATCTCAGCGAGAGATTTATAAAAGCGGCGAAGGAACTGAAGCAGAATCATTCGCACTGCTTCCGATGCAAAATCGAGGCCGATCTGTACAGCACTGAGACTGTTACGATTAGCCCGTTGGCTTCAAGAAGGGTAGAATTCAGACAAGCTGATGCCTGCTCCCTGCCGGCCGAATATGTAGATTTCGATGCTGTTCTCATGGCCAACCTGCTCTGCCGACTGCCCAGCCCCGGAGCCTGTTTAGGACGCATGTCCGGCAGCCGGGGAATTGTTCGCCCTGGCGGCCTTCTGATTACAGTATCGCCCTACACGTGGATGGAGAGATTCACTCCTAAAGATGTTTGGCTTGGCGGATACAAAGATTCCGAGGGCAATGAGTGTTATTCGGAAGACGGGCTCAAGCAAATGCTTGAAGAAAACTTTGAATTGCTCGAATCAAAAGATGTACCGCTGATCATTCGGGAGCACCGCCGGAAGTACCAATACATTGTGTCGCAAGCAATGATCTGGCGTAGACGCAGTTAACGCACAGTTTACCTGTCATGCTCCACGTTACAACTCACTCAAGAACCAGTACTGCCGACACGACAAAACGCAGGAACCCGGCACCTGGCAAATACAATACAACCAAATCGGTGCCCTCTCGGGTAAGATAAACAACTTGTGGTTGGTTGGAAGGAATTAGCATGCGCGTGTGGCCGGGACTGCCGTATCCTCTTGGTGCTACCTGGGACGGCCGAGGTGTGAATGTTGCGATATTCTCCGAAAATGCTTCGATGATCGAGCTATGCCTTTTCGAGTCCGATCAAGATAGCGTGGAGAGTGTTCGCATCAAATTACCCGAGCAAACCAACCAGGTCTGGCACGGTTACTTTCCTGATATCCGACCGGGGCAACCCTACGCATTTCGGGTGCACGGGCCGTATGCACCGGAACGGGGCCACCGATTCAATCCCAACAAATTGTTGATTGATCCATATGCCAAAGCTGTAGCTAGAGATGTACATTGGCACGACTCGCTGTATGGATATAGCCAAACCGATGCGCGATTAGATGCATCATTTGACAAACAAGACAGTGCTCCATATGCACCACTTGCACAGGTAATCGACACGGCTTTCACCTGGGGCAACGACGTTCCACTGCGAACTCCCTGGCATAAAACCATTATCTACGAGATGCATGTTAAGAGTTTCACTAAACTAATGCCCGGCGTGCCCGAACGACTTCGAGGTACTTACACGGGACTGGCAACGGAAGCAGCAATAAATCATCTCGTTGACCTCGGCGTAACTGCAGTAGAACTGATGCCGGTGCATCACCACGTTGACGAACACCGCCTGATTAAGCAAGGATTGGTAAATTTTTGGGGCTACAACACACTGTGCTACTTCGCGCCCGAACTGCGATTTTCAGCCGCCAAAGAAACTTATTTCGTCGTTCCGGAATTCAAGGCCATGGTTCGTGCCCTGCACGCGGCAGGGCTGGAAGTTATTCTCGACGTGGTCTACAACCACACGGGAGAAGGAAACGAACTGGGCCCGACACTTTCTTTTCGTGGCATCGACAATGCTTCGTATTATCGATTATCTCTCGATAAGCGACTCTACGTAGACTTCACCGGTTGCGGCAACACGCTAAACATGCAGCATCCTCGCGTACTGCAAATGCTTATGGACAGCTTGCGGTACTGGGTCATAGAGATGCATGTCGATGGCTTCCGCTTTGATCTAGCCAGCGCGCTAGCCCGCGAACTTCACGATGTAAATCAACTGTCGGCCTTCTTCGATGTCATTCATCAAGATCCTGTTTTATCGCAGGTCAAATTGATCGCTGAGCCCTGGGACGTAGGACCGGGCGGATATCAGGTAGGAAACTTTCCTGCAGGCTGGGCAGAGTGGAACGGCAAATACAGAGACAATGTACGCCGCTTTTGGAAAGGCGAGGGCGGATTGATGAGCGAATTTGCTACTCGACTGACAGGCTCCAGTGATCTTTACGGACATAGCGGACGAAAGCCTTATGCAAGTATCAACTTCGTCACCTGTCATGACGGTTTTACCCTGGAAGATCTTGTTAGCTACGATCAAAAACACAATGAAGCAAATCGAGAGAATAATCGAGACGGCACAGATGCCAACTACAGCTGGAATTGCGGCATTGAGGGAAAGACAGATCACCCGCTTGTACTGGAAATGCGGGCACGCCAGAAGCGCAACTTGATGTCTACGTTGCTGCTCTCACAAGGCGTACCGATGATTCTTTCAGGAGATGAACTCAGTCACTCGCAAAGCGGTAACAACAACTCCTATTGTCACGACAACGAGATTACCTGGTTAGACTGGAAATGGAAACCAGAAAAAAGACAATTCTATGAGTTCATGCGCAAATTGATAAGAATCAGGAAAGAGCATCCAGTATTGCATCGCCGTAGGTTCTTCCACGGAAGAGACATTCGCGGCACGGGCATCAAAGACATCTACTGGCTGAGCTCCAGCGGAAGACAGATGGAAGATGTAGATTGGCAATCTGGCTATGTTCGTTGCCTGGGAGTTTGCCTGACAGGAGACATAGATGAATTGACAGAGAAGGGGGAAAAGCTCATCGACGATAACCTTCTAATTTTGCTCAATGCTCAAGATGATCCCGTAATGTTCAGCCTGCCTGTATTGCCCCGGGAATTACCAGGGATCGAATTGATAATAGACACGAGTCATTTTGTTGATGCTCCCATCTGCCTTGATGCAAAGCAACCTTATAGATTAGAAGGCCGATCTCTGGCGCTTTTTCGATGGCCTTTCGAGATACCACCTACGGTACCGCCACCTGAAACAGGTTATTAAACGAAGGACACACCCAATTCAGATAACAGCGAAGGAGAAACCATGATCATTTACGAAGTGAACCTCGAAGTAGACGAAGAGATCAACTTCAAGTTTGCCGGATGGTTGCCCGGGCACATGATGAAGATGCTGGAAATCGAGGGTTTCGACGCAGCCTATTGGTTCTTTCGAAAGCCGGAAGATGAACAGAAACCGCCTGGTAAAACATTGTGGACAATTCACTACATCGTGGAAGATCGCGAGGCGCTGGAAGGTTACTTCGAGCATCACGCCACGGCAATGCGAGAAAAAACAATAGAAATGTTCGGCGACAAGTTTACTGTCGAACGGCGGATACTAAATTTACTCAGTGTAGCCGGACTTCCGCTCGAAAAAGAAACCGAAGGCGCCGGTATTTGAAGGGGCACCTTCGGTTGGTGTTCATCTGCATTGCTTGCGAGAAAAAACTGTTGCTTACCGAACCTGCGGAAAAGCTAGTCTCCGTTAGTCCAGTGCTTATGCTGGTTGTGCGACCTTCTTAGCCTCGTCGAGAACAGCTTGCAGTTTCGCTTCATCGTCGTGAGTCAGTGACGTCTTCAACACATGCCCGCCGGTTCCCTGCAACTCTTCCATCACCTTGTCCGGAGTAACACTGCGCACCAGCACGAACAGAACCGAAGAACCAGGCTTAAGAGTTTCGGACAACTGCTTCATGAAATGGTCGTCAATACCCACGTCGGTCAAGGCACCGGATATGGCACCAGAGGCGGCACCAATTGCCGCTCCTAAAATTGGCGCGAAGAAAAGCGCACCAATTAACAGCCCCCAGAAAGTACCGCTCACAGCTCCATGGGCGGTGGGTTCGAAGACCTGATGGAGTTTGATCTTTCCGTCGGGTTTCTTTACTGCAACCACGGCATCTTCCAAATCAATTAAGTAGTCGCGCTGCAGCTTTAGAAGAGTCAACCTCACTTCTTCCGCCTTATGGACATCGTCATAACCTATGACAACCAGATGACTCATGTGTGTGCTCTCCTTACTATTCTCAAGCTGTACCAGGCGCACTTCACTTAGAAGACGCCGGACATCTGAACTTCTTTCTACACGATAGGAAAATGGTACGACAGAGTTGCACACAGCGATCATTATATCTGCAAGTTTCTTAAATGAATTTCTCCACTTGAATAGCCATGCTTGAACACGAATTATCAAAAGCAGCGGTCCGGACTGAATTTCACGGTGCAACAACAAATTCAGAATCTAGTCAACTGTCGTTCAATGGTTACTGGCACATTCCACGCAATCAAGAGGTTCCCGCCATGACTTCGTCTGACAGCATTTTTTAGACTTACATCTGCTGACAGCTTAATCGGCATTGCTCGGAACTGTCACCAGATGCGGTGCCACCCAATGAACGTGCTTATTGTCAATTCGGCAAGGATTCGGCAAGGATTCGGCAAATTCGCCCTGATTGACGGGAGCCTGTTCAGGTCAATCTCAGATAACTACATCGTAAACAGTGAACTCATCGATCATCCCTTGAATGTCGCTTCAGTCGAATAGTCAGTGAAAGACCTCTAACAGTTCCGGTCTTCGCCGGGACGACAATCTAACTGGAATTGCAAAGGTAATTGAATGCTTCCGGATTTTCGTCCATTCACCCGTACAAAAACGCGATGCCGGGCCAAATTGACGTGCCGGACCGATCACGAGTCTAGAAGACTACAATACCATTCAGGGCACGCTTGCATTTCATCCGAACAACGACGTGATAATTAGCCGTCCAAGCCTACCCTACCGGTCTTCCGCGACCTACACGGTAGAACTGGCATGGGCGTGCCGACCTTAGCAAGGTTGCTGGCCGCGTAAGTTTGCCAGCTTTCACTGTTTACGAACTTCGGTACCGTAGGTTAGACTGGAACTATGTACGAAAGAAGGTGCGGCATCCTCGGGGAGCAACGAACTTGTCTGACAAAGATAGTGATCAACATCCGAAGGGAGTGCCAGGCAATTGCTCATCCAACCAGCCTCAGCGCCCCACACTTGAATCGCTCATCCTCAATTTACCTGAAACTGACTCGATGGTAACCAATGCAAAACCATCCGTCAACGAGAACTCTTCGAATACGACCAGGTCTGTTCCAAAGGAGCAGACGCCTGGTGTTCAGTCTGCGCAGTCGCAGACAATCAGCCCCGGAGTCAATGAGGCCGACAATCCTCCTCGCGCCTCGCGAAGCCGACCTTCTTTAGTTAACACTTCACACAATCCGTATGCGGGGAAAGACAAAGTCCAGCCTCGACAAAATGAGTCTCTGCCTGCGGCCAGTCCAACCAAAGTTCTACAGCCTCTGAACCGTTTTGTTGATGTGGAAACGATTGCCAGTC
The DNA here is from genome assembly GCA_021732565.1 of Candidatus Obscuribacterales bacterium. Lineage (GTDB taxonomy): Bacteria > Cyanobacteriota > Vampirovibrionia > Obscuribacterales > Obscuribacteraceae > JAKFUT01. The sequence goes on from JAKFUT010000270.1 coordinate 37,503, forward strand.
CGCCGGAAGCGGCTACGCCGGCGAACCACAATCGCAATGACACGCTTGTGGACGCAACCGTTCCCGAGTTATCGCCTCCACGCACAGCAGACGCCATCCAACCCGTTTGCTCATATAGTCAATTGCCGAACATTTCTAACTTGAACGACACACTGGTCGATCTGGATTTAAATTGGATACTGAATCAGGTTGTTCCGGCGGAAGTTGAAAGCCCCGGCAAGATGGTTGCTTCCCGCAGTAACAACGA
>JAKFUT010000192.1 GCA_021732565.1 Candidatus Obscuribacterales bacterium
ATACCACAGAAGTGACAAAGCTGGACTTTTTTTTGCCCTAATACGGGCTCCAGCTATGATTGACGAGTTCCATCGGGTTCCGGTGCCGGAATTGGACAATTGGGTTAAGGCTCTCCAGAGACTTCCGACCGGAATGAACAGGATTGAGAAAAGTAATCATTAGCAGCACGAGAGGACCGACGATTGGAAAGATGTCTGAAAACTAAGGCAGGCAAAGGCGATAGAGGCACGGCAAATTGGTACACACTCAACGAATCTGCCGCTGTATATTCATTGCATGTCAAAGATACCGCAGGGGATACCACTGCGTTACACCGGCGATCATTGCAAAATAGCCGACCGGGCAAGGACAGACGGGTGCCGGGAAGTTATCTGGTAACGATGCTGGCCTGCATATTCCTATTTGGAACTGCCTGTTCGTCTCAGAAAGCACCGTCGGAATTTGGCGAACCAAGAGCGAGCAACGCGGAACAATCAACGCCCTCAGCCTCTCCAGATGCATCTACCCGGCCGCAAGTCGGTCAAGAGCAATTGCTCGCTGCGCAATCGGCCTGCAGCAAAAAAGTGCAAGTGTTGTTTTCAGCACCGGTGGAGAAATTGCTTCCAAACGATCGTCATGGCACTCCCCACCAGCGGTTTTTGCTGCAGTTGAGCAACGGTACCAGCGTGCTTGTCGCACATAATACCAAGATGGCGCCCGCTGTACCCGTTCAGGCAGGCGATGTTGTGGTGATTAAGGGCGAGTATATCTGGAATGAAAAGGGAGGCGTCGTTCACTGGACGCATCACACCGACACTCGCAGGCACGAGGGCGGGTACATTCAGTTTAACGGGCAAACGTATCAGTAACCCTCAAACTAAGCGACGAACGTTTTGATGTGATAGAAAAACTTGTCTCACTTTGTATTGAATAGTGAACGAATAGCCTGATAACCAGGTAACGATTAATGGATCGATTCAACAAGCCAATTGGAACCGTTCACCAATGATAATTCCGTATGTAATTGGTCTGCTCGCTTTCATTTGATGCTGGTATGCGAAGATCAGCAGTAAAACAACTACCTCCACTGCATAGGTGAGGTTCACGGAATCTCGCCCGGTAGCCATATTCAGATGAAAGAAAAAACTTAGCGAGACGTCCAAAACAACCCCGGCTAAAAAGCTAGTCAGAAATGCATATGCAGCCCACTTATGCATCGTGGAAAGACCATATGCCATCGCAACGCCGGCTATTCCAGTAACTACGAAAAATGCCACCACTACCAGCAGTTCGTCCGCTCCGGTAGACGCCATATACATGAGTGCTGCACCGACGAACAGCGCCAGTGAGCCCAACAATGTGATCCAGCTGATAATCGTTATGGGAAGAGGTCGCCTGGGATTTGTATTCACAACGCTCATCTCACAGCTAAAAACGTGACACCATTATATTACCCCTCTTCCTGAGTCATTAGAAACGAGGACAGCGAAGGTCCTGTGCTCCCAAATCTGCTTGACTTGGCTGAGTATGCGCTGATTCGAACTGGAGTTTTGGCTATGCGCACGTATTTTGTCCGGAGGCATCTGTGGAGCGCTGCACTACCGAAAATACAGGTGCTGGCTTCAGTCGTGCGAAGGAGACAGCCGTTCACTCCTCCGATTCCACACAGAGCCAAACAACTAGAAACTAGTCGTCCGGGTCGCTGGCAAATAGGGTTTACAATGCCCGGAAGATAGTATCCACGGGCTCTGATTTATACTAGCGATTCGAGCCACCAAAGCCAATCTTCGAGACTATCCGTCATTTCGCACCAACCTCCTCCCGGGATTAATCCTGGACTCTTACAGGGTCAGCCCCCAATCATTGCTCAGGGGAAGAGTTGGCCGGTGTCTTTGCCTTGTGTGATTTACTAAAATGACTGCTGATGAGCTGCTTTCCCGGGAAGGAAGGTTTTCGTTCTAAGCAGGTCCTTCACTTGGGTTGACTGGGCACTGTCCACAGAGAGGAGGATAGTTAGATGATCAAATTTGCGGTGTTACTGTTTCTACTCACCCTATCAACACCAATGCCAACAATCGCCATGGAACCGGAACAGTACAACGATACCAGGGAAGAATGGCAAAGTGCCCACGATATTTTGACGAGCATGATGACCGATTCGCCAGATGTTCGTGCTGATCCTATGGCCCACGAGTTGCTAGGCGATGTATATCGCGAGGCTAGCATGACGGATCAAGCACGATTGGAGTATCAAATTGCTCACTCACTTACAGAGAAGCAGAAAAAATCGAAGGCTGCCGACTATGCAGCGAATCCAACCTACGAACAAGAGCATGAGAACCTTCCAATTAGGAAGCAGCTTTCTAAACTATTTCACTAACCTTCACCTTACTAGTTTGACCACCTGTCCAAAACACTGTTCATCGATTCAGGCATTCACGCTCAACGGTTTGGAAAACTCGCCGGCCTTCTTGGCGCCGCGGCTAATGCGGGGTACGAATGGAGTAAGTCTAAGAACTTCGGCTGACGGCGGGGTAGCCTCATGAGTACGCATCCAATCATGGTAGGTGGCCTGGGGCGCTAATTCAGTCGAAAGCGTTCTACGAGAGTTGCACATTTAACCGCCTCTTAGATTCCCCACCTAGCTACTCTAGACTAAAAAGTTGACATTCTTCTGAAAATTGCAAATTCCCAAAGGCATTAATTAAAATCCCCCCGGGACGGTTACCTTTATATTCTATGCCAATAATCCTTGAGACAAACTACAGGTAACCAGCGGAGCTTTGGTAGGTAGATGACAAAATTCGATAACCAGCTGAGCTTTCCGCAAACAACGTTTTAGCGTCAAACAGTTGAGCACACCTTTCATAGTTGAAACGATCGTAATGCTTTGCAAGTTTCTCGACGTCGGCATGATTTCACGCTTTGAGTTGAGGCCGATGTGCTCGAGAATACTTCTGGTTTAGAACTGAAGCTCACTTAATCCAGGATGGTTGTCTGGTCTGCGTCCGAGCGGCCAGCAAAATTTTCGATCAGACTCTTCGATTGGCAAATCATTAATGCTCGCGAAGCGCAAGCACATCAACCCGTGTTCATTGAATTCCCAATTTTCATTGCCGAAGGAGCGCGTCCAATTGCCAGAATCATCATGCCATTCATAAGCAAATCGGACGGCAATGCGGTTCTCGTCGCAGACCCAGAGTTCTTTAATAAGTCGATATTCCAGCTCCCTGGTCCACTTGCGTCTGAGAAAAGCGAGAATTTCTTCGGTGCCAGTAATAAATTCCGAGCGGTTTCTCCAGCGTGAATCTGATGTGTAAGCCATGGCAACGATCGCTGGATCTCTCGTGTTCCAGGCATCTTCAGCCAGACGCACTTTCTGAATCGCGCTCTCGGCTCTAAACGGAGGCAGGGGTGGGCGTGGTGTCATATGTGATTCGTTTAGTTCAATTGAAAGAGGTTGGTTGTTTCGTTTGCAACAAGTCCAGGAACGAACGCCCCGATGACGTTGTTTGCCGCTAACAAACCAGGCATTGAAGAAGGAGATACCGCGTGCGTCGGTGCCCCGAGGGGCTGGACTTAAAACAGCGGGTAATCCCGTTCCCCGGCGGAAAGCGGGCTTGCACGTCGAGCCAATCAACAATTGCCGCACGGAGAATGAGGCAACTAATGGATGTCGCCGTTAGATCGATACTGGTTGCTTGATGGGCGGAAGGTAGCTTTGCAGCGAATCATCCATGGCTTCAACCCATGGCGTGTGATGCTCGGGCTGCATGTTGCCGGTGATGATCGATCGAAAGCTCTTATCTCTGAAACCCATAATGTCTTCGTGTTTATGATGCTTCCATTCCACAAAAGCTTCATTTACAGCATCTACGTCAAACGTCGGATAGTCTGTAGCGGCGACCAGCTCCTTGACGTAGTCTCCCTGGAAGTCAATCTCCTGATGGGCATCTTCCAGCGCTTCTTCTTTCTGTCGCCACTGCAGCGAATTTGCTTCCATCTTCTCGTAAGATGGAATTTCGATTCGACCCATAATTACGTCACGTGCAAACCAGGCCTGCGCATCGAACATGTTGAAGGTGTAATACTGATCTTGCATTCCGAGGTAAAACAGATTCGGATTCTTTTCCCAGACAACTCCCTTGTACAAGTCAAGGGGCCACAACCGATTTTTTGTGTCCAGTCTTAGTGAGTCGGGGAGAAATGGGAAATGGTGCAAATATCCGGTGCACAAGATGATTGCGTCAACATCTTTCTTCGTTCCGCCCTGGAATGTGCAAGTCTTGTTCTCAACCTTTTGCAAGAGCGGAACTTCCAGCCAATTGTCCGGCCAGTCATAACCCATTGGTTTCCTTCGATAGCTAACGGTTACGGACTTGCATCCATACTTCCAACATTGCGAGCCAATGTCTTCCGCTGAATAGCTGGTTCCAATGATCAAAATGTCTTTGTCTTTGAACTCCATTGCATCGCGAAAGTCGTGGGAATGGAGAATGCGTCCGTTGAAAGTCTTGAAACCTTCAAATTGAGGAATGTTCGGAGTGGAAAAATGTCCAGTGGCGACCACTACGTGATCGAATTCCTCGGAGTAAGATTTTTGTCGGGCTAGATCGTGCGCAGTGACAGTGAACTTTTGAGTCGATTCATCGAAAGTCACCATGCGCACCGGTGTGCGAAAACGACACCACTCCCGCACAACAGTTTTCTCTACGCGTCCCTTGATATAGTCCCAGAGTACTTCTCGGGGCGGATAAGACGGAATGGCTCGACCAAAATGTTCTTCGAAAGTGTAGTCGGCGAACTCCAGACATTCCTTCGGTCCATTGGACCAAAGATAGCGGTACATGCTGCAATGCACGGGCTCACCGTACTCATCCAAACCCGTTCGCCACGTGTAGTTCCAAAGACCGCCCCAATCGTCCTGTTTCTCGAAGCAGACGATTTCGGGAATCTCCGCCCCTTTTTCCTGTGCTGATTGGAAGGCCCTCAACTGCGCCAGACCTGAAGGACCTGCACCGATTACTGCAACACGTTTACGCATCAAAGTTGTCCTCTAGAATATTTGTCTTGCAAAGTGCTCCCGGCGACATGAACGCCGACGATCAAGTCGTTCTACACTGACTCTGACAGGCTAAAGTAATCAAATTCGCTGGTGCTTACAAGGGTTTCTTTCAGGGAAGAACCAGATCTGCCCTAAGAAAGTCTCTAGCGACAATGTTCTCGTCTTTCATAAAATAGTAGACATGTTGCGCCTATGGGGTTGTCCACTTGGCACCCGGAGGTATCCGGGCGCTCGCTGACTTGCGCCACGTGATTAGGTTTACCGTAGCGCGTTGCGCTCCACTCTCGAAGCCTCACCTGGTTCCTTAAAGCGAAGTGTTGTCGACCATCAGAGATCCTGATCCCGGCGATTCTCCAGTCCTACTGGATCAGGATTTCTGATAGAGAATATGGATCGCCAGAATGTCACACGCGAACCGGAAGATTTTCGGCAGGAAAGCACGTTACAGTTAGATCAGCGCCTTTTGCAAGTGCATTCAAACACTCAACGGGTAATGAATGGTCCTGCCGTTCTTCTATAACAGCTCTTGAGACAATGGATTAAGTCGTAAATACGGGAGGATTGTCATCATCGTGGAAAACTATCCGAGTCTGACCGAGCGCGCAAATTTTTACCAGCTTGGGTTTGCTGCCAGGTTGGGTTGCATTCTCCCTGCTGCTTCTGCAATGGCGCTGGAAGGTGCTTTGCAAATGAACGAGTATGACCTGGTCACACGGGCTCGATTGCTCGGCTATTACTCCAGGAAATTCACGACCGCCAATCGGCAATCAAGAGCCGAGGGCAAACTTAGACACATACTTTGGTTCATTGAAAATGCAAGTGCTTCCACGTTTGCAGGAGACACATACTTTTCTGTCGACAAGAAAGCTTACCCACACATTTACTCTCAAATCAAGGCAGCTTGGCAGCGAAGAATTGAATCCGACCTGGCTCATCCGCAGACAGTCGTCAATTTTGCGATGTTTCTTAGAACAGGTGAGCCGAAGGAATGCGAGCGCCTCCTGCAATCTATTCCGCAGTGTCCTACAAATTTGTGGGCAAATCGCTTGCTGTTGCATCTAGAAAATGCGGCAGTCACTCGACTTCTCCCCACCATACCGACTGCGAGTCAGGATTTTGATTTTGAAGCGTGGCAAGGTTTTGCAGATGGCATTCCCCTGAATTTCTTGGGATTTCATGGTCGAAGCTTGCCTCCTCTTTCTGTGCTGACGCTCGAAGAAGTCGTCGAAAGATTTCCTGAAGACATAACAGCCAGAGCTGAACTAATCGGTTATTACAGTGACAGATGGAAACGTACCAACTTACTGGAGGTGGATCCTGGTTGCGTGTTTTCGCTACTCAAACACGTCTTGTGGTTCGTGGTACACCTGCCTGGAGGCGAGTTTTCGGGACTAAAATGGAGAGATCTCTTTGATCGAAGAATCTGTTCAGCGGAATACGAATTATTGCACATGGCATGGACGTCAAACATCAAGAAGCATTCGCAAAATGCACATGTGTTAGCGAATGCCGCCAAGTTCTTCTCCCATTATGGACAACGTGCACGAGCGAGGCAATTGGCGGAAGATGCGGGCAATCTGGGCAAGTCGGCGGAAGTTCTGAACAAAATGCTGACGATCGACTTGCCTCAAAAGAAGCCATCGATTCCGCTACAAGCACGAGAACTAGAAAAAGTAGCAGTAGATGAGAAATCAGGAATTTCAACGTCAGCACCATTCCTTGACTATGATCTGAACGAATGGTCTTTGGAGGTAGACTTGAATTGGGCTCAGTTAGAGGGGGGATATCACTGGAGGCCTTCCATTAGCATCGAAAATCTTGACTCAGTAGTAGCGAAAGAAAGCCCGGATATATATAGTCGCGCGAAGATCATCGGTTACTACTGTTCGTGGCAGTGCAACCAATCATTGAGTGATGCGCAACAAGCATCGCTATTTGCGCACATGTCGTGGTTTATTACGAATGTTCCGCAATCCGACTTGATTGGTCAATTTTGCATTCCCCTTTTCCTCCGCTACGATGTCTTGCGCTACGAACAACTAAAATCTCTGCTCCTGCGAAATAAGGACTCAAATGACAGGCAAACTTTCAACGCCGCTCTTGCTCTGCGTGGAGACAACACCGAGGTAAGACTTCTTTCTAAGGCGTTAGAAAAGAGAGCACCAGATTGGAGCAAGAAGATACGCCTCGTGCTAGGAAAGCCAGTCAAGGAGACAATAACACGTGATGTGCTGCATCACCATTCGTTTAAACCGGGACGCCGAAAGCAGACTCTCTCAAGAGCAATTAAATTTCAGGATTTTACCGAAGCCCGGGGGCATGGACAGACGTTACCTGTTCGTACAGTTTGGTCAAACGAACGCGTTCTTGAGCGGAATCCCAACGATTTGGTTTTGCGAGCTGAACTCATGGAAGCTCTCTGCGCTCGAGATCAGTTTCATATCAGCCGCGGTGGATTCGCTCCCAACGTTAGTCTAACGCTTGTCAGACAAAACTTATGGTGGATTGAAAATGTTCCGGATGCCCCGATCTACTTTTTCACCGGCTCTGAACTTAATTCATTACCGGAGAAGTATTTAGGGGACCACGCAATTGTGCTCGAAGCAGCGAAGCGCCAAATGAGTGCATACCCAAGGAATCTGGCAATCATGTTGCAGTTGAACCACTACTTTCCCCTCGGATGCGAGCGCGCAGCAATTGCAGCATTGAAAAATTGCAGACATCTCTATCCCACTAACAGGAAGCTCCAATCACGATTGAATCATTTGAGGTCGCTCACTCGAAGGTGAAGGGGCCGATAGCTGTCGTAACTATTCCGCTAAGTACCGTAGCAAAGCGATTGCAAGCATTCCGAGAAAGCAGCCTCGAGGCAACAAGCGGCCTGTTACGCGCAGTTGGATTTTGCAGTGATTCATATAGGATTGAATGATTATTCTCGTTTCGAGCTCGCGCCAAGGTTCCGTTCAGCGCAGTTGCTGAATACAGGCATTCAACGTACGCCTCACTACAGCACTCCGTCAGCACACAGCAAATTCCATTCTGGCGCTAGCTTCGCCAGCATTTAAAGTCATGGTGATCTTGCCGATGACAGGTTCTGTGCGAGCAGGTTAATATCATCGGCATCGGCGGTGCAGAGAAAGTTCCTTATCAAGCGAATTATAAATTCGCTGATATGTATTGAACGTGGTCTGCATAAATTGCAGTAGTCGGCTATCAGGTCAGGAATATGAATCGGGAAGATGGAAATGATCGGACAAGAAGAAAGTCCGATAGAGATAATAACAACGCGCAGGCAGTCGCGCTGTACGAAGTATTCAATACGATGTTTCCAACGCCGGAAGCAGGGCTGAATGAATTATACCGAAGATTCCAAGCCATCCTTTTGATCTGTCGTAATCATAAGTGCTCAGCTAAGTTGCCGGAAAATTGTGCTGTAAGAAACTTGTCTTGTCCGAAATGCGGACAAGACAACTGGATTACGGCTGGCACATTTCTCCACCACATGAAACTGCCCCTCGCATGGCTGGCGGCCATCTGGCTGCAAGAGCAGGGAGTCATCCTCACTTCGAGCGGATTTGCGAAGTTGACAGGAAGGAGTACATCGACATGTTTGAATATACTGCATACGACGGGATTGGTGATCCTCAACTCCGTCGACGACAACGAGGCGGAACTGTACGGGACCGAAGCTTTCCTAGACAGTTACCGCAAACGGAGTACTGATACTCCCCGCGGTGAGCATCCTTCAGCCGAACAAAAAGCCATGGAACTTGAAAACGGAATGGGAGAGAGCGAACCCGACGAAAACTCACTTTTCGCTTCAGCCGCGGGCATTATCGATTTTTCTCCCCTCGCTGAAGAAGAAGAAGAAGAAGAACCCACAGCAGCGGATGCGGAGCTCGTCACAGAGTTAGAAGAAGAGCCTGGCGAGATTACCATCGCAAACTCCTTAGAGGAGCACGAAGAGGGCACTTTTGACGCCACTCCCAACGCCATTCCCGATGAGCCTGCTGAATTCGATGTCTGTGGTCCGTTGACCAAGATTGAGAAAGAGCTTCTAGACTTGATCGGAAAAGAAGGTATCAATTTCGAGCTACTGTGCGACAGAACCAATCATGACACTGGAACAGTCTCGGCTATATGCACCATGCTCGAATTGAAGGGTGTTGTGGTACGGCAGTCTGGCGATAGGTATGTGCCCGTAGAAACGCTTACCTCGGACGGCGGCACGAAATTCGAACACAAGAGACCCTTCTCTGGAACGGGGAGTTCCCTTAATATCCAGACTACCTCAATCCCACCTGTTAAGCCCGGGGTTCGAAGTGCGCTTTCGCAATTCCAGCAGCAAGTCGCGAAGGACTTCATGGAGTATATCCGCACTTATCACCACGGTATAAGCCGAAAGCATGTTCAACTTTACTTCGTAAAATTCTGGTACTACCAATCACGCGAGCATCTGTCAGAACTCTGGCTGTCAGACGCTTGTCTCAGGTTCGCCAAATTTCTTAAAAAAGGAGTGGGAAGCTACAGGTCTCCCTTGCAAATCAAAATTCCACCTCTCTTGAGTCAGTAATTATTTCCCGCTGCCCTCCATTCGAATTGCAAATCGAATAACAAAGCCCCTTGACCTTTCGGTGTTGGGGCAATTGTGCTGGACAATTACACCAGCCCGACGGTATGGTCGCATCAAGCTACCGACACCGGACAACATCCGATGGAACATAACCGATATCGGCTAACTTATCCGATGTCGGTAAACTTATCTGATATCGGATAAAAAAGAGCCCTGAGGGAAACCAGCATGTCATTGGCGGTTGTGGTGCTCTCGTGTTGCCCGACAACGGGATTACTCCTGGTGCGCTGGTCCCACGCGGTGTAGACAACGTTCTTGTCGATGGACGATCTGTCGTCTGGATTATCAGACTTCACATGCATCGGTCCGTAACCTCCTTTGCCCTCCCTGTAGACCGACTTCCGCCTACAAGCAAACCGACCGGAGCAACAATCGAGCATGGGCGCCGGACTACTACTTTGCCATTGGTCATCAATCCGCACCAACAGCACGGTATCAGAGAATCCGCGGCGAAATCCGAACACATCAGCTTCAGCCAAACGCCTTTGCAGCCTCCGCAATATAGAGGCACATAACGTACTTTCGCCAGAGTAGGCCCGTACCAAAGGGAGGCCGACTGTAGAGAGCTGGGATCACAAACATAACCGAGGTAACCTCCAACGTGGTCTCTCTGTAAGTGCCAAGAGAAAGCTTGATTACCAGCATTTTTAGAGAGATATAAAATTGCGGAAAACCACAATCTATTCGACTATTATTGGAGTTATAAGTGTACGATGTGGTGATCCTGAGCAGAAGGACAAGAATATGAGTCATGGTGGTGGTCCTTGCGGACATGGGGGGAATGGAGGCCACGGTCATGGCGGCCACGGTCACCATGGTCACCATCATCACGTATCGATTCCCACGTCGTCACTAACGGGAGTGCCTGCACAAGGTGGACTCGCCGGAGGAAATCAAATTGACACATCTAGTCCGCTCATAGTACTGGCGGTCAGCTTGCTTGGATTCTTTTTGGTTCTTGGCTTGGCCTGGATGATTACTCAACCAAAAGACCAAATCGAGAAGGTTACTCCCGAGAGATTGACGTTCAGTCAATCAAACCGATTCGGTGTTCCCCGATATTAGGGGCAGCCGGCAGTAAATGCGATAAGCCTTAACTCTCCGTCCTCCGGAAGATTTAAGTCATGGTATATCAGCCCGTCTTCAGCAGCAGCAGGAGGGGCTTAGATGATAGGGAATATTCAGCTTAGTGAACACAAGAGACCACTGATACAGACGGATGCCTCTACAACATGGCACCAAAGCCAGTCTGACCGAAAGTGCTTAGCATTGTTACTGGGTTCGTTAATTGTCGCAGAAGATGAGGGCGAGGATAAACGCGGATAACAATCGGGAGTACAACAATTAAGCCACAATGAGGCATTGATGGAAAGATGTCGGCTGCAGATGAGGACACAACCCATAATGAGCAATCAGTTAACGGCGCTTCCTCAGACTTTCAAAACCGCCCTCGATAGGTTAGGAAAGATCGCGAGACTTTTCCTGCTTGCCGCGCTGGCAGTTTGTGCACTCCCTAGCCGTGCCCGAGACAGCGATTGGATTATGCCCAGAGAGGCAGCAGATCCACCAGAATGGGGACTCACTGGTGGCATGATGTTTGGCATTTATCCGGGCAGTCTTTCAGGGCACGGTACCGGAGGTCCGCGCGGACTGCTGCGTATCTGGTGTCCGACACGGCGGAACGGATCCTACAGCCTGATTACTTTCATTGCGATAGAGCCCGTAGCTCAGGGACGTGCCAAAGGTTTCAGCGAGCTTGAGCGTAGCTCGCTGGATAACAAAATAGGCAAGCAGATATCTGCACCCGAATCAGCCAGCGTCCGAGTCTTGCCCTCCGGTGAGGAAGAGCTAAAGATAAAATTGCAGATTGAGCGCTTTAGCAATGGTGCTCACGTGTATTTGTTTGTAACACAGCGAAATGATCACCCGGACGAGATTCGTTTCAGTATTCATAGAGAAGCTGATTCAGCACCGCTTAAAGAATGCACCTTAACGGCCACCTGGGGAAACTTTACCCGCAGCCGCCAATTGTGGCTAAAAGACGAGGTGATTGATAGTCGTGAGGTCTATAAGGATTATCACGGCAACCAATTTGCACCAGATTTGAAGATTCCGCTAAGCCGTCTGTCCAGACTGCCTAACGGTGACGCTATTGCAGGGATCACAACCAACGAACGGAATCCCGCCGCCGTCTACCCGGTATCGGATAGCAAGCACTTTCACTATGGCGGCGCACCCGTCACTCAATACTGGAAGAAGCCACACAAAAGGATAGATGATAGCTTGTGCGTGCGGGTTAACGGCCGATTTGTGTATTGGTCAACACGCCAGCAAGTTCCTGGTGGCATAGCATTTGAAAATTTTGAAATGCGTGAACCATTCTACGAGGGACAAGCCTTCGTATTTGGTGTGACAACCATGCGACCGGACCAGCTTGGATTAGTCCCCCCGAGAGATGACCACGGAAAGTCAAAGTGAACACACTTACGGCACGTGACGTTCTGATGATCCATGCGATGTCTGCGTGGTTCATTTTCCTATGGCCATTTGCCGCGTTGTTCACTCCTTTATGCATCGGCGTCTATTCACCCACGGTGGAGGCCATCGTACTTTACTATCCGGTTGCATTTGTGATTTGCTACCTGTTTTCATGGATCAGCTTTCGGTGGAAAAAGATTTCAGCCGTTCGTGTTTTCAGCTTCCTCCCGTGTGGGTGGGCGCTTCTTGTGGTGGTAATTATAGGCGGCTCTTTTTGCTGCGCATGCGCAACAAGGGCAGCCGAAGAATCGGCCTTGGTAGCCAAATTTTCCAACCCGATAGTTGCTGCAATCGAGATCTACGGTGATGACGATCGCAGGAACGTTAAATTCAGAGCCATAGAAAAAGCCCCGCTAAGTTTTCTCAATCTCAAGAACAGCGGTGGCACACCCGGTTTACATGGTGGATTGTCACTATCCGATTTGCAGGCAACTCCACTTTATGTGGCAATCAAAAAAGATGATCTCGAAAGCGCACAGATGGTCTGGAAGCGAGGAGGCCGATTGGCAGCAGACGAGAAGCCAAAGATCAGAGATACCATTAAGCAAATTTCCGATTCGCCTGAACTCAATACACTATTTCAAAACGACCCGCGTCATAACCTTTGGAAATTGGCCGCCGATGATTGAGAAACGTTGTTTTCTAGAACACACCGCCAGTTTGTATTTATTACCGGTCGGGGCCAATTCTGGTAACCTGTTTATATACCGAAACGGAAATATCCGCGGATTACTATGAAGCAAAAACGGTCCCTCAATCACAGGCAACCGACACTGGCTTTCTGGCCATCCCCACAGGATTACGCCGAAGCGATTCAAAATCCCAATACAACGCTCAGTGACCAAAGTCTGAGTGAAGCTCAACCGCAAACGAATAAGCTGGGTCTCCCCGTGGTTGTATCGGGTATGTTTGCCAGCGTGTATCGCCTGCAGTCCGCGGAAGGTGAATGGGCTGTACGTTGTTTCTTGCACCAGCATCAAGATCGCCAAAAACGGTATTGTCTAATTGAGGGTGCATTATCTAAGGCTGATTTGCCTTACACCGTCGGGTTCCATTTCCAGGAAGAAGGGATTCTGATAAGCGGTTGTTGGTTTCCCATTTTGAAAATGGAATGGTGTAAAGGCGTGTCATTATCTGAGTGGATTTCACGAAATGTGGAAAATCGCAGGCGTATGGAGACCATGGTGCGCTCGTTCAGGACCATGGTAGACCATCTTCATGCAGTTGGAATCACGCATGGCGATCTGCAACACGGAAACATTCTGGTCGATAATGACCAGCTGCGTCTCGTTGATTATGATGGTATGTACTTATCGGAACTTCAAATTCTCGGCACGAAGGAAATCGGTCATTCAAACTACCAACACCCCTCAAGGAGTCCTGAACACTTCGGAGAGTATCTCGATAACTTCTCCGAGTGGGTGATCGATTGCTCGTTGAGATGTCTGACGCTTGATCCAACGCTCTGGCGTGCGGGGAATGGGGGCGACGAGTGTCTGCTGTTCCGTCAGCGCGACTTCCAGAACCCGGAGCAGTCCACGACTTTTCATTTATTGGAATCACACAAGATCAAAGAGGTCAGGCAGTGTTCTCGGGCAATCCGTTATTTGCTGACGTTACCAGTGAAAGATGTTCCCCGTCTAAGCGACACTCTTAACGTACCGGCCGCCTTTCCCGAGTTGCCGCCGACACCTCACTTGTTGTCGCCTCAACAGCCGAATACGGATTACCTCGACAAAACACTCGCTTCGATGAACCAAACGAAGAAGAAGGCACGCCCCTGGCACAAGACCGTATGGATGTGGATAGCGTTGGCGCCCGTCATGTTATGTGCGCTGACACCTATGTTTGTTGGTCCTCTTTTCAGCGAGCATACGAGCCCTCACAAAACGTCCTCAACAAGAGACTTTGAACTGACTCTTCCGCAGCGTACAACAGTGTCTCCAACTGTACTTTCCACCCCGTCTCGAGCAATGGGCAATATCGCCCCCTATAGGAAAGAGATGCTGTCGAAAATCGCCAAGAATTGGAACAGTAACTATAAATCACCTACACTGATAGTACTGGTCGAGATCGCCAAAGACGGCACTCTTTTACGATGCGAAATTCTTGAGAGTTCAGGAAATGAAGAAGCAGACGAAGCCGCGGTGGATGCAGTCAAAGCAACAACTTTCGATCCTCTCCCGGACTGGTACCACGGCGCAACAATTCCCTTTAAAGTGGAATTTCAGCGAGTCGAATCCCTGCACAAAGATCACAAATAGTTGGACTCGGTGGCGTTGCATAATTGCGTTTATTTCTTGATACGCTAAAATTCGACAAGTGGTCAGTCGTTCACATTCAATTGAGAGATAGTCATGCTCAATCGGTTCTTCATGACCGATGGTTCAGCACGCTAAGAGGAAGTCCTCAGGGAACGCTTTAGATGGTTAAATTGACAACTGCAAAACCAGCGCACGATATCGCTCAGGCGTTCCCGCACTTAGCTGCGAGGTCGGTCACAACTGTTCGACTACATCCACGTCCGGGACCAGAACCGGACATCATGGACAGTAAGCTTGGTGGACGAATCTTGTGGCCGTCGGACGAAGAGTGGCCTTTTTGCACCGAGCACAAGGATGTACTGATCCCCATTTTGCAGCTATGCGGAGACTCCTTTCCTGAGCTTGAGTTACCTGCTGAAGCTGATCTCTTGCAGGTTCTCTGGTGCCCTCGGGACCATCCTGATCTTGGATATTGCCCGTCTCCACGAATTGTGTTGCGAAATAGTAAATCTGTTCTCCGTCCGCTTCAAACAATACCTGAACCAAGAGAATTTCAGCAAGACTACAAGCCCTCTGTCTGTGTTCTTTCCCCTGAACGGGTTATAGAATACCCTTCGGCTTGGGAGCTTTCTAAGGAACTCTTAGAAGAGATTGATGGATGGATTGAAAGCACTATTGGAGAAGATGAGTGGTTTGAATCGGGAGAATATCAGTACTCCCTGAGTACTGCCCCGGGCACGAAGATCGGCGGATACGTAGACTGGCGCCCAGTTGAAGACCAACAGAGTCATGGCAAGCCATCAGGTCCAGGATTAATGCTCGGAGACGTGGGGTCTTTATATCTCTTTGTTTGCCGGAATTGTCGCCCGTGGATTCTCGACACAATTCATCAATGTAGCTGATGCGACAACGCACAAAGCTGTTCGCGCTCGCAAAAGATCGATAGCATGACCGGTCCACCAGCTATCGGCGCAAGCCAGCTTGCAACCTAATGCCGGAAATAGTCAAAATTGTCATAAGAAAGCCAAATCACTGCGCTACATTGTTCATACAGGTTGAACGTAGGTGAGCAAGATGTACGGCACGCGCAGAACGCTTTCGATGGAATTAGCTTCCCAGTCGACATATCATGATTGGATGCGCACACACGAGGCAGCTCCGCCTTCTGCTGAGATTCTCCGACTCACACCATTTGTACCGCGAATGAATACGGCAGCAAAGAAAGCCGGCGAGTTTTCCAAGCCTTCGCCCCGCGCCAGTGCCTGAGTAGAAAGAGAATATTATGGCAAATAATGGGTAAAATGCCCGCGAAAGCACCAGATACGGTGTTTCTGGTCGAATTCACCCATTCTTGCTCCGTTAAAATCGAAAGTAGGTAATAGGTGCGACCGTAGGTGGAACCTGAAATGGACGAATTGAAAACACGCAAACTTCTGAGAGCTCTATGTCATGCAGCTGCATTGACGAGCTTGAGCGTGGTTACAATTGGAGTGCCGATAGCAACCCTTTTCTTGAGCGATGATCCGCTGGTGATCGACAGCGCCAAGGAAGCTATCAATTTCAGCATAACAGTATTCCTCTGGGCGTCTCTGGCAGGAGTGCTCTGGTATACAATCATAGGAATACCTCTGGCGCTTGTCATCGCAGGCGTCTCTGGTCTCTTCACAGTTATTCTGCCAATTATAGCCATAGTCTCCGTGTGTTCGGACTCCAAGAAACCCTATCGCTATCCTCTAACATTGAGGATACTCAAATCCTCGAATGCGCTCTCTAGAGCCTGAGCATTCGTTCTAACAACGAAATCAAAAAACCACATTGGGGATTACCAGAGTCACCACCGCACTGCCATATTCGCCGCGGCGTGTTTTT
Organism: Candidatus Obscuribacterales bacterium; assembly: GCA_021732565.1. Lineage (GTDB taxonomy): Bacteria > Cyanobacteriota > Vampirovibrionia > Obscuribacterales > Obscuribacteraceae > JAKFUT01. The sequence goes on from JAKFUT010000192.1 coordinate 16,350, forward strand.
TTGAAAGTGGAAAGTTGTGATTCAAACGACCTTTCAGCGTGTCGTCTCGAATGAAGTATTAGGGAAGTCGACTTGCGGCGCAGCGTATCAAGGTTAGACCTGTCTTTGGCGCCAAGCTTGAAGAAAAACGCCCAACTCGGGAACACTCTTGGCAACCCGCCGTCTGTGGATTGATTCGGGGAATCGGCTGACAGCTAATCACGGTTAACATAGTGGTTGGACCGCCCCCGCATGGATTGGGGGTGTCTATCCGGTGACTTGCGGACATTCCACCGGAAAGACACAATTGGGGGGGCGCTCATGAAACAGATAACCCGCAAAGCGTATTCGATGGGGGCTGCTGTCTTTGTCTATTCATTCTGTTCATTCGGCTTAGCGACGACATTGTCGCCCGCAATCGCCAGCTCCAAGCCGGCTGTCTCGCACGAAGGAACAGTCAAGTCTCATTTGGAACCAGGGAAACAGCCGAATAAGACGTTAACCCTACAAGGTCGAATAGACCTGGGCGACCCATTTCTCGATGCGGCAGGCGTGAAGCTGTCATCGAATAGTGTGGTGTCCGAGGTTCGGCTGAATTCACCGGGATATTTTGCAAACGTCTCCAGGGGAGACAAGTTACACTCGTGCAAAACATCTGCTGCAGGGAATCTCATATTGGAGATTGAACGAAATGGCAAGACCTATCAGGCAAACATCAACCTGAATTCGCCAGCTCAGAACCTGCATGCTTCTGTACCCCAAACAGACCTCAGAGAAAAGACGCCACCACTCACCGCCGATATTCAGAGCAATCAGAATCGTCCATTTTCAGCATCGACAATTGGGGAAATGGGAGCATCCGCCGTGGCGCAAGCAGGCCATCCGAATTGCTGGTTTGAAGCTGCGGTTGCCGCAATGGCGGCTACGCCTAAGGGGCAGCAGCTCTTAGCAAATATGATTTCCGGAAATGAAACGGCGGGTTTCACTGTTACTTTTGCTGACGACAAAGTACCAATTCAAGTATCAGAAGATGCACCGCCAACAGGAGATCGTGCAGTGTGGGCTTCAATTTTAGAAGCAGCGGAGTTACTGAGATTCCCTGATAACGATCCGGAGTTCGGGCCAACTTGTCCTGCTGGTCCAAAGATAAAGAGAGGATTGCAAATGATGACGGGTCGCAATGCTGAGTATAAACGGCTAGACGAATGCTCCATTACTACACTAACCCGAATTATCCAGAGCTCGCTGGCAGCGCAAAACCCAGTAATCATCGCAACAAAATCACCACAAGAGAACGGACATCTCCCTCAAATCGTGACGCCAAATCATGCATATTCCATACTGCACTTTGATGGCAGCAGCGGCATAGTGACCATGCGAAATCCCTATGGAACAGAGCACGCACGGCATAACTCGGCAGGAACAAATGTGAATTCTCAAGATGATGGATTAGTTCAGATGGATTTACCCACGCTGCAGCGGTATGGTCGGTTCATCAGCTGGACCCAGTAAATCAATAACCCGCTATAATTGCGGGCATCCACATGTCATTCCCACATCAACAATTTGAAAACAATCTTCCATGCCCGAACTCCATCGAGACGAAGTCGTTTGAAATAACGGCCATAATCCGTACTCTACAGTGACCTTCTCAGATTCAATTGATGAAGATCCTACCTGACAAAGCAGATCCGTTATTGACAGAGTAAAAAGACTCGCACGAGCGTTGGACCAGTGTGGAATCTGGCGCAGGGATGCTCGAATTATGGTTCGGCGTCATCAACATGATAGGATGGAGCAACGGCCCAAGTGCAATCGGAGGGAATGTGGCAAGAGAATCTGGTCCAGATATCAAATATTGTCAGAAATGCGGCGCGCAATCGAGCAAGACTGCATCAACTTGTCCAAGTTGCGGCCACAGAGCAGGAAACAATAACGTAGCAACAATAATAATTGTCATTGTCGTGCTTGGCGTAATGGGACTCGGCACGGTAACTGTACTGGGAATCTTGGCAGCCATTGCGCTTCCAAATTTCATCGGTGCACAACACAAGGCCAAAACGGCAGCCGTCAAAGCTAACTCACGCACGGTTCAAATTTGCGCAGAGTGCTATGCCACCGACACTGGAGGACTTTATCCCACCAGACTCGACGACAAATTTAAGAGCTATTTTCCCGGTGGATCAAATGGCGATTCCCGCGGTACTGCTACTCCCGGCAATCCGCTGACAAACCCGATTACTGGAGAAGCAGGCTGGCCTGTTATGGGAAAGGTCTCAAATGTCGTGGATGCGAGAAACTCTCCGCCGGAATTTCTCGGAAAAGGCGTGGTTGAATACTCGGTCATCCTGGACAATAGACAGCAGCCCTCAAGTTACGCCATTCGTTGTGGCGATGCAAATGGAATGACAGCCCAGGGAACAAACGGGAAACCGCTTGTTCTATCTAATCAGTGATCTAAGTTGCGAATGACCGCGTTTCCCGAAGCATAAGCGGACTGCAGCAACCGAAACAACCCGGGGCTGCATTTCGGGATGACAGCTATTTATTCTAACGAACGATCAATAGACGTCCTTCTGAGCCGTTGCCACTCCATCGCATGTTCGATCAAGACATACACTAAAGACCGATTCTCCCCAATTAGCGGGACAACCTTAATAGCCGTTATGTCGAGTTCGGCATAACGGCTATTAACGATCCCGTGTTGGAATTATCCGCACAATGTAACTGTTCGGGGAATCCGACGTTCAACTCGACATAATAAACAACATCCTGTGCCGAGACTTCGAGCAACAAACCGTCTGAGCTCCGTTTTCACAAAAGCCGCATAGCCTGAGCTGGAGCAAAAAAACGGGATGCATACGTAAGAATACGTATATCAAGTCATGCAGAAATTGAAGCAGGTGGCTGCATCTTTGAACATTGTGATCGATTGCTCAGTCGATGACAATGTTTGCACGGGAAGAACGGAACACACGGAGATTGAGCCCATGTATGACGAAACAGAAAAAGCATTCGACGCCGTAGACAACACTGATGCTGCAATGGAATTAATGACTGCAGCCATGGAAGAAATTACAGAGTCGCGAGCATCTAACGGTGGCAAAATCGCGCAAGCTGGCGATGTGAAAGGAATTATGCCTGGTGGCTGCGTGATTATTCCCGGCGAGAGGGGCAAACTTGATCATGGTGGACGCTCACCACTTCCTTCGGACGACATAAAGGTTTCTGAACGCATCATCAATGGTAAGGACAACGGTGATCGCTGCCCCCTGCCGAAGGAAATTCTCACCCCGGTGCAAAAACCCGCCGATATGACCAAGCTGGTGGATGGTGTAGTCAAAGAATTGGCTACCGGAAAAATTGGTAAAGACACAGTCAACGCGCTGTCTTACATGGACCGCGATCAACTCGACAAACTGGTTGTCAAAATCAACGAACAGCTGAAGAAGCAAGGTTTGAAACTGAACATAGATGATCTGTATATGATTGTCTGTGGCGATCCCAAGACACAGGGGCATTATTTTCAAGGCCGTCACGCAACACTAACTGACATAAAGACGGGAAAGTTTGTATCTGGAGCAAAGATCCCAACCATGGAAGACTTCCGCAATCCTTCATCTGGTACTCGTGAACTTCCGTCAATTTCACCGATTCCGAATCGCATCGAGAATCAGAGCGGGAGCCCATCAGACGTTCGCACCCCCGGTTCCAATCGTCCTGAACCAATTAGAGTTCCGTCCAGCGAGAATGTACCACCAGAAGTTCCACCCCCAACGCGTCCATCAGAACAAGAGAATGGGTCTTCTCGTCCAAGCACGTTAGCTGAACTGCTTCGCAGGCTACAATCTGAAGCCCCGACCAATCGGAAGAAGTAAGAATAAGAATAAGAAAAGTTCTTCAAGCAAATTTTTCGAAGGGAAGAATTGGACCTCGCAAGTCCAGATTTCTTCCCTTCATTTTTCCGCGCTAAATCCTGCGAAGCGAATTACTCTCGCACAGCATCCACAACTTCAAGAGCATCACGGGGACTCATGTACTCAATTTTGATCATCGGTCGTCCCGCATAATCCGGACCGACGTACTTGCTGGAGAGCAACCTCCATCCGTCGGGGACTCCAGTGAGACCGGCAGTCCACGTAATACTGCCGTGAGTCATTGAATATGGTGCGAATCCACCCTCGTTAGAAAAGCCACGGTAGTTGCCACCATTTATCTCCAGCGTTCCGAGATGAATGTAGCTGCTTCCTGAAATTTTGTTGCACTGGTACAGGCCATTTGGCGGACTTCCTGCGCTGGCGCCGTTATTCCCCCCAGCCGGGGCCTGCGGCTTTGTCTTTCCGAGATTATCGCCGCCCCCGATACCTGGTGCACCACCTCCCGAGTTGCCACCACTTCCGGTGCCTGGTACAGCACCTCCACCATTGCCACCTCCTCCGCCGCCGGGCGCAGCACCTCCGGCATTAGCACCTGTACGCGTGTTGGGTCCACCACCTGCCGATGAAACCTTGCTCAATTTCTTATCGAACCAGGCTCCAACTTCGGGAAATGCAGCACCGAGTTCATCCAGATGAACCTTTACCAGGTTGCCTTTCTCTTCAATTACAGTACCTGATTTGTTGAGACTTCCTACCAAGACATGTTCTCCAGGCTGAAACGCACAAGCTGCGAGGCCGCTCCACAGTAGAGAACTAACTATCAAACAGGATAAGCGCGTTTTCATTTTTCGGCACCTCGAATGGCGAGTCGATAATCTTAGCAGAATGAATAGTGGCTGGCTCTCAGAGACTATTTCGCCAGCACTTGCGATCCAACTGGACGCCGTCGCCGTGCCACTCTTCTCACAGCCAGATAAACACCAACCCACCTGCTAATCTTATTTACCAAATCTCCGCAGGGTAGCGAATAATAGAACATGCCAGGGAGTTTACCTACAACAATTACCAATATGGCAGCCATAGGGACGAGAAGGTAGAGCACCGTTGAGTAAAAAGTTTCTTTCTTGGATTTATTCGTTTCGCTGGTCATTGACGCAATTGTTTAACAAAAGCAGTCCTCGTCATTGGTGATGCTAACACAAACATGTGGAATGATTCGATTAGTCGTTTTGTTTGTTTCATAAGTCATCAACTGGTACAAATGGTGCGATTTAGAGAAAAACTGGCCGCACTTCGACTGCCGAAAAGAGCACCCAATGGCTCAAAGAGCGATCGGGCTTGGATTACGGTGGGAGCCATCCTTACGAATCCGTTGTACAAAAATGAGTATGAGAGCGTTAGGTTAGAACTGGAGAAACGCCCCGACAAGTTCGAATGCCGCTTGATTCTCTTGGGATATTTCCAACAATTGGCATGGACAGACAAGCGACAGAGCAAGTTCTCGTTCGAACACGTGTTGTGGATGATCGACAATCGTCCTGGAGATTACATCTCGAACAAGCTGCCTTTTCTGGGCGGAGTTGGCAGCTGGACGCCATCAATGAGAAGGGAGGCACAGCTCCACTGGCTAAAGCAGACCCGTGATTATCCTGATGACGGTCGAATTCTCACAAACGCAGCGGAATTCTTTGAAGGTCATACGCAGGAGCGATTGCTAAAGAAAGCAAAACTCCTCTCGCCAAATTACGCGCCACCAGTGCGGCGTCTTGCAATGGATTACAGAGCTTTAGCCATGTGGGGGCCAGTCCAAGATAGAGCGAAGTACGCTCGTCGCGCCTTTGTCGAGGCCGAAATTGCTTTTGCGCTAAAAGACGATCCGGGTGAACGAATGGGCATGTTGCAGGAGTTTGCTCGGACCGCGATTAAGTACAACAAGTTAGAAAAAGCAATGGCATGGTCCTGCAAGTTGCTCAAGAATGATGCATATTCATATGTTTATCACGACTATGCGCGTATCTTCATCGCCACAATACTGATACGCACAGATGAGAGTAAGCCGGCAACACTCACCGGACACTTGAAGAAGCTAACGGAAAGCTTTGAACGGCAACTCGGTACAAAGTATCACGTCGCCTATGGCAATGATCTGCTATTGCTTGCTGAAGAACTCGCAAGGAGTGGAGAGATTTCTTGGGCACAGCGCTTTCTACAGCTAGCTGTTTCTTCAACCGAATCCGAACAAAAACAATTGCAATTGCAGAAATGGCTTGAGAGCATCGAAGAGGGCAAGGTTCCGAGAATGAACTGGCCAAGCCGGCGGCGAAGGCGAATACGGTGACCGCTCTGCGGAACTTTGCAGCAGAGTGTGCCCCGCATTGAAGTATTGAAGTCTTTGTCGTCAGTCGTCAGGCAAACAATTCGCGTACGTCACATGCAACGGTGTACCGCGCAAATGCAACGGTCACCCCGTATTTCAGGTACTGCAGTAGGAGGGAGCGGAAACGGACGCAGCCTGTAATATACTTGAAGGAAACTCGCTGCACCTGCTTCAAAGGTTTGATGAATAAACCTTGAGATACATGCATTTCCAGATTCGCCAGCCATCGAAGCGGACACTGACAGAAGAGTCTCTCAAGCGCACTATGATGGTTTTTGCTGATCGCGAATATATTTCTGACGATCAGCTTCTTCCTCCAGTTTGCGCGCCATCCCGTCTTCACTGTCATATCTAATGAAGGCCGGGAGCAACATTGCCAGAATTCCTGAACCAATCACACACAGCATCCCTCCTGAGACTACTGAGGTGCGCAATCCGAAAATGCTTGCCACAAGTCCGGCTTCAGCGTTGCCTAGATACGGACCAGTTAGATAGCTGATCATCTCGATGCTGGCCATCCGGCCACGTAGGTGATCTGGAATTGTTTGATTCCAGATAGTCGAGCGAAATAATCCGCTGACCATATCCGCTGCGCCTGCAAGAGAAAGAAAGAAGAGCGCCAGGGCGAGGTTGTTTGCTAATCCGAAGCCAATGATCGCAATTCCCCACACTATCGCCGCGATGGAAATCGCCAGTCCGTGTTTGCGAACTCGACTGGTCCAGCCGGAAGTGAGCGTCACCACCAACGAACCCGCTGCGGGCATAGCATAGAACAAGCCAACCGACGCTCCACCGTATGACTCGGCCAGTGCAGGGAATAGTGCCATGGGCATTCCGAAGAACATCGCATTTATGTCAATTAAATAGGTGCCTAGTAACTCCTGCCGTTTTCGTGCATACGTGATTCCTTCTTTTACCGACTGCCAGCCGGGCCGCTCCGCCTCAGCCGGAACCGGCACAGAACGAATCAGAAGCAGCGTGACAATCGAAATCAGATAAGTGCCAGTGTCTATTGCAAAAGCTACAGCCGCGCCGAGACTGGCGGCTATTACTCCCGCGACGGCCGGTCCAATGATCTGGCTGAAATTGTGTCGAATGGCGCCCAATGCTGAGATTGCATGCAAGTCTTCCGGGCTAACCAGCCTTGGAGTGAGAGCTTCCATCGCCGGCCGATGAATTCCATTGAGCGCGGAAAACAATCCGGAGATCAAAAATAGCACCCATACCTGCGGGTGGGGAAGGAGGGAGTTGGCGACTAATATGACACAGCAAATTGCAAGCCCCGACTCGGCCAGAAAAATCAACAACCTTCTATCAATGTAGTCCGCCAGCGCACCACCCACGAAGGCGGCCAAAAACATTGGCACAAATTCTACTATGCCGACCACTCCTACGGCGAAAGAAGAATGTGTCAATTGGTACATCTGCCATGGGAGCACCACAAAACTGATTGCCGAGCCGAACGATGAAATGAACTGCCCGGCAAAGAGAAGTCGATAGTCGCGCGAATTCCTGAGCGGTTCGAGGTTGATGGTCAAAGCACGAAACAAATTTTGCTTTTGCTGGTCAGTCATTTGCCTGAATTTCTAACATTGCTTCCTCATTGCTCTCGCTCAGATCTTACACAAATCGCTGCAACAACGGGTATTTCATAGCGGTGTCGTTCCTCTTTCCTCAGGTTACTTGTTGCTTTGAACGAATCATTCCTGCCCATCGTAACCAGAGCGTGACAACGTAGGAAAAGCGCCTGTCACCATTGTTACCTAACATTCAGGAATACCCACCTCTCAAAGGACGGAGAGGAATAAGATACCAGGGATGGAACTACTGATGTCTCAACCAGGTTACAACCAGCTTATCCGCATATGTCGAGCGCACCTTTGTTCTTGGTTCTTGCTGAGCGGCACGATCAGGAGGTCGTACAATACTGGTGATCTAACGGAAACTCTCTCAGAGCAATTTCCCAAACGGATTGTCCTGCTGAAACTCATTCAATCGCTTTTCCAGTTCGGAAACGCGGCTTTGCAGCTTACTGACTAGTTCGGTCAAATTCTCTATTTGAGCTTGCCCGTTCTGCAGATCGCCATGAAATTGGCCGTTTTTTTCGCCAATTCTTGTGGACTTTCGATCGAGTTGTTCAATATGTCCTGCGTCGTCTTTGATGTCTTTGATCGTTAAAGAGACGATGGTTAACCCCATTTTTGCAAGGTCGGGAATCACCATTTCCTGAATTTTACTCGAAAATGAATCTATGTTTTGAAGCAATTGCTCCACGTCCATCGTTCCAGCTAGACTTCGCAGCGGACCGATTAGGATCTCATGTGCAGTTGATTTTACTTCCTTGTCAGACTTTCCTAAGAAAAGCTCGGCTGCAGCTTTGATTGATTCCTCATTACAGATAACTTTGACCTGAGCAATTGCTTCGATGTGAATTGGTACTCCCGACGGCGTAATTATCGGCGCGCCAGTTTTCATTTCAATGGACATGACTTCAAGAGGCAGATAAGCACGTTGCTCAAGCATCGGCCAGACGGGTGAACCTCCGGATGTGATAATGCGCGTCCCCATGCCACCGTAAACAATCATCGCCTGGTTAGGAGGGCACTTTTGATAGATTGACAAAACCAGGACCATCACGAAAAGCATTACGATGCCCGCGGCAATGGTCATCGCTAAATTCATGTCCATGTTTCTTTCTCCTTGTTCGCAAATTTGCAAATGCCTAGTAGAAAAGCATTCACAAGTTAATCCTTTTTCCGAATCAACTTATCCTATTGCTATGTCCGGGTTTTGAGACCTTTAGTTAAATCGTCTTATAGACAGAATAGTTGATGTGGCTGATGAAACCGAGTCTGTTAATAGCGGCTTAATGAATGAGTTCGCCAACCACCTGATTGAATATCCGCCTATTCGCTCACAGGCTCACATGCAGAAATCTCATTGCTTTCACCCGTCACATTATATCTGCAGCCCCGTCATGCATGAGTCATCGTCCGAGCACCGGTTCAACGAATTGGTGCCCAATTGCTTTCTTCCGCTCGCCGGAATATTTCCGCAACTGTCACAGAGGAAATCACGGCTACCTGCCACTTCAAATGCGGATATAAAGCCTAGTATCATCTCTAAAAATGAAGGAAACGACATCGGTGTCAACGATTAAACCATCGGCCACGCACTCGTTCACTTTTGTGGAACAGTAAAGGTTGTTGACGCGCAGCCAAACCGATTGGTTTTATCACATGCAATCGCGGTAATTCTGTACGAAGTTGCGGTGTCCGGCAACATCAATTTCACTGTTGCTTTTCCGTGTGAGTCGGTGACGACACCGGGTTGAAACTTCACGCAAGGTGCAGTGTTCTTCGGATAGGCAAGTGCAGTTAGCCAATTGTCGCCTTTTGGAATATTGAACCATGGGAGACCACTGCAACCAGAAAAATACCCCTAGTCACTTCAAAATTTCGCTGACATCGATAGGTGTATTATCCGCGAGACAATCCATTTATTATCCAGAGATAACCACTATCATAAGTTAAGGGCGTAAATGCAGAAACTTCCGCAGAACAACCTCATCCTGCTGGCATGTCGAGCCGGGACGCAAGAGTTATCGCTAATAGATATCGCTTTGCATCGCTAAAAGGCATCGATTGGTACCGATATCGGTTTACACGTTTGGACAGGAGCGCCAATGGAACCGCGAAGGTTTCGAGAAGGTTTCGGGCAAATGTGCTTATATATGGCAAACTGTCACTGACCTTGTAGACTCCGAGGAGAGTTCCCACCAATGTCGCACCTTTTGGGCGAACCGGATCCCCAACTTCTCAAGAACGAAACGCTGGTGGAGATTTTCGAAGCCACTGCGCAAAATCACCCGCATCAACCTGCCGTGATAGTGCAAGATCGAACAGTAATGTACTCGGAACTGGTGATACGGGTCGATGAGTTATGTCGGCAACTCACCGCTCAAGGCGTGACACGTGGGGCGCGCGTTGCCATGTTGATGCCTCGCGGGATTGAAGCCTGTGCCGCGCTACTGGCGATAATGAAGTGCGGTGCAGCATATGTACCGATTGATCCCTCCTATCCGGATGAGCGATGTGTGTTCATCGTAGGTGATTGTCAGGCTGCAGCAGTCATGACTACCAGAGCGCTCTTTCCTCGTGCTCAATTTGGTGCTCTGGCGATTGTAGTGGTGGATTTCAACGAGGTTGCTGCAAAGCGAACATCACAGAATCTTGTTGAATCCGCTGCCTTGCCAGACGATATTGCGTACATTATTTACACCTCAGGCACGACAGGGAAACCGAAAGGTGTTCCTATCACACATCGCAGTGCTTGCCATTTCGTTCGGGCAGAAGCCAAGTTATTTTCCCTTAATTGCCATGATCGCATTTATCACGGGTTTTCATTGTCATTCGATGCGTCGGTGGAGGAGTTATGGCTTGCGTGGTTTGCCGGCGGCAGTCTGGTACTGGCTCCTGACGAGATTGCCCGCAGCGGACGCGAATTGGCTCACTGGTTGAGTCAGCAAGATATAACGGTTCTCTCCTGCGTACCGACTTTGCTGTCACTTTTTGAGGACGACATTCCGAGTATGAAGCTGCTGATTCTTGGCGGCGAAGTATGTGCACCGTCGCTGGTGGCACAATGGGCAAAAAACGGTCGGCGCATGGTTAACACTTACGGCCCCACCGAGGCAACCGTAGTGTCGACCTATGCATGGTGTCACGCTGACCAGCCAGTCACTATCGGGCGGCCCCTTCCCAATTATGTGGCTTCCATTCTGGATGAAAGCCTTCGCCCGGTAGCTGACGGCGAATCGGGCGAACTGTGTTTGGGTGGACCAGGGTTAGCTTCGGGCTACTTAAATCGCGAGGAGCTTACCCGCATCAAGTTCATTGACAACCCTCAGGCTGACGAGCTCGATGCACCAGCGCGTCTCTACCGTACCGGAGATCGCGTTCGGCTCAACAGCGGGGGAGAACTGGAGTTTTTAGGTCGAGTAGATGATCAGGTAAAGCTCAGAGGTTACCGCATCGAGCTGGGCGACGTCGAGGCTGCTCTGCTTACACTTCCCGGTGTTCGTCATGCAGCAGTAACTGTGCGGGAGGACATTCCCGGCCTGCCACAGCTGGTAGGTTATGTTACTCCAAAGGATCCAACCGGTGAACCGTTCGACGAAGCGCTCTTTCGAACAATTCTACGCAGCCAGCTGCCGGCGTTTATGGTTCCCGCATTGATCGAAACCATACCGGCTATTCCTATTTTAGTAAGCGGAAAGATTGATCGAAAAGCACTCCCTCCACCGGTTAATCGAACAGCTAACGTAAGCCCGAGCACGACAGCGGAAGGTCACAGCGACATGGAGCGGTCGGTTATTGCGGCCTGGAGCGATCTCTTTCCGGGGCAATCAGTCGGACGAACAGATAATTTTTTCGACCTTGGAGGGCATTCACTCCTGGCGACGCGTATGATTTCAGACTTTCGCCGGCGCCCCGGACTAGGCGAAGCCTCCGTTGTCGACGTCTATCGCCACCCTGTTTTGACTGAATTTTCTGCTTGCCTGGAGACCCGGTTGCAAGCAAGTCCTGCTGTGCAAAAATCATCCAAAGTAGCGCCTGTCGGTAGCCCGGTCCGTTGGTGCTGCTGGGTCGCACAGTTGCTGGGGCTTTATCTTGTTTTCGCCATTTTTTCGTTGCAGTGGTTCATCCCATGGTTCGTGTTCGACTATTTCGAAGACGTTAGTCATCGTTTGATGTTTGCCGGTTTACTGGGACTGGCTGTGGCCTTTGCGTTTCAACCAGTGCAAATGGTTCTTTGCGTTGCCGTAAAGTGGATTGTCATCGGTCGTTACAAAGAAGGCGACTATCCTTTGTGGAGTTCCTACTATTGGCGCTTCTGGCTTGTTAATAGCCTCTACAGGCTATTTGCCTTCAGCAGCCTGCACGGCACTCCGTTCATGCCCCAACTTTGCCGTTTTATGGGGACCAAAGTAGGGAAAAATGTCTTCATTGCTGCCGATATTGCAGGCAGTGATCTAATAGACATTGGTGAAGGGACGAGTCTGAGTTCCGGTGCTCAGTTAAGGTTCTTTTCCGTAGAAGACGGGCTTCTCAAGTTACGCAGAATCCGCATTGGTGCTAATTGCGAAATTGGCCAGCATGCCATCATAGAAGGTGGCGCTGTCATGGAAGACAACTCGACGCTTGGCCCTCTTTCTTTGCTAAAAGAAGGCGATGTTTTACCGGCCAATGAGGTGTGGGAAGGATCACCGGCACGGCGGATAGAATCGAATGATCCAAAATTGCCACCGGCTCCTTCCATTGGCCCCTGGCAGAGATTTGTTTCTCTGTGCTGTTATAGTTTCGGCTTTCTTCTGTTGGCTGTCTTTCCACTTGTATCTTCCATTCCGGGCGGGCTTCTCCTTGGTTGGGTAGACAATAACTTCGCGTGGTATTGGGCCGCGGCCACCACCCCTCTGGTTGTCGCTTCGTTCATGCTCTTTCTGGCATTGCAGATAGCCTTGACCAAACGTCTTTTAATGGGCGAGGTTCACGCTGGTCGCCACCCTCTGCATGGTTGGTTCTACATTAAGCACTGGTTTTGCGATCAGCTGATCCGTCTCAGTCTAGACCTGCTGTTTCCTGCTTATTCGACCCTGTATCTGGCGCCGTGGCTACGTTTGATGGGAGCGAAACTGGGACGCCATGCCGAAGTGTCCACAATGATGCATTTTACTCCGGACCTGGTAGACCTGGGCGACGATGTATTTGTAGCCGACGCCGCTAGCGTAGGTGCATCTAGAGTCAGCGGTGGCTGGATTGAATTGGCTCCGGTGAAAATCGGCAACGCCTCATTCATTGGCAACAGCGCTGTTATTTCCGGCGGCACCGAATTGGGAGAAAAATGTTTGATCGGCTGTCTGTCGACGCCACCGAGATCGCCTCAAGAGCGTGCTCGCTACGACGCGTCGTGGATGGGCTCACCGGCGATGCTTCTCCCCAATCGCCTGATCAATAAGGATTTTTCCGACGAGTTTACTTATCGTCCTTCCAGGCAATTGTATTTCATGCGTGGAGCAATTGAACTTGTGCGGATGATTCTTCCCGGTACCGTTGTTGTAGCTGGAAGCCTGGCGCTGATGACCCTGGTGTCCGAGGTATCTGATTACCTTGTTGAATGGTGGCATCTAGTTGCGGTTTTTCCATTCTTCAGTGTGCTCTTAGGGCTACTGGCGGTAGTTGTCACTGTCGCCTCAAAGTGGTTGATTGTCGGGCGCTATCGTGCGGGAGAGCGTCCGCTGTGGAGTACGTTTGTCTGGCGGGCTGAGTTGGTTACCGCGCTGCATGATTACCTGGCGACGCCCATGATGCTTAGCCCTCTTCGAGGAACTCCGTTCTTGAGCTGGTACTTTCGAGCAATGGGGGCACGCGTTGGAGCCAATGTTTACTTCGATTCTACTTTTATGACAGAATTCGATCTGATTGACATTGGCTCAAACTCCTGCATTGATACTGAATGCGATTTGCAGACACACTTGTTTGAAGACCGGGTGATGAAAATGTCTTTTGTGCGTGTAGGAGAAGGATGCACAGTTGGCGCATTTTCGGTGGTCTTATATGATGCCACACTGGCCGATGGCGTGAATGTTGCACCTCTCTCTCTGGTCCTCAAAGGAGAAGCACTGCACGGAAAAAATGGCCGATGGATCGGGTCACCGGTGGCGGTGCAATCGGGGCGCCACTGATCTAAGGCGTGTCGGGCTATGTTAACAAGCGAGAGTTTCAACAACAGGGGCTTACCCGACCAGGGCAGGCAAATCGTCTCCGTGCAAACGCTGGCTGGAGAGGTTAGGCTGCGATGGAGTTGCACTGATGATTTTTCAGCGGAGTTGTCTCGGTTTGAATCGATGTTGTCTTTGTCTGAACGGGCGCATGTGGCCGCCGCCAGAACCGGCACTTTGAGAAGATCTCGCCTGGTGTCTCGGGCGGTACTGCGCGAAGAACTGTCCATTGTTACCGGGCGGCCCGCAGAGAGTTTAATCATTGAAACCGACTCGGATGGAAAACCTTTTCTCAGTGCCACACTTTTTTCAAAGATAAGGTTTAACCTGTCGCACTCAGCTAATTGGTGTGTGCACGCACTTAGCGAACAGGGTTTTGAAATTGGTGTGGATCTGGAAGTGATCAACGCACAAACGATCTCGTCCAATCTGGTTGAGCAGGTAATGAGTGAGAAGGAACAGCGAGAATGGTACGCTCTTCCCGAAGAACTGCGCCAGCATGTCTTTTTTCAAAACTGGGCCGATAAAGAAGCTGTTCTAAAAGCAACGGGTTGCGGGCTTCAAGGTTTGCAGCGGTACAAACGAGAGAATGTCGGCACGGCTTCATGTCGAGGGCAGGTGTGGCAAGTTATACAGCTTGCTGCACCGCTTGGATTTGTTGCCTCGTTAGCGGTGCCGATGGCAGAGAGTCGATAAATTCCGGGTTGCTCTTCATCATCAGGAGAGCCCGCCATCCATGTGAGCACCTGACAGTGTCGGTCAACAATATTTGTATAGTACGGCGATCAATGAAATTGGGTTTGATCATATCGAATGTGATCATTGCATTGAAATTCATTGAGAGGCTTTATATCTCGATGCGACTAAGGAAAAATAGCGCTGAAAACGCTAATATCTCATGTCAGGTTTTTTCGGGGAGGTATCTCATGCCAGGTCGCGTATTATTTTGCGTGGTCGGTGCTTTGCTTGTCCTCTTTGTTTGTTCGGCGGCAAATTCGCAGTCGCAGAGCGGTCAGAAATCAGATCCGCACCGCCTTCCTGATTATGCACAACCACAAAGCTATGACGTGGATGTGACTCCTGATCTGGAAAAGGCCACCTTTACGGGACAGGTTCTCATCAAACTCAAGCTAATCCGAGCCTCAAATCAAATTGTCCTCAACGCTGCAAATCTGACAGTTGACAACGCATCTATCAAGGCCGAAGCGGGAACAACCTCCAGAGGCAATGTCTCATTACAAAAACAAACCGAGCGTGCGATTATCACCTTTCCTTTGCTACTCAAACCTGGTGAGTATATTCTGAGCATGCACTATGCCGGGTCTTTGAACGATGAATTGCGAGGCTTCTACCGTTCCTCATACAAGGATCAAAGCGGAAAACAGTCCTACATGGCAGTAACGCAAATGGAGGCCACTGACGCCAGGCGCATGTTCCCTTGTTTCGATGAACCGGCATTCAAAGCAACTTTCAAATTGACAGCAAGGATCGCACCAAATCTGGTGGCAATTGGAAATGTTCCGATTGAAGAGGAATCGATCGACGAAAAACTGCACAAGAAAGTAGTGCGATTTGAAGCAACTCCGAAAATGTCCAGCTATCTGGTGGCACTAATAGTTGGCGACTTCAAAGCGACCCAACCGGTGGTGGCCGACGGAATTCCCATTCGAGTGTGGTGCGCAGGAAGAGATCCATCACTGGGCAATTACAGCCGCGATACCGCAGCCAAAGTAATTCCCTACTTGAACTCCTATTTCAAAATTAAGTATCCGTGGAAGAAACTCGACCTCATCGCAATTCCGGACTTCGACGCAGGGGCGATGGAGAATCCGGGTGCGGTTACATTTCTCGAAAGCTTATTGCTGGTAGATGAGAAAACTGCTTCACTTCGATCACGTCAGGCGATGGCATCAGTTATGGCCCATGAACTTGCCCACATGTGGTTTGGCGACCTGGTCACCATGAAGTGGTGGGATGATCTCTGGTTGAACGAAGCGTTTGCAACCTGGATGGCAGTTAAGACGGTCTCAGCTGTGGTTCCTGAGTGGGA
This sequence comes from Candidatus Obscuribacterales bacterium, assembly GCA_021732565.1. GTDB lineage: Bacteria > Cyanobacteriota > Vampirovibrionia > Obscuribacterales > Obscuribacteraceae > JAKFUT01. Next base: position 32,414 of record JAKFUT010000192.1, read on the forward strand.
TTACATGACCACATTCGGAGATGAGCGTCAGGAGGCAATGCGTACGGACGCCACTCGTGCCACCAGGTCCATACACTCGGCGGTTCTCGATCCGCAAGAAGCACAACAAATGTTTGACGAAATTACGTACGAAAAAGGTGCCTGTGTGCTAAAAATGCTCGAGGTCTACACGGGTGAGGATGAGTTTCGAGAAGGCATTCGGCGTTACATAGAGAAATTTTCTTACGGCAACGCTACTATGTCAGACTTGTGGAAGGCGTTAGAGGAATCCTCCGGAAAGCCGGTGAGTGAAATGATGAATGCCTGGGCCAATCAGGGTGGTTATCCGCTGATCAGTGTCTCGCAAAAGGATGGCAAACTCACTTTGAGACAAGAAAGATTTTGGCTGCGGCCGGGAGAAGCACAGTCGACAGCACTGTGGCAGGTGCCGGTCGCCATTCGGTATTTAGATGATACTGTTCAAGGCCATTCCGTCAAATCAGACAAGATTGCTTTACTGAAGGCTCGCAGCGAAGAACTCAGCATGGAGAGGCCCGACTCGGACTTCACCGCCAACGCAGGAGGATTCGGCTATTATCGCGTCTCCTATTCCCCTCCGCTTTACAAAAAGTTGTTGACACATGCATGCGACCATATGACACCGCTTGAGAGGTTTGCGCTGCTGGGAGACCAATTCGCTTTGTGCATTGCGGGCAAAGTAGGATTGGAAGACTATATGTCGGTGCTGGAAGTTAGCCGTAATGAAACTGATCCTGATGTCCGGGAAACGATTCTGGAGCAGCTCCGCTTTTTAGATTTGTTCGTAGATAAACCTACGCGTCCGGCTTTTGAAAAATTTGTGCAGAATTTGCTACGACCTACTCAAACGAAATTGGGCTGGGTTGCGCGCGAAGAAGACTCCGACAAGACAAAACTGCTGCGCGGAAGGATTATCGAAATTCTGGGCACTGTTGGTGGTGACACCGCGGTTGTTGCAACTGTGCGCAAGCTGTTTGAACAATATGTCCAAACCCCTTCCAGCGTTGATCCAAATCTGATCGACGCCATAACAACGGTGGTGGCGTTCAATGGTCATCAGACAGAATTCGATCAGATAACAAAACTATGGAAAGCGGCAAAAACTCCTGAGATAGAGAAACGGAACCTGTTTGCATTAGCTGCGTTCCATGAACCAGTCTTGCGAGCCAAAGTTTTGCAAATGGCCCTGCAAACGCCGGTAAGACCGCACGACGGATCGAGCTTGTTGTCCAGCGAGTTGAGAAGTATGGCGGGCAAAGCTGACGCATTGATTTTCATTCAAAAGAATTGGCCGGCAATAAAAAAACGCTTTACCGATCACATGCAGGCAGGAATTGCGAGCAACTGCGATCACTTTGTTGAGGAGGCTCAATACCGCACAATTGCTGAATTCTTCAAGACAAACAAAATTGACGCGGGAGACTCGAGCATAAGCAGAATGCTTGAGCGATTGCAGATTAATGGACAATTCAGGAAACAGTCTGGCGCCAAGTTGAATAAATGGCTTGCGTCTCATACAAATAGTTGATACCACCTCGCAATTGGTGCTCAGTTACTGCAATCGACGGATGTTTAACATTTGCAAATGCCGCTCTAATGTCTAATGGTGGCATCCGAAAATCCCTTGTGAACCATCTTAGCGGAGCCTGACCGGGTATATACTTCGGACATCGTTTTGATCAGCGCTCCCTTCGTAGACCTCAACAGGCTAGGAGCAATGTACAATTCGCGACAAAAGGCTTATCAATGTCGGCAATGCAAGTCCGCCTGCTATGTTTGTCATCCCCAGGAAAAGCAGCCTCCGCTTTACAGCTTGCTGAGCCAGGCTATAAATTGCTCCCGCACTAACGGCAAGAATTGCTAACAGTATGGTCAATCCGCATTCAAAGCAGTGGGTGCAACACCCAAACTGCAATACACCTACGCAGCCAGGGCAGACCAGCACATAAGAACCAGCCAAAAGCAGTAGGGATGCAATGACTAACCCGTCGTTGTAAAAGTTGGATTTCGTTGGTCGGCGCCACCCGACGATAACACAGGCCATACCGCTGCTGGCATTGAGTAATGAGGCTATGAGCGGAACCGCAGGTATAGCGGCTAAGGTTACCAATAAATCGATCATGTTAGCCAAAGCAGGCCTCCCGCGTTTCAAGCTGACTCTTCCATTTGAGCATAAGAATCATGAGAAAACATTGATTGGGGTACTATAAATGCAACAGCGGTACAGGCCTCTGCCAATCGATAACAGGACAACAAATATGAAATGGCTGAGTCTAAGTTTGTTTGCAGCACTCCTTCTAGTTACAACGGACGTGTTTTTTGCTCAGGAAAGCACAGGGAAACCAGACAAATTCAACGAGGCTATGAAGCTATTCGATTCAATCCCGCAAGAAGCGGAGAAGCAACTCAGTGACATAAAAGGTCCGTCTGCTAAGGTATTTCGTGCCTATCTTTATTACATCAAAAAGGTCGACGTGCCAAATCGCACGGCACTGATCGATAGTCTTATGAATCAGGCAATCGCTGAATCAAGAGATCTCGGTGATCTTGGTGAAATAGAGGAGCCACAGAAATATCACTATGATAGCTTGGAACTCCTGCTTCGGCATATGCGTTTTATCACTGATGTAGCAGGTTCACCACCGATACCGGCATCGATTTTCAGGTATTATCCGGTGGCGGCATTCGCTGCGTTCAGCCCGTACTGGGGCTCAACAAGAGACGGATTTTTAGACGTGGAAGACTATTCGCAGTATGACGTCAAGAAAATTCGCGAGGTCTTGGATTTTGACAAAGTTCTAAATGAATTGTACGGCGACACCTCCGGCAGATGCGCGGGAACGATCGAGCACATGTACCACAGAAAGCAGGCTCTTGCGATGATGCGTGCATCGCTGGGTCCTACAATGTTTCTGTCAGGTACAAAATCGGCGAACAGTTATATGGATGCAGATCTAAGTAGCTTTATGGAAGTCTGGTCGAACGAACAACTTTGGAACAAACAGAAATTCAATGAATACATGCTATTAAAGGGAAGGGCTCAAAAGGCACTGCAGTCATACTATGCCAAGAGACTACAAATTGCTGAGGATAAGGCGGCTGAATGTTCGAAAAACGTCGTTGAGCAACTCGCCGTTGCATATCTAAGCCAATACTCGCACAGCACTATGAAAGACACGAGAGCGCGGCCCGTATACATAGCCTGCACCAAACACGGTGCCAGTGCGGGAGAACTCGAAAAGCAGCTGGCAGGCAAGCAGCTGGGCGACGATGATCTCATCGACGGACTTAAATACTGCATTCTAAACGATGGCGATGTAAGCGCGATAGACTGGCTCCTATCCAAAGGAGCACATCTTACGGGCGCAGTTGAGCCTGCTCTCTTCACAGCCGTGCGTCGCCCGGAAATAGTGGCACGGTTAATTAAGGCAGGAGCAGATGTTAACGTCGTAAACACCGTGGGCAAAACCGCTCTTTTTGAGGCCTGTCACTTCGACTGCCTGGAATCCGTGAAGCAATTGATAGAGGCGGGAGCGAAGATAAATCAAACGATGGTAGCGGTAGATTCACCGAGCAGCGAAGAAGCAAACTCAAGTTGCGCATACAATTACAATGTGGGCAGCAGAACGCCACTGCACTATGCTTCTATGTTCGCGAGCGCGCCGTTAATCGAATATCTATTAAACAAGGGAGCAGACGGCGGAGCTAAAGATTCCTCTGGAGCTACCGCTGATACCATGCTAAAGGACAACAAAAACCTATCTCGCGCGGAAGTTGACCGTCTGAGCGATCTATTGAAGCACCATCGATTAGATGCATCGACTGCCACACCGACATCCTCAAAGTGAATCGAATTTCAATACTAAGGAATATTCTTATGTTTCAACTGGTACGGCGAAAGCCTCATCAGCGGCTGTAGCTGACCTTAGCGTGGCTTGAAGATCTTTCATGAGCAGCCACATCCTCAGTCCATCAATCGGCCACGGCGTAAAACCGAATTGACTGTAGAATTGTTTTGCCTCGTTATCGATTGCATCAACGACGATAGCTCTGAGGGGAATGTCTTCATTTGCAGCCTTCGCTGCTCGTTTCAAGATAAAGCGCAAGAATCGCTTACCGAGCTTTCTTCCTTGCATTGATTGATCAACTGCCAATCTTGCGATTAGAAAAACGGGAATAGGATATTTAGCCAACCCCTTTTTGACTCTTTCCGGCGTCGCGTCCTTCCTACCTGGATTGGGCCTTGCTTTTCCTGAAACGATCCTCGTGATTAAACTGAACTCGTGATTATGGCGAAGAGAATGTAGAGTCGGGCGCAGTTGTCTTTCGTGCGGGACGATGCGGACCTCTTTGATCGTTTCTTGAAACAGCCTCTGTAGCGCCAGATACTTGATCTGTCGCCCATTTGTCTGCACAAAGAAAAGTTCGGAGGAAGTTTGACGGGCTGTTGAAATAGTCAGGTACGCTTGCCGTCGCATCGTATGATTTTTTAACGAAGCAAGGTGACCAACTGGTCACGGCCAGCGCTCTTCAACAAACGCCCGTATCACGTAGGTCCACAAACATGGACAAGCTAGAGGAACCCTAGAATTGAACGTTATTCAGATGCGTATAAACGACGGAGTCTGGAAAATTAGGCGGAAACCGTAAACATTGATAGTCACTGGTTTCGCATGACCTGCCCATGACGTTCGATGTATTTACCAGAGGTTTCTATACCGGTAGTATTAACACATCGAAGAAACGCGGTGCGTTTCCAACGAAAGGCTTGAACTAGAGGATAAATGGCAATGCATATTTCAAATATTCTTACCCGCACCACACTTGCAGCCGGCGCAGTTCTAGCCTTGTCAATGCCGGCGCTTGCACAAGACGCATTTGATTCAACTGCCGATACGGGCAACCAAACGAACAACACTGGCAATTTCACCGGCGCGCAAACGCAACAAGGTGGAAGCACCAGCGCTCCGGCACTACAGGGTGCCACCAACGGCACAATCGGTCCACAGGGCGCTGATGCCACCGTCATCCAGGGCGTTAACACGGCAGGTACGGTTCGCGTAAACAACCTCGCTAACCTGGAAGCTCTCCTCAACATTATCGCCAACGGCATGGAAATTCTTGGCATCGCCTGGGGCGGACCGACGATGATCTGGGGCTTCATGAACATGGCTGCTGGTACGCAAGATGCATTAAAGAGAATCATCTGGGGCGC
>JAKFUT010000306.1 GCA_021732565.1 Candidatus Obscuribacterales bacterium
GTCTGGAATCTAACGGCAGCGCCTCAGTAAACACCGGGAATCAAACGGTAGTTCACCTTGCTGCAATACTCTCGGTAGCCCGCCAAGTCGGTTACGAGACATCTCTCTTCATCAACTATTCGCCAATGTAATGCCGGAAATGCCACCACTAAAACCAGCAACGCCCAATATGATCCAAGCGCAAGTGGAATCCCGATCATCAACAAGAGTGCTCCTGCATACATCGGATGGCGCACGATACCATAAAGCCCCGTTGACGAAACCTGTTGCCCTTCAGCCACTTCAATGGTGGCAGAAGCGAAGCGATTCTCTTTAAATACAATGTAAAATACGATGTAGGCCAGTGAGATCAGCGCATCGCCCAGTATAGCAAGCCCAGCAGGAACGTTAGACCATCCGAACCGATGATCAAGGCCTGACACGACGGGCAGAAGGAAGAACGACATCAGAATGATGACCATGATAATGCGCTGAGCCGGTCTCCGTTCGGCCCCGGGTCCGACACGCATCCTACGCTTTAACAGTTCAGGATCATTGAGGGATAAATCAATGGTGTGCAACGCCGTGGCGGTTGAAAAAACGGCAAGAAAAACCCAGGCTTCCCAATAGTTCAACGTCCAGGCCGCAAGGAAAATTGGGACAGCAAAAACCAAGGGGGTAGCTAGAACTCCAAGGAAGACTTTCAGTTTAAGTTCGCTGTTCATGCTATATAAAGATACCTTGCCGGGCTAAATTGTTTCACTGAGCGTTCAAACTCAGTAATACATTCAGAATCCGGGAGGCCGTAACAGACTGTTGCTCTGTTGCTGCATTGATGAGCCGCACCTGAAAATGTGGTTCAGAATTGTTCAGACCACCGGAGTGCCCCGGGATACAAGGCTCGTCTTCGAACCCGGTGGACATGGCTCCGGAGTCGACCATTTTCGTTGGAGCGAGTAGAATCTCTCAGCATACAAACCCAAGCATCAGCAACGTGACCCTATGTTAGAGTTATCGTCGCGATGCACCCACAACAGATGTCATTGGATGTGCCAACAATGGCTGAGAGTACAGAGCCTATAGGGATAATGAACATATGACTTCCAAGAATCGCATAGTAGTACAAACTGATGTTGCCATTATTGGGGCCGGAATCATGAGTGCAACACTTGCGGTGCTGCTGAAGGAATTGAATCCGAAGCTGAAGGTGCATGTCTTCGAGAGGCTAGACAAGGTTGCCCAAGAAAGCTCTAACGCCTGGAACAATGCTGGCACAGGACATGCAGCACTCTGCGAATTAAATTACACACCCGAAAAATCCGATGGCACCATTGAAATCGCCAAGGCTCTACAGATAAATACCGAGTTTGATCTTTCTCGTCAGTTTTGGGCCTATTTGGTAAGCAAGGGCTTAATCAAGAATCCGCAGACTTTCATTCACTCCGTGCCACACTACAGCTTCGTACGTGGAGAGGAGAATGCCGCATATTTGAAAAAACGGTTTCAGGCTCTATCTACCCACCATTGTTTTAAGGGTATCGAATTCTCGGACGACAAGAAACAGATCGAGCAATGGCTTCCGCTTGTGATGGAGGGTCGTGATACCAAAGAGGTCGTGGCAGCAACTCGCATGATAACAGGCACCGACGTCAATTACGGAACACTCACAAAGCTTCTCCTTGATTCACTATGGGGCACGGAAGGATTCACCATTGATTTTTTCTTGCGCATACAAGACTTGGATCGAGACGGGGATTTTTGGAAACTCGACCTCAGAGACGAGAGAACCGGTGATCATCGATACGTTAAAGCAAAATACGTATTCATTGGTGCGGGCGGTGGATCTCTGCCGTTATTGCAGAAGTCGGGCATACCCGAAGCACGCGGCTATGCCGGGTTTCCCGTAAGTGGAATATGGCTTCGTTGCGACAAGAATGAGCTTTCGGATCGCCATCATGCAAAGGTTTACGGCAAGGCTTCTGTCGGATCGCCGCCCATGTCTGTGCCTCATCTTGATTCGCGCCATGTAGACGGTCAGTCTTCGTTACTGTTCGGACCGTACGCCGGTTTTTCAACTAAATTCTTGAAACACGGCTCTTATCTCGATCTCATCAGCTCTGTCGACCCGGAAAACTTATTGCCACTTTTGGCGGTGGGCAGAGACAATATGGCACTGACGGAATATTTGATCGGGCAGGTGCTCGAGTCGCCTGAGGAGCGCTTTGCTTTGCTGCGCGAATTCTTCCCGAAAGCCGAACAACACGATTGGCGCCTTGTAGTTGCAGGGCAACGTGTGCAAATCGTGAAAAAGGATCCGCAGCGTGGTGGCATACTACAGTTCGGCACGGAGATTGTAAGTGCCTCCGACGGCTCGCTTGCAGCGCTGCTTGGAGCATCGCCCGGCGCCTCCGTCGCAGTCTGGATCATGCTCGACGTGCTCAAACGTTGCTTTGGCGCCGAAGTGCAAAATGGTTGGTCTCGCAAACTGGGCGAAATGATTCCTTCATATGGTCACTCATTGATCGAGGACTCGGAACTGTGCCATAAATTGCGTGCCGACACCGCCGCTACCCTTAAAATCCAAAATGTATAGCAAGCAATGTTTTTCCAAATGTTCGTTACAGGAGGCTGTCACGTCTGGTTGATGCTTCGCGCGGTTTGTGCTTATCAGGAATCCAGCCACGGGAAGTTACTTAAGTGTCTCTCATTTCTGTTTCCAGTCTTTTGGAGTCGATGTCGATTGAGTTTCCATTACTGAAAAAACAGCAGCGTTCTGAAATCGCAAATTGCAGGCACCAATCCCCGGTGCCGCAGAAAATCGAGAACTTTGTTTGTTTCCCGCCGGGCCAATCAAGTTTGGAGTCAAGGCAAATTGTAATGGGGGCTTGCATGACTTGCTGAATGGCATACTAAGTATGGCAGGGAGGAGTTCGTGAGGAGCCATTCTTCGCGAAATTCTCACAAACGGGGTTGTGGGGCAGAGAGCACTGCGATATAATCGCTTTACATCCGTCAGGCCAGTGACGGCGGCAAGTGTTTGCATGCTTTTTTTTGCCCACTTCTGAGATGCGAGGTATCACATTGAGCCGTGACGTACTGTTGCTCCTATGCTTCCAGCTTATTTCTTCGATCAACTGCGCAAGCGCGCAACAATCCCAGTCCATTACGCCATCGAGCCAGGCGGGTGCTGGAAGCGGGTCGATAAGCACACATCCCGGGCCGACAAATGTGTCAAGCCAGGTCACCGTCATAGATTCCACTGCACTCTCAACTCAACAGAACCTGAACATTGCATCAGGGCACACGTTACTAATTAACTTTTCCAAGAGCGACGCTGTTAATGTTCCTGGCAGCATCGTTAATAACGGATCAATTTATGCATTCTCCAACAACACCCTCAATTCAGCGGCGACATTTGCTGCATCGAATATTACCAATAATCAAGGTGCGACGATTTCCACAATCATTCCTGCAAGTCTGCTTAACACGGTAGGCGTAACTCATGCATTAAGCCTGCAACTTATTGCCAGCGGGAACATCTCAAACTTCGGCATCATCAACAGTGCAAATAACCTTTCAATGATCGCTGGAGGGCAGATTATTAATGCTCTGCCTGCGGGAGTTTCAGGGACTGCACCGGTGATGCAGGCATTGAACAACATAAACATTGTCTCTATGACGGGTCAGATCATTAATAGCGGCTCCATAAGTGCTGTCGGCAATATAAATGTAAGCAACGTACTTAACGCTCAAATCGCGAGCACCTTGCAGCAATCGGCCTCAGTCCAGACCATTCTGTCAAATGTTCTCAATGCATCATTGAATAGCGCAACATCGAGTCAACTCCTGGCCAATACGTCATCTGTTCTAACCTCTATAGATAACACTGGTGGGCTGATCTCGAGTGCCACGGGTAATATCAATATCGGCGTTGACGCAGTGACTTCGATATCAACTACGATTCAAGACACGTCTGCGGGCTTTATTGCAATTTCGAACGAAGGTGGCCAAATTCTTGCTCCGGTGGGTTCCATAAACGTTGGCTCCGCCAGAACATCCACGAACATCGAGCTTTCAGGGGGTGAAGTTCAAGCGCTATCAATAAATTTCACCGCACCTTCCGGAATAATCGACAGCCATGCTGATAGATACATCGGCATAATAAATGCTTCAGCGGATGCTGCTTACATAGGCGCGGCGAGCGGTCAGCTGGATCTGGGCATCATTTGCCTGAAAGGAGATCCTTACTATTACAACGACAAAGGCAGTGTCGTTTTGCATGGCACTCTGACCGCAAATGAACGTATTTCAATATACTCTGCCGGTTCCATAACCGGTGACATATCATTGATTTCAGCCCCTGAAATTTGGATGGAAGCAGGGGTCTCGATTACACCTCCTCCTCCGAAGGGGCATTTTGTCGGCAAAGTATTCGTTCCCGATAATCCTGCCGATCCGCGCACTGTTAACGGTAACCGCTTCACGGATCAATTTCTGATCATCAGTGGACCTAACGGTGCAGCAGGCGACATCAAATTTACAGGCGACGGGATGCAGATTCAAACGAGCGGTCCCGGCGGTTTCGTTGAAATGATAGCCCACAACGGAAGCATCGCGATACCGACTAATGCCACCATAAGTTCAAGCTACATATACATGAAATCGGATGGGTCGATAGATATCAATTCCGGTGCGAAGCTCCAAAGCCCAAATCATATACAAGACGGGCTCTCTGCGTTCATCCTCAATGCCAATGGAGGAACCTTTACGCTTGCAGATGGTGCATCGATCGTGACGCCGATTGGAGGATACATCACGGCAAGCAAAGACGTCATTATAAACGGAAAAATAGATCCTGTGACAGTTGGTTTTTCCAGCGGCAGTGGTAACTATCAATTTGGTGCATCGAGTGAACTGAAAGCCACGTATGTTCTAATAGACGATAAACTGGCTGCCAATGTCCCTGCAAAGATTACCAACGATGGCAAATTTGAGGTAGGTCAGGTCCAAACCTATTATGATGCCAACGGAAATTCCATCTCCCTTGAGCTTGCAGGAGGTGGCACTTACCAGAGCGCAGGCAGCGGCTCGTTCTCAGCTGATAGCGTCGGACTCACTCTTTCAGGCGGTACTTTCACTGCAGACGCATTGATGTTTACTAGCCATAAAGAAGTGACTGTGTCTAATGCAACCTTGCAGACTAAGTCAATAACATTTTCAGGTACCACAGTTGATTGGCAACCAGGCGCGAAAATTCAGATCGAACAAGACGGTCATGTAAACGTCACTGCCGATGAGTTTAAGTTCTCCGGATCACAAAATTTTTCTGCAGATATGCAGATCAAGAACTTTACGCCCGGAGCAGATCTAAAATTGGAACCGGTTAGTGGAGCGCAGTTAAGCGCCGATGCATTCTATATTGCAGCTGACGGAGACTTGTCGTTGTCCGGCATCAGTAATTTCGGCGCGAGCCCATTGCAAATTTCCGTCGCAAATAAGATCACAAGCTCAGCAGATGCTTTGGTTTCAGGACCACTGCAAATCTGGTTCAGCGATGGTTCTGCAGCGTCATTGCCGTCCAACATAACTGCGGCCGATTCCATCGCAGTGGATAGCGCGAGTTCCCTTCAGTTTGTCCGCAGCAGTACACTCAATTCGCCGAACACTTATATCAGTGCCCAAGACGTCGGATTAGCCAGCAATGTGGCGTTGAGCAACAGCACCGGACCAATCTCGTTTAGTGCTTCTACATTTACAGCAGAATCAGGCTCACGGATCACTGCCGCTTCTGTTGCAATTAATGTCAGCGACGGAATTAGCTTTGGTGACAACGTATCGTTGAGGGCGAACGACGCCATGGGATACGGTCTGCAATTCGCTGGTGATAAATTGTTTGCAGGCAAAGACTTAAACCTGTTTTCAAACTCTCAGATGAGTTTATATGCGGTGACGGACGTCGCGGTGGATACCGGACTCAGGGTGAATGCCGGCAGCGACTTCCTTCTTGCAGGCAGTAGTGTCAATATCGGCGCAAACGCCAATATTATCGCTGGTGGCTTTATAAGTGCGCACGCTGACAATCAGCTCACGCTCGGGCCCAACCTGGTAATCATAAATTCTGGACCGCTCGCCCAGTTCGTCTCCCTTGATGCAGGAATAGACACCAGCACCACAATCGCTAACATACTTGTCTCAAGCGGCACAATTACGGCACCGGAAGTTGACCTATATGTCACCGGTAACGAAGTCAATCTGAAGTTTGCAGCGAATGTTTTCAGCAGCGGTGCTGTCATTATTGCAGCGGAGGCGAATAGTAAAGCCTCCATTGTCCTCGGATCTCCGAGCCTTGCCGGTACGAATGTTGATATTCAAGCTATCGCGTATTCCGATGCCGGACAGTCTGCAATAAAAATTCAGCCAAGTTCTTCAATTAATTCGACATCTTCCCTATCCATTTCGGGACCGCAACTGCTTATCGAACAGAATGCTTCACTGATTGCGCAAAAATTGCAAGTCGACATTACACAAACTATCGAAGTTCAAGATGGTGCTAGTATTGCCATCACAGGCGATGCTAAACTTTCAGCGGGCACCGATTTTCGGATCAGCAGCGCATTTCTCGCCGCATTTGCCATGAAGTTAGAAGCGGGTACAGCCGGTACCGGATCAATCTTCATTACTGATTCGTTTCTCACTGGTACAAAAGATTCTTCAATGACAGCCACCGGAGCTATTGGATTCGACCGCAGTGGACTACAGCAACACTTTCTTGATATTAGTGCTCCTGCAATCATTTTCGACAAGCTCACTCTTGCCGAAGGTTCCCAATTCAAATTCTCAGGAAGTTATGCCGGCTTACTTTCAAGTTCCGCTCCGATGTTGCTCACGCTGGACGGCAGTGTGAATGGCAAATCTGTAAGTCCTGTAACGGTATCTGGCTCAGCGTTAGTAAATGGCAGCGCTTTCTTAACGGTCTTGGTTGGTGTTAGTCCAACTGCACCCGCGAAGGCGGCGGCTCCACCAGCAACGCCGTCTCCGGATTTGGGTCTCCCCTCTATCGGAGCCGTCGCTACGATACCGGTATCTCAATCAAGTACGATTGCTTCCACAGATGTCGTGCCAAATAGATTTCCCGTCGATCAGGCTGGCGACAATGCAGCCAACGATTCTCCGCAGGACGGTGTCGCTAGCAGAGAACAGGAACCAGACGGATTGAATGGAACGCTAACGTCAGTGAAAATACCGACGACGACCGGCACGCAGGATCTTAAGAATGCGTGGAAAATTGGAAGCGGTGTTGCAGCAGTTGCTGTAGCAGGCCCTGAATTACTAGGCGTCGCTGCCGGTGAAGTTGTGGGAACAGCTGCCATATTCACCACTATCACAGCCGGCTCCAAACTCATTGGTGCTGTCAAAAACATCAATGACGGCATTAACAATGGTGACAAAGAGAAAGGAGAAGCACCTAAGAAAGCGGCTGAGGTGGCAGAGAATTTTTCCAACGTCGCCGAAGTACTAAAGGACGTCTCTGAGTTATCCTTGACAGAAAGCATGAAAATGGCTCGGGATAAACTCGTGGACAGCATTGCCGAATTGTTTCAGCCTGTGGATGCGGATAACGACTATAAAAACCCGCTTATTCCTGTTCCCTCGCTAGGACCAATTCCTTCGAAGCTACCTGGTCCGCAAATGCCGGAATTGGCTCAACCTCCGGGTCTAAACCAACGGCAGCCTAATGCAAACTCCACGCCAGGGTTTGCATCAATCAAGCCGACGAATACTGGTAATCACTTACTCAATATCATGAACGGCTTTATAAATAACCTCAGCCCCGAGGGGCTTCCGACGTCTGGCGTATGGGATTCTCCGTCCCATTATGTGCCAGTTGCCTACGTGAGTTCGGCCAGCAGATTCTCAAGCATCCTTATTCATCCCGAAAAGGATCAGCAAATCATTCATGGTGCAGGGGCTACTATTCGCGTCGCGAAAGGAGCGGTGGTAGCCGTGGCATTTACTGACAGAAGCCTCGCTGTCCTTAACTTGCATGATGAGCACGCGGGTAGTGTTGCTATATGTGGAGATCAATTTACCATCGATGTTCCCCCGGGACAACAGCTAGTCATCGGAGAGTCGGCGGAGGCAGACATTCGCACAGTCCAACCTATTGCGAAGCTTCCGTTGAGAAAGGAACAGATCATTAGTTCCATCGGCAATGTTCACATGTATAAGTCGGAATTCTCTCATGCTGTCTGCATGACAAAAGTGCCACCTGTGCAGTGTTTGCGCAATAGTAGCGACGCAGCGGAGAAAAGAGCGATGCGCAAAATGCAAAAGACTGCGGCGGCACTGCAGATGGTGACGGCAAGACGAGGGGCCTATCGCTAAGTTGTAGTACTACATAAAGGCAGATATACTTTGGCGGTGGTAGTGGTATATTGCTCGTCCTTCGCCCCCCAGAAAGCGGCTCAATGCACCGCATTGTGCCGGGCGCGACCTACGAATACTATGTTTCTTGCAAAGCGAATGGTGATGTGGCTTCCCCCGTAGCACCTCAGCCTAAGTACCTGATTCTGCCTATATCAGGAGGCGCGGCAATCACTGACGGGAAGGGTGTTCAAGAACTTCGATGTAATCAAACCGTAGTTCTGAGCCGACCCGTTCAGACGAAGGAGCTCCTCCCTGATAATTCACACAAGGAACGAGTTATCGACTAGAGAACTACCGATGGTTTGTGCTGCTTTCAACCGCCTTGTAGTTGTTTGAGAAAGCTGCACATGAATTGAGCAAACTGAAAATGTTGATCCATTTATGGTTGGCGCTTATAAGCTCCATGAGCGAGTGTGGCAACCTGAAGAGCTGCAGCGGTCACCAGCATTTTTTCTCTGACCGAAGCAAAATCCTTTTCACTACTCGAAATAAGCTCTTTGTTGATTTCCGTCATGACACTGATCAAGGGGAACTCAGTCACGTGCGCCATAACTCCGTCACAAAATCGACGCTTGAAAGTTTTCGGTTCCACGAATGGTTGCCGCCTGAACCACGGTAGAAGAATTGATCAGAGGTCCGCCATCGTAATTTGATCATCAAAAGCAATCGAATCCGAGGGCGAAGTAGTTTGCAAAATGCTCACGGTCTCCTCACGGTCAAAGCCTATGCTTATGCCACGTGACCAGGAGAATGAAAATGAACCAAATAATAACACGGGAGACACTCCGGAAATTCTCCCAGATGAGTAATGCAGAAGCCTATGTTGAAGCGTTTCACAGGCGATTGATGAGGCCTCTTCCAGAGTCCTACACCACAGGCGAATACTGGGGCAGCACGAGTCGTGCAGACTTTTATCCTTGCTTGAGAGAGAGCTTGACTGAGCTTAGCTTGAAGAAAGGAATTAAGGTTCTCGACGTTGGAGCCGGTTCCGGCGAAATGATTGATCATGTGCTGAGAGACTTTACCGCAGTCATATCGGCTGTGGAACCAAATCCACTCATGCTGCGAAGCTATCTTGAAGCACTGAACCGGCATCCGAAATTAAAGGTGAACGAGACATACCAGGGGACTATCCAAAGTTTGTATGAGGGACAACCAGAAGAGGCGTGGCTAAAGAATTTACAGCATCAAGATATGGTGCTGGCGTCTCACATGATCTACGGATTGACCTCTTCAACCAGCAAGATCGACATAAATCCGCACGAGGATCTGATGACTTTTTTATCGGCAATGTATGAAAAACTGGACGTAGACGGCATTCTTTTTATCGTGTACACCGTGGGAGAGAATACGGTTTTCGGTGAATCAGCAGCGCACTACTTGGGGCAAGTGAATGGCATCTTTGAGAGAAACGTACGACAGATCTGGAAAGTCCGCGCTGATTTACTGGAACATGCAGGCGCCCGAATACGGCTGGAAGAGCGTTTCCCTAACTACAATTGCCGATTTTCGACCAGGCGAGTCGACTCTTCGGTTTACGGAGACACTGTGGATGACATCGCTTCATATTGCATCCTTGGCGAGCTAACACAAATTGACGGAAACCCGTTTGATATCAACCGAATGCGGCACCACTTCGAGTTCCTTGAAGTGCATGGCAAAGAGTTCAACCTGCGCAAAGTGATCGGAGGTAATCGAGACGGAATGCTGACGGTTTCGTCACCGCAGGTCATTTGCAAGATAAAGAAATGCAGTAAACCTTAGTCCAACCTGTAGCAAGTGCTTCCTCAGTGTATTCACACTTCCTATATCCGTCTTGCATCAACACCCGGCCTCACCGGGTATTATCGAATCCGAGTCTCAGGCTCAGCCGCAACTACCATCGGTGGGCTGGTGTTGAACTCTCAAATCAACTGATTCACACTGAATTTGAATGATTTGTCGAACATGTTCATGACGAGGCCGCACAGCGGTAACCTGCCATTGGCGAAAGGTCAACGATCATATTTGTGAAACGGTACTAGTACAAATCAACGGAACAACTTGTTCAGACTAGCCCTTAATTCTTGAAACAATGTTTAGCGTGCTGTTGATTATTCTGCAATTATTATCTTCAACAATGTAACCGGAAGAGATGGGACAAAGCGTTGGTTGTTATTGAACAAGGTCACCAAATGATCAATAGAGGGAAGAGACTAATTTCTGCTTTTTGCATTGCAATTACTTCGATGGTTGTATTGCACCCTGCTGAAGCACAGCAAGAGACGTGGACAGAAATAGCGTCCACCCCGCTCGCCGTGGCGACAGTCGAAAAGACTCTCTTCACAATTCCGGGAAGGAATGGTCCTTTCCTTCACATTCGCATAATCAACAGAAGTAATCACTCGATCGGCTTCGAAGGATCGGATCCTTTATTTCGGATTGCGGAATGTTTTGACTCCAATATCCCCGATCCGACAATCGTTTTCTCAAAATTTGGGGTACATATGGCGCATCTTCGTCCACTTTCAGAAGACGATCAAAAGTCGTTGAAGAACAAATTTCTTAATCCACATGCGCCAGAAAGCGGCTCCATGCACCTCATAGTGGAGGGCACGTCCTACCAATACTATGTTTCTTGCAGAGCGAATAGCGAAGTTCCTTCACCGGAAGCACATCGGCCGAAGTACATGGTTCTGCTTGTATCAGGAGGCGCGGCAATCACCGACGGGGAGGGTGTTCAAGAACTTCGATGTAATAAAACGGTAGCTCTGCGTCGACCCATTCAGACGCAGGAGCTTCTCTTGGATAATTCACAGAAGGAACGAGTAATTGACTAGGTTGGTACATTCAACCTCTTTCAGAGACTTTAGGAGCCTGTCTTACTCCGGAGCGACACTGACGCGGCGAAGCTAAATACGTGCATCGCTATTGATTCGCCACAAAAGTTTCAAGTATTTGCTAGTGACTAAAGGCTGCCTGCTGTGTCATCCACGCACCGGTAAACTCTCCAATGTTTGAAGATCCTCAGGGGTGAAATTTAAGTCAACTATCGATACTTCGTTGCCGTAGGCTTGGACCACAAGCTCATCGCCCGCATTGAAGTAAAGCTCCTGGCTGTTTGAGCGCTCCACAGGAGTGAGGTTTGCGGCCGGGATCAGAGGCTTCTTTGGAGACAAATATTGCTCGCCCCCTCCCTCCTTACCCATGCAGCATTTCGGACGACACAAGATCGGGAGAAGCTTTCCATATCTCGCCGTAAGTGAAGGAGTCAAACTGAAACTGGTGAAGAAAGGCTCGAATTTATCGTTGCACGGTAAATTCCATTCCGCCAATCTTCCAGGCTCCATCGACCTTTACCATCACCAGTATTAATGTACCAACGCTCTTTTCGCAAGTTACTTCGAATTTGCATGGAACGGCGAGACGAGATCCCAGTGAAGCGGATAGCACAGAATCGCGATTAATAGATTTCAGTGATCCGCAATCGCCAATTTTCTTGAGGACCTTCTCGAGATCAGCACGCTTCAAATAGGATTCTTCCAATATGTCCACAGTTGAAGCGTTCCAGTCTTTACCCATTTCGATCAACGCCTTTTTGCTCACCTGTAAAGCTTCATTTCCGATTCTCGCGACGTAATCGTTGAAAACATCCGAATTTACACTCAAAGCTCCAAGCAACCAATCATTTTCGTGTTTGAAGAGTCGCAAGTCCACCGCAGCCTTGTCTTTCTGACAAACCACATTGGCTTTGAATCTGACAATATAGCCGGCGCCGATCTTGCTATCTATCAGTTCGGATCCGGTGCACTGAACAGTCCCGATGGACTGCACCGGTCCCAACAATTCCGAGTAGAGTTTTATTGTCTCCCCGAAATCATTGCGTCCATTCAGCAATTTCTCATTGATATACTTGGAATCGATTGTCCATGATTTGCCAATGGACTCAAAAATCGACTTCGCGACTGCAGTCCCTTCTTTGGCCAACGATTCCGGCTCTTCGACCTTATACTTCTGAAGCCCTGAAGCACTTTGTGTAGTGGCATTTTCCGCAGGCGTCGCATCTCTAGCAACAGCATCACAGCTAGAACCAACGGTTTGTTTGACGCTCCTGGCACACACCGTCACTAGCAGGATGGTAAGGACTGCTATCACTCCGCGTCTTAGCATGTTTTTATCCTCGGGTAAATCCCGCAATTATTGCAGAATAAAGGAAATCTTGTCCTTTCTCGCGCGAGACCTCCGCTGATTATTGTGGTTCATCAGGCCGAATTCACCCGTAACTGCGCGCCTCCGCTATCTAACGATTTCCGAGGGAATCTGTTGATCATGTAGATTGTCGGCTTCCCGGCTATCTACATGATCAGTTGGAGTTCAATCGCTTTGCGGCATGCCGAGATTTTACCGACCTCCTTAGAATGCTGGCTCAATGTGAGAATTTCTTCTCGTAGAAGTTGACCGCCCGCCCCAACATCCAGCCTCCGGCAATGGTAGCTATGCGCGCTCGTCCACTCATAGAGCCTGCAACACCATACACTAGCGACTCGCTATATGTGGGTGCAAAGATTGTATTGGCGCACGAGTTTCTTTGAGCTGGAGCTAGTGAATACCATTTGTCTTCTTTTGTGCTCATGAATTGATCCAAATTATGGTTTATGAGAGCCATCCCTGTCGCTATCACGGCTCCCCGTATAAATGCTTTCTCCCCTCCGTGTCCGTAGTCCGCCAGCGCTTGTGCCGAAGGAACTCCCGAGAACCCCCTGTAACAGAGATCAGTTAGTTTATCTCGAGCAACCCCGGCCCCAAACCCGCTGACTGCACCGAACGCCCCACGCGGCAACATAACGGAGGAACAGACTTCAGGCCATCGTGTACTATCCGACACCTCGGCAGGAAGTGTCAGAGCTGACCTAGACTCCTTACCCGTTATGTAGAATTCGACAAAAAACTTATGAGCGGCATCGGTCAGCCCCTGATTATCAGTATTGCGCTCGGATTCAAAATCTCCATCCATAGATACTTCTCCTGCATTGGAATTGGATTCTCACAGACCAGCCGCCTCGATAGACAATACACAGACAATTCTGGCGAAGTCGGGTCTATGGCTGTACTGTGGGAGTCGCTGCGGCCTTGCACCATATGTGGAGAATGAACGAATGACTTCGTGCATTCTCGCTGTCAACGACACACTGGACGTTGTCACCTGTTAAATACATGCATCGCAAAGCTTCCGCTCCCTTGTTCAGTCTTGCAATACGATATTAGCTCCGTGTTGTTTGGAATTTGTTAGTTAGATACGGCCCCCGAGATGACTTCAGGCGCTCGAATGAAGAATTAGTGAATAAGGTCACGCTGTCCTGCATCGCGCACATGATAATATGGAATAACTACCCTCCGCTGGAAACTCTGGCAGTGTTTAACGATCGCGCTTCGACTATATGCCGATTCCTGTTATCGACTATGGTTGTGCTCACTCTTTCTGGTTGCAGTAATCCTGATCTTTCCGGCACGCGGCTGGTCACACACGGGTCGATATCATCAATTGAAATTCCGCAAAATTGGCAGCAAGAGACGGCACCGCCATTCTTGGATCCGCGCCAAGAGACGCTGACATACATCGGTCCGAATGCCGGCTCAAGAATTTCCTTTCGTGTTTTGCGCAAGCCGGGTCGAGCATTGAGTTCCAACTTCGTGCGGTTACTAAAGGAAAGTCCGAGAACTCTATCCGCTGCCGAGTCCAAATTGATTGCAGAATTGATCGCGTATCCAATACTTGACCTCTCACTATCGGACGCAATGAGGGAATGCCCGGAACCGGTCAGCATAAAAGATGCAACTATCGACAATGTTGGAGCGCGAACGGTTGTAACCGGATTCGTATCCTCCTACTTGGTGGGATGTAGCCAAACTGCGGAATTAAACGGTAACTACAGCACCAGGTTTATCCTGGCTGATGCAGACGGGAAAGGCGGCGCAATAGAAGAAGTTTTATTTGCTTCGCAGGAAAGAGATTTTTCCGAAACAGATCGAATTGCTCGTCAAGCTTTGAGCTCCGTCAAATGGAAACCGCTGAATGAAAAGTAAATCGTCGAAGACTTGGTTCGTTGCCACCATATGTGCTACCACCATCTCATCGTGGATTATGTGCACGAGCGCGAGTGCCTTCGCTGTCTTTCAAGATCCGTTTGCCGAAACTCGCCATTCAATGTCGACCCGATTTCCCGATGAGTTTCGAAGCGAAGAAATTCAAAAGAAACTTGCCCAAGAATCTTCCTTGCTAAAAAAAGAGAAAACAATTTCTGCCGCGAGCATGGATTGCCACGAACTTTCCGATCTTTACTTAAAAGCTTTCGACATCGACAGTGCTCGTGCTTGGTCCGCTCGATACCTGAGTCTCAACAATATGGCGGGCGAACAGACTATGGCCATTTCTGGAAGGACACGTGCGAACCGCCGAGACGTTCTCAAATCGCGCCATTCAAATGGAAGAGACCGGTCATTCTGATTTTACCGGTGTTACAGCGCATCTTCAACACGCTGCCCTGTTACGTGTTCGCAATCAACTACGCGAAGCTGAGGCTTCGATCAGATACGCACTACAAAAGATATCCAACAGCAATAAACTCTACGGACTGTGCGTGGATGATTTGGTTAGCACATTGATTGCAGCCAAGCAATACGATGAAGCGGCGAAGGCTCTTCTCAAGAAGAACAAGCCCGCGCTATTCAACGATGTTAATCCTGATCAAATTCGCCTTGCTTCGATTCGGTTGCAACAAGGGCAGAATGAAGAATGTATCCGCATTACGGAGGAGCAAGAAAAACTTGCTATCGACGGTCGCCTCGATTATGGGCGTGTCGCGGCTGATTTGGAGTATATGCGCGGTTTAGCCCTGAAGGCTAGTCATAGGAATGCCCGGGCGCGAGCTGAGCTTCAAAAGTCGGTAAATAATTACGTGCAGAGCTGTGGTCTGGAAGCAATAGTACCAAGCCGATTCCTAGCATCAGACGCTCCTGCGCTGCCGGTTTCGCCTGCGCAGGGACATCTATATGACTACAAGCTAGTCTCTGATTGGGACGAAAGCGCTAACTGGAAGTATGCATCGGAGCTAGAGAACGCCGCTGTCAGTGGTATCACTCGCAGAATGTTACAGCCCCCGCCAGATGTGGTGCCTTTGTTTATAGTTGGCTTCGAATTTCCTGCAAGCATAAAATCGCTGGATTTGTCGGGTGCGCGAAAAAGCGTCGTAACAGCCTGGCTATCGGCACCGGGTGCGTCTTCAACTCTCGAAACCATTAACCTATCGGGCGCAGAACTCGACAAGTCGAACGCAATGCAATTGACCAAATTCTCACAGTTGAAGCGCCTGAACTTAGCCGATGCAGAACTGCCAGACGAATTCATCGCCTCGCTGTCCCAAATAAAAAAGCTGGATTCGATAGATCTCAGCGGGCAAAGTTTGAATTCACAGACCGTTTCTGCCCTGGCCCGGCTACCAATGCTACAGAATCTGAACCTGGCTTACTGCACCTTGCCGTTCGCAGAAATTGCTAAACTGGCTAATCTCCAGAAACTAAGTATTGTCGGCTCTAACGCCAGAGACGTTGATGTCCCGAACCTTTGCCGTCTGCCTCAGCTCCAAAATTTGGACATCAGCAGCACAAATATTGGTGACTCATCGGTATCCTCACTGGGGAACATTCGCACACTCAAGAGAATTAGCATCAGCTCGGCGAAATTTTCTGAGGTCGGACGAAAAAGACTCGTCGATTTAGGCTGCAGATATCGGCTCACAGTTGAGCAATGAATCTCGGCGATCTCCTAACCAATCGCGATCCATGGGCGATGCTTGAGCAGCTGAAGCGCAGGGCCAGGCCATTCTGGATTGTGATTTAAAAATCAATTCATCGCCTGCCTGTCAACGCTATCGACGTTGTCCAGCCTTGATGTCCACATTAATATCAGAATTTGGATCGGATGTATTTACGTTGACATTTACTCTTGGACGCTGGCTGGCAGGCATAGGCATACGGATGGGTTTGCCAGCTGGAGGTCGATTGGTTCCTGGACCCTCGGGACGAGTAATAGGTCTTGGTTCGGGAATAGGACCTACAATAGTGAGTTCGCAACCGTTCACCGTTCCAGTTGCAGAGGGAGGTTTCTGCAACCTCGCCAAACTGGCTGCAAGCTCATCCATCAACAAGTTCAGTTGCTCGTGGATGTTTGGCAAAGCCTTCAGCCGAGAATCGATGCATTCGTCACGGGAACTCTCAAGCTCTAACGACATGATGTTGGCCTCGCTGTCGCGTGTTTTGCGAATTTCTATTACAAGCTTATGCCCTTCGCAGAAACTAGACCATGGAATGTAATGCACTGATTCATAAACCAAACTGCACTATTGTGCACACCATTAGAGTAAGCGAGGGGCAACCAAAATGAGATTATTTAATAAAACCGGATGGTAGTGTTCAGTTGAATCGAACAATGAGTGACAGGTGCTTTTGCCTTGCAGTCTCTAAATTGATTCAAACCGATTACAGGTCGCGATATTCTGCAAGGCACTTCGTTTCCGGATCTCCTCGACCAGTCGATTCGCTCCAGCATAGGCGATCCGGGGAGGAAAGGTGTTTCTTGAAGAAAGAAAGGGTGGTCGTCGCGAACCGACTCATAATCTCGATGCCTGACTCACTCTCGAACGAGGGATTGTAAAATTCCGAGGCTTGACAATACCCGCGCGGATGCTACGCTCGAATTGTCCTATCCTATTATTCTCTCCATGCTCATGATTACCAAAGTATTTTCGCTGTGCCTAACGCTCTTGTGCTTAATCGGTTTCACCAGTCCGGCGCAATCACGCAGAGTCAATCCAGATGATGCTAGCAATCACTCGGCAGTTGCTGTTGAAGGCGGAGAGCCTTCAACTAGTCCGAAGCTGAAAGGCACCGTGCAAGCATCTAATTACAGCTCACGATATTTGTTCAACGCACCAGTTGAAGTTTTAGATCAAACCTTCATTGGTTATTCCTCAACCGGTGGACGCGAACTCCATAGCGAAATTCCTCGCGATATGCTCAGTGTCTATAGCGATGGTAATGGATGGTCGCACTACTATGGACCAGGACCGGTTGCAAACGTACCGTATCCTGACTGGTCATGTTGGTATGGTGGCATTCATGGTGCCATGTATCAGCTGCGCTGGGAACTTGTCACCGATCCTGAACAGAAAGTACGAAAACTGGGTCGATACTATTTGTGTGCTCCCGGAACTGGAAGCTCTTTGTGGAATGCCAGCGCAACCGCACGGCCGGGTATAGAAATCACCGACGATCCAATGGCAGCACACGGACTGTTCTTACCCGCGTTAAGTTACAAAACGTACTTCACAGGTAAGGCACGCTTTATGGTGCAAATTGATAAAACAAAAGCTGTCAACGCCCGAGTTCTTGACTCCACTTTGAGTCCTGCGCTAACTCAACGATTTAAAGATAGCATTGAAGCATTGTCAGGGCATCCACTGCTGGATTTTCCGAATAAGAAATTCGAGAGCGTTGCGATAATTTTCAACTTCGAATTTAATCACCCTGAACAATTTCACCGTGCAAAGAACGCTCACCCGGGCCGCGCTGGCAGGTCCTAGTTCCGTTTCTATCTCCGCGGCAGCGGCGGAATCTGCCACCGAGCGGTGGCGCTCTCAGCCATTCGTGGCGCATTCGGCATGGTGTTATTCTTTTCTAGTGCACAAAGGCGCGGCTTCGCTTTCCGAGGTCGCCGATCTTCGAGAGCATAAGAGATCGGTTTCTCCGATCGACCGGCGAGGGTGTTTGTTAACAAACTCAGTGTCCAAGCTGTTTCAACCGTTCTTCCCTCTCTTTCAGCAGCCTTTCTCTATCGAGGCGCTGTCGTTCCACTACTTTCTGCTGCACTTCCGGGCTCAACTGGTCGAAAAATAAACCCGGTAACTTATACATTGTGCCATTGAGAATCACTTTCTCTTCGCATTGTCCATCACGATTAAATATCAGCCTTGCGATATGAGCATCAATGGTGCCAGGTCCAACTTCCTTTAGCTTCATGACGGTTTCAGATATGACATCAACGGTCCGACGTCCACCGTTTGAAGTCGCTAGTTTAATGATGGCATCAAACTCGTATGTGTCATTAGACAATCGGCACAATTGATTGCGTAGACTTACACCGGAGGAAGCTGATTTATTCGCCTGTAACTCGCCCCCATTCAGTTGAAGGCTGACCGTAGCTCCAGGATGTTTATACCAATCTTTGCAGTTGGGAATCTCTTTGCCTTCAGCCAGATACTTCAGCCCCTTTGAAGCGGCCATTAAGTCAACTAGTAGTTTATTCTGCTCAACCATCTGATCTTCTAAATCAATTATTGCTGCTTGGCTGGCATTTTCGCGCTTGACCTTCGACAATCTATCAGACAGTTTTTCAATATACTCCAACCGCTCTCTCAAAGATAGCTCGATTGGCAGTCGATTGTGTATTCTCTGTTGTTGAAGAGATTCTAGCTCCGAAAAACAAATAAACTGAAATGGATCCGTATCCGAGCTGATGTTATTGAGCGGGTTGCCGGTGAAAGAAACCGGCCGCATGTAAGTATGAAGTCTTTGCTGATGCCTATCAATCGGCAAACGCAGATAAGTCTCGGTGCCCGGTCTGATTAGGTGTTTCCTGGCCTCGAGCATATCTGGAGCAAGACTGTAGACCGAGCCGAATTCGGCACTAATTACCTTGAGTTTACCTTCCCAAACTCCTATCCACCCTTCAGGGCAGGCAGCCAGAGAAGATGCTTCAGATCCTGATCCATCTTCAGGCAACGCTGCGATATCGCCAGTTCCAGTTGGAGCAGTGTCCGTCTTGACGCAACTTGCCCTTAATAGAATTCCCCTCGGCAACGCTACTTTCTCGAAGGAAACTTCGGCAAGCCTTCCTTTCTCATCGGCTAGTTTCTCATCGGCTAATTTCGGACCGCACGAGGTGAGGGAAAAGCATGACACACAAATAGCAACCAATACTTCGAAGCATTTCATGGCTTACTCGCCCTTATACGGATCACTATCATAGTTTGGCAGGTTTCATAAACCTCCGCTTTGCGAATTCGTCCAAGTTTTGATGGGCTAACCAAAACCATCATTCCCAAAGACACCTGGCATCTCAAAGTGATTCGTTCTTCGATTCACGGTTTCGGTTGAGAGTTCCTTCAGAACCAGGCAAATGCAGAACCTAGATTGGATAGGACCTTTCGCACCTTTGCAAAACGCCGGTAAGAAGTTTTTTCAATTCCGCTGCCATTTCGTAATCGTCTTTTTCTGTAGCCAGATTACTCTTGCCATTGCTCGCACCTTCCGCCGCCGAAGTTCTTCATTATAGCCCCCGGTGATGGGCCAATCGCCACCAATACACATCAAGTTCCGATTTAACGATTCGTAGAAACCGCATGCACACACTTGAGTTTCAATTGAATTTCAAGATCTTCATCTAGTCTGTTCGAACCACTAAAGAGCGAACTCTTTTGTCTGTTGTCTTCAATTAAACAACGAAGGATTATATGCGAGGTAATCGAATGAATTCAAATGTATCATCATCTGCTTCTTTCTCCAACCTTTTTCCTACATTGACGGAATCAGCCGAACCACTTCCAGCAGCTATGGTTCCAGCACTAGCTCTGGAATCTGAGCTGCATTCTCACATAGACGAAACGACTGCGAGAAAGCTTGCATCACTGACTGACCAGATGGTTGGAACGGAGAAGGCTGAAGAACAGACGGTTCTGGCGAATCAAATCCTGGCACTTCGTGAAACTGGATTGGCATGTTTATTTCTAGCTCGCAATACTTTGCCGCCGAGGCAAGCCGCAGATCTTTACACACGTGCTGCTGCGATACTGCAGTACGAACGAAGGAACGAACAACGGTTTCATTCTGAGCAGAGTTCTACCGGGATAGTGTTCCCCCCGCCGGTGTCCGATGAAGAGTTTTCGCAATACATGGAGGAATGCGCGGACTTTTGCTGGGAACATGATTTCAAGGCTGCTGCGGTGAAGATACTGAGCGAGGGGTTTGACGCAGGTCAAGACTATGTAATGGATCTGTTGTGGCCGGCCGTAACTAAGGCTATTCAAATCGATGCCGATGATTTGGCGGATGAATTGCTGACCGGAGGAGCCTGCGAAACTCAGATGTGGTACGGGTTGCGCGGTCTGTTGTTGTTCAGGCGGGCGGGAGATTCCCCTGCGGCACGAGGGGCCCTCGCGAGCGGCCGTGTACCTGCGATTTTGTTATCCAGTGAGGTCGATGATGACAGTAACGCCGGAGAGAAGACTGAATCTCTGGTTAGCACCCAAGATGCATGGGAATATACGCCGGGCTCGATGGCATGGGCGAAGAAGACATTAACGCAACTATTCGCCCGATCCTCCGTCCAGGTTGCAAAAGAAGACTTTGAACTCATGAAGCGAGTGAAACGCTGGGACGACTGTTTCGACTTAGCGCTTAGGTTTGCGAAGAAAAATGATCTCAAGGAGGCTAAGAGACTAATTCGTGCAGCATTCCGCTCAGCCGAAAAGCTAGGGAGCCAAACTTCTGCCTACCGGCGTACGTTTTCAAAGTATGTTGAAATACTGGATGAACTCGGTGCGTCTAAAAGCGATTTGATAAAAGTAGTGCAGCAAGACTATCTGGAGGTGTGGTCCAAGCCTTGCAGCAAGGATACCTTGGCGTTTGCGCTAGGCAAAGTTGGAGAAAGATTTGTCGAAGTGAACCGCTACAAAGAAGGTCTTAAGGCACTAACGGAGTCAACGGATATCTTCGCGGATATGTTGGAAGCTGGAAATGATGCATTTAATTTGCGCGATTATGCAGATGCGCATTTCAACCTTGGAATTTGCTGGGGCGAACTGCGACATTATGAGGAAGCATCGCGGCACTTTTGCTTGTGCATCAAACTCGATGTGGAGTACCTGGGCCCCGATCATCCGCACCTCATTCAACCAATCGATAGACTTTGGCGATGTCTTCATCATATGGGAGAACACGCCGAAGAAGCGACCGTTAAAGATCGCATGAAAGAGATCGAGCCCGACTCAATTGTGGATGCTCATACTTCTCATGGTCCGGGTTGTCCGTGGTATGTGCCGCGCTGCCAAACAGCTAAACCGATTCAATGGGAGCAGTTTCTCCGAACGCGCGTTTTGAAATAGTCGAAATTTGCTGTCGAACTCCGTTGTGAATTGGACCGGCATCCAAAAGACAGTTGTTCCCGGGGCGAATATAATGGGCCGAATGGTTCCAAAAAATTCGCCCGTCAGCTCAGCGATGCTTTCTCCACGAACGGCATTACTGTGCTGCTCGGACTTGTTTTGACGAGAGCCAGCGATCGATTGTTGAAGTTTGGGAAAGAAGAAGAAGAATCACTGTTCAAAGGATTCAAACTGGGAAGATGAGTAATCAGTGTATCGAATCGCTCTTTGTAGCGCAGTGCAAAACATTGCCTGGCTCAGTTCCTCACCAACTTTACTCGAGGGGTCGGCACGGTCCATTGCGTAAAGGAGCCGGTTTTCATACTGTGCTCTTTTCCACCCGGCGCCATTAAATCAGCCGCGGAGATTCGGATGTTCTTAGAACCGGAACCGAACTGATCGTCGAGCGTCGCCACACCTTTTTCCTTGTCGTAGTCGCGAATGGTTATCACATGCAAATTCTTTTGCTCGGGATCCTCACTGTCAATATCCACCACCACAATAATGAGCGGAAATTGTTTCTTGTCCTTCAGACCTGAAAGCTTTGCCATCAGGTCTTCTTTGTCTTTGATAAAGAGAACGGAATCTCGATTTTTGCTGTCCAGAAATGACTGTGTGTCTGTGGATGCAAGGACCAGTGGGCTGTCTTTCAATTTCTTGCTGGCCAGACTGTTGTACATCTTTCCGAGACGCGAAACTTCTATTCCAGGGTCCCAAACTGGAACGTCATCGTCTACGTCATATAAGATCTTTCCTTTGTCAGGTCCTTTCGCGACAATAAAACGCTCTCCACCGTCTCCACTGCCGCTGTGCTCTTTGCTTGGCTTGCATAAACGATAACTCAGCATACCTTTTCCAAACCCAATATCACGATCAGACCATTCGCGCTCAATTAATGCAGTTTGGAAGACCTGGCTCGCCAACAATCGTTCGCCGTCTTTCGGCTTATGGTTAGATGATTCGAGATCTTTGAGAAACGGCTGGTCTGACAGTTCCAGATTTGAGCCATCATAGTTTTTTATCTTACCTTCCTGAATGGCTTTAGAGATCAATGCTGATACCGCGCTCGGATTTCTGGTCAAGAGAATTTTCTCCAGTGAGGCCACTTCGCAGGTTTGGAAGCGGCCTTGATCGGTCAAGTTTGGACAGGCTGCCAGTTCCAGTATCTGCTTTGCCACAAGCAACCGATCGGTCTTATTCAATCTCGAGGTGACAGCCTTGTCCGGATTAACCAGACTCTCAATGTCTTTTAGTACAGACCTGTATTCAACTTCGCTTATCTGGTGCTGATCACTTTTATCCAGCCTGGCTGTCTTGAATTTGGAGATTGCCTCCCCCATGGCTTTTCTTTCATCTGCAGATAACCGTTGCAGGATGGATTCCGTCAATTTTTCCGAATCGGCTTCTCCAGCTTTGCTATCAAATGAGCATTTGAACAATTTTGGTAATTCATCGGCGAAGTCGCAAAAGTCAAAAACTGGCTCTGGGCTCTCTCCTAAATGCTTGGACTCGTTGCTGTCAAAAACTCGGTCATCGTTTCTAAAATCTTGCATCTACTAAATTTTTCCTTTCAAGCTGTTATCGAAGCAGACTTGATTGCGTGTTTGGGATACTTATTAAAACGCTCCGTTTCGCTCCTCCGTCGCTCATTTCGCTTCCAATTTCCTTACCGAACCGAGGTTCACAGCTTGCCCTTGCTTGATTTGCATTGTAGCGCAACCAAAGCCCTCAATGTGGTTTCAACAATTGCTTTATACAGTGATTGTGGGTTGAGAGGAATTCACATGCCACCAGATCGCTTGAAAGTACCATCTTGTGTTGTACACAAAGGCGCGCTTATGGCATCCATTTATGAGCAGTCCGGATTACCAGAGGAGACTTCAGATCGCGATACGGGTTTTACCCTCGATCTCCGATTGATTGGTGAGTCATGGCGCAGGAGCAGATCTCATATACGCAGGCGAGCATCCAAAGACTCCTGCTTTCTTGCCAAAACGCGAGAATCCTGCTCTCTTTTGCACGGCTAAGCACAATTATTTCAGTGCCGGCACTGCATCCTTTTTGACGGTTTCGAAATCGCGCTTGGACCACGAGTAACTGGGGGGGACGTTGCCGGCTAAAATATTGGAGAGGAACGTCACGGACTGGCGTTCAGATTTAGCGGGGAATGTCAGACCGGGATTCAGGTCAAGGCTGTTCACCGCGCGTAGTATTGTGTTCTCGAATTCAAGACATCCTCTGCGCTTTAAGCACTCGACGGTGATATGCAAGTCACGTGTCACAGTGATCCTGATTTGCGCGCGTCCTTTGTACTGATTAATTGCGTACCACCGCTGCCAGAACACCGCTGAAAACTGATGATGCCAGCGTTCCCATGCTAGAACCATTTCTTCGGATTCACGCTCGGGGCCCAACTCAAAAGAGTCAGGTTGAAAGTCGTCGAGGCTACCCTTCAGTGATGCAGTTTTTTGCGGTTTCGCCAGATCGCTCTCGTCTTCGGCTTCATCATCGTGAACGGCCCGAGCCAGACGCAGAGGGTTGGCTTTGATATCTTCCTTCTTGCCGTTAGCCGGTGCAAGCCGGTAGCTTTCTTCTTCAACTCCGCCATGCAACATTTGTGCAGACGCCGGTAGGACGGAACTTGCTTGAAGCAGCACGACCACACCTGTTAGATATAGCGAGCTAATGTGCCTGGACCGCATACTAGTACCCCACACCTAACAGCCCCAGTAATCCAGCGGTGAGAGATCCTGCGCGTCCCACACGCATTCTGGAAGAACGCACATAAGGTGTGGTGGAGTACACTGGATAAGCTCTGGCTGCATTGTTCAGTGCCGACATGGCGGTTATCGAGTCAAGAATTGCCTGGTCGAACGGATTTACCGAGTATCCCTGATTCGCGTAAGTAGTCGAAGGAGCAAGCGATGCACCCACCGGCAACACCGGTGTAACAGAACCAACGGTGGCAACCGAGCCAGCCATGGGCTGCGGCGCTCCCCGATCGGTAAACGGCACAATTGCCCCGGCGTTGTGGTTCGCTGGCGGCTGGGAGTCACCGCGCATGGTGACTCTGTTCGGCAATTCAGAGGGATCGGAATGCCCCAAACCGCTTGATTCGTTCTGCCTTGTTTGAATCTCTCGATCCAGAACCTGCAGCGCATTCTTGTACATCTGCTGTTCCGGTGCAAGGGCGATGGCGCCCTGCAGGTATTGCCTGCTGCGACCGACATTTCCCTTGCCATACCAGGCACGGGACAGTCCGAATTGTACGCTGGGGTCGGATGGTGCCTTTTGTGCTAGTACTTCCAGCTTGCTGATCGCTCCGGTGTAATCACCCTGCTTTAATGCGGTTACCGCGGACTTCGCCATTTCCTGCAACTCGCCGTTAGGAACTGACGCTTGTCGTTTGGAAATTCGTCTCTCGACTGAAGCCAGTGTGTTCCTGATGTCGCTGTCGTCAGGTGAACTGGCAGCAGCGCTGCGGTAATAATGCAAGGCTGCATCCAAGTCGCCTCTATCTTCTGACATGGTTCCGAGATTATAGTTGGCATCAGTATTCTTTGAATCCAACGACAGCACTTGCTCGAAAAGACGAGTTGCTTCGGACAGGTCGCCTTTGGAGTGCGCTATCACCGCTTGCTTTAAAAGTTCTTTCGTTCTGTCGGCTGAATAATCGTTTCCAGAGTTAGACGTGTTAACGATAGTTGCAGTGGCGCGTGAATCTTTTGCCATGGCGGGTGTGCCGGTTCGTTGCGGGTTAGCCTTCGATAGAACCGGCGTTGACACAGCCGGTGCTGCCGTATTGGCCGTGGATGTTACAGCTGCCGAGGAACCAACCAACATCTGTTGAATTGCCCGCAACCGCTCCGACATGCTGCCTGTTCGCGAGTTTCCAAACAGGCCTCGTTCCAAAGCGTCCACGCGCGCCGTGACCGGTGAGTTCGGACTGGTCTTGCCCACAAGCATTCTTTCGTATTCATCCAACTGAGAGACACAGCTCTGCGCCAGGCAAGGAACTGGAAACGTCATCGCCAGCGCAAGCAAGATGGAAACGGATCTAATGGGCAAGAGCATAGAACACCCAAGACTTGTGATATCCAACTATCACATGATCGTTCCTCGGCGCAAATGGGAATTCTCCCATATGTTCTGCAGAGAACGAAGTGAGACACCATCGGCATAGGGGAACCTCACGTCCCTCTTCCTCCATGCCACACAACCGTCCAAGCGGTCCTCATACGGCGGTCGAGTACTTTCCGTCTATGAATGTGTTGGTATGCCGGAGTTTCAATAGGACTTGTGGCAAACTTTCAAGAGTTTAGTGTTTTCAACTTCAACATTTGCCGCCGTCACATCCTCCACCTTATTCGGGTCATACGCAGAGTAGGCACCGCGCCGTCCGGTCACCTGGAATAGTGCGGCAGCCACCTTCAAGACGCGTTCCATCACATTTTTGTCCGCGGAAGAACCCTTCGTGTACAGCGTGGTCAGCAGAGGGCTCTTCTGGATTAACGCTATCACCGAGAATTCACTTGTGATCACGGAATACTTCCCGTCAACCAGGAATCTCGTTACTTTGCGACGGCCGATGTTGTCGCCTTTCACAGCTGCCTCAACAGAACGTGTGTCGGGTCCAACTATCAGTTCCTCTCCTACTGCGACTGTCACAGCCTTGCCGGCTACAACTACCTTAACAGCTTTGCCAATCGCATCACACAGGTTTCGTACTTTGAGAACATCGCCATTTCGTGTCACGTGCACGATAGACCCCGGTGCGACATCAACCATATGTCCGCCAGAACTGACGCGAGATTTGCGCGAAGCACTTACCAAAACTTCGCCGTTGTGCAAATCAAAGTCAGTGTCACTAACTCTGGTGACACTCGCTTGCAGAGCAGATCTCATATACGCGGACGATCCGCCAAAGACTCCGGCTTTCTTGCTTACAAAACCCGCGAGAATCGTGCTCTCATTTGCACGGCTAAGCTCATTTATTTCAGTGCCGGTGAGCCACCTGCGCTCCTGCTGGCTGCCTGTCGGACCTTGACCGGTACGCTCAACCATCGCGCCGGTTGTATTCTTCACTGGTGCCGTTAGTGACTCACCCGGCATTGCAGCAGGTAGCGATCCATTTGAAGTGTTCCCTGTCGGTACAGGCTTTGATACGCCGGTCGTGCCAGGGAACAACGGAGCCAATAGGTCCACGATTCCTTGCACCGCCGGCGGCATCATGAGTCTTTGCGTGTAAGATGCATTTCGGGTACTTCCGGCGACCGAAAACAGAGCAGGAATGCTCACCGTATTGTTCTTGGTCGAGACCGGTACCGCCTGTGGTGCCGCCACGGCAGCGCCACTTTGAATAATTGGTGCAAAGGAGGTCATTCCCGGGGTAGGTGGATCAGCATATATAGAATTGCTGTTCAATTGAATTCCATTGACACCGGCTCCCGCGAAATTGCCATTGAAGAATTGCAATTGAGCACCCTTGGCTGTCAGGCTCGTCGCGCCCGTATTGCTGAAGTTTGCTCCGGCCGGACCGAGAAAAATGGCGCCGCCGCCAAACGCTGACTGGCTAACAGTTCCTCCTACAATCACAGCACCGTTAGCAGGAGCCGGGACCGCATTGTTGTTAATGATCCGTATGTTGCCTGTTCCTGCAGGTCCAATGGCACTCAAACCTACAAAGTTATTGAGGACTATCACATTACCGGCCGCTGCACCAGAATTCAGATTCTGTATGATTAAGTCACCTTGAACACTGGCTGAGGCAGTTATGGTCAGTGGTCCGCTGTTCGCTTGTACGGTGGTTTTCCCGCCCGAACTAGAGTTGAAGAGACCAGCAACCGTGGCGTTGCCATTCGAAAGCACATTTAGCGCACTCCCTGAAGCACCTTGGACCGTAATAGACGCCCCTAAGTTAATGTTGGAATTCACAGCCCCAAATGTTTGGACTGTGGCAGTACCGTTGGTAGCAGACAAGAATCCGCTACTGCTTGTCGTTACCGCACCGTTCAGTGATGTCACCGACAACGCCCCGTTGCTTGTGCTAACAGATCCGTTGATAGTGACGCCTCCGTCTCCGGAAAGCGTTACTGTCCTTCCGGATACGCTAGCCAAGTTGCCCACGCTCAAGGTTATTGCGCTTGAGGCAAGTACAAACCCGGTGCCTGCCGAAGAGACGTTCTGCAAGGAAATGTTGGTGGTGATGCCACCATTTTGACCTGCTATAGACACATTTCCATTGGTTCCTGTGATGATGGAGGTGTTTGATAATTGTGTAAGCGTGCCAGCCGTGCCACCAGTGCGAGAGGGGGTTATCGTGATGTTATTGTTCGGACCGGTAGACCCGGTCATCATGCTGCCAACCGTGATCTTGCCCTGGCCAACCGCAGGATTGCTTACAAAGACATTGATGTTCCCTGAAGTGATCGTGCTTATGGTGGTGGAGTTCGCCTGCGTGACATTGTTTTGGGTGGACGAAATGTTGACGTCGCCGTTAATGGCGGAAATACTTCCGTAACTTACGTTGCCCCCACCGGAAACAGTAACGCCCCCGATACCGCCGGCAGACAAGCTTCCGTTCAGTGTTACATTTCCACCCTGCGCACTTACAGTCATACCTCCAGTGAGGTTCGAGGTAAATCCGCTGGCATTCTGAGTGATTGATCCATTCACCCCGGTAGTCACTATTGAAACTGAGTTACCGGCGTTAATAGCCTGGAAGGTAATAGCTGAATTCGGGTCTCCTGTGATGTCCAGTTTGCCTCCGACAGTTACTGAACCAAAGGTCCCTAATTGGGTCACAGCAGCTTGTGAATTCAGGAATACGTTATTCGTCGCTCCTGATCCCGACAGATTGATGAAATTAGTGGACGATTGAACTCTTTGCCCTGGAGCTCCGACAGTTCCGGACGTATTGATATTTAGGGTATTGCCGAACTCGGATCCTCCGGTTTGCACTATATTTCCGCCCGCGGATGATGTCAGTGAAATCGCGCTGTTGGCACCGGTACCGGTCATGCCTGCTCCGATGGTTAATCCAGCAGCACCGAAGTTGAGGTTGATTATATTGCCGCTCAGTCCTGCTGCATCCGCGAGCAATCCGGCAGCGGTCAGCGAGATTGTCGGAGTCTTGTTTGTCGCAGTAGCAGCAGCCGTGAGCACCGCTGCCGGGTTGATGATCAAGACACCACCGCTCCCGCTCGACAGTGTCATGTTAGAAGTATTAACCGGCGCGTTTAGAGTCAAAGCACCGCCCGAATTTACTGTTATTGCAGGAGTCTGATTCGTCGGTGATCCATTGGCCGTAAGTGCTGCTCCTGCGTTTTGAGTGATGGTATTACCAGCACCGAAAGATGTGGTTATGCTGATGTTACCCGAAGTGGATGTTATCGTTCCGGCGATCGTCAATGCAGCATTGCCACTGACGGTGAAATTATTGGTCACGTTCGAGGCATTTATAGTCAACGGATTGTTGAAGCCAATGGTTGCGTTATTCGCCGCAGTGATACCAATTGCGGTGACACCATTGAGTGCCAGCCCGCTGGTATTGATGTCACCGCTGAACGTACCCAACTGCAACGTTGGAGTGGTCAAAGTTCCGCTTACATTAATAGTGCCGCAAGCCAGATAATCGAATGTAGATCCCGCTGCGCTTGCGGAAGACGTGTTGAGGGTGACCGCCGGCGCGAAACCGCCCGGTGTCCCGGGACTAGCCGCCGCTAACAGGAACACGCTTGCGGTGGTGTTAACCGAGAGTGTGGTTGCCGTGGTGATGACTCGGCTCGGTAATGTGCCGATGTTTCCACCGCCGCTAGTGAGGTTCAACGTACCTGTCTTGAACGTTCCGCCAAAGTTTGTGATAGCACCGGAGCCATTGGCGTTCAATGTGACGGTTCCGAAACTAGACCCGCCGATATCGGCGTGGGCGTTAATAGAACCGTTACTCAAGTTGGTTGTGGACAAAGAGATTTGGCTCAAGTTTGTCCCGTTCAGAGCTCCTATTACATGAACATCCTTGCTGGATGTCAAAGAGAAGGAGAAGCCCGCAGTGCTGCTGTCCAAAGCCAGGGGCTGGCTGGTTTGATTGATAAACACACTGTTACCAGATTGTATTCGCATCCCGCCGTTGCCGGTCGGATCTACACCAATGCTCGTCTGAACTGGTGCCAAAGCAGTGCCTAATGAACCCGACGAAGTGATGGTCAGGGCATGACCGGTATAACTCCCGAGCATATCCTGGATTATGGTACCGGAACCAGCCTTAAGCTCGAGTAGTCCGTTTGTCGCGTTCCCTACATTTAGAACGCCCGTTGTTGAAACGTTCCCGAACCCGCCGAGGCCGCTGCCTCCCGTTACGCTCAGCACTGCGCCCACAGAAGCACCGGCTGTGCCCAGCACAGTGACACCGTTAGCGTTGAGATTCACCGTGCCGGCAGATACGACGGTGATGGTTCCACCGGAGCCAACACCAGTGGATGATGCGTTAAGAGAAACATTCCCCGGTGTGCCTGCTGCGGCGGGTAAGCCATTGATGTTCAGCGCCTGGCCGAAGTTTTGGGCTATGGTGAGCTTTATTGTTCCGCCCCGGGCAGTGCCGACACCTCGTGCCGACAGTTGCTGTGTGGCACCAGTGGCGGCTGTTAATAGCTGCGTACTGATAGTGAGCGCGCCACCAGCTCCATTGCCATCAACGGATAACGGGGTGGCCGCGGAACCCAGGTTAAGCGTAGATCCAGAGGCGGAGTCCGTAATCGTAATATTTCCGCCTTTTCCGCTCCGGCTTCCTGAGGACACCAGAATACTTTGCACCGGACCCAAAGTGATACCGCCAGCAGTGCTCGTGATAGATACGGTGCCCCCTGATCCGTCTTGCCCAAGCGCGCTGGCGCTAATGATGCCGTTCACGCCGTTTGTGTTGGCGCCTGCAAATATTGAAAAAGGCACTAAATTAGAACCTGCGGTAATCGTTATGACTCCGCCATCTCCCTTTAGAGAACCACTATTTGCGTTCAAGTTATCTGAGACAAAAACATTGGCATTGCCGATTCCTGTTCCGGCTGATAGCGTCAGCGATCCGCCCTTACCTACGTTGCCTCCGGGGCCGAACCTCAAGAAGTTCGGAACAATCGTAATGCTGTTAGAGGAAGAGGCTACAGAAAGGCTAACTGTCCCCCCGTCACTACCACCAAACCGAGAACCAAGGCCCCGAGCAGACAAATTGAACTGATTCGGACTACCGCCCACTGCAATGTCAGACCCGGCGCCACTAGCTCCTGTGCTGGAGATATTAATTTTGCCACCACTGCCGGTACCCACGCCATCGACGTTTAGTACCACATTGCCTCCGCCAAAAATGTACTTAGCTGCAGAGAACGTGATACTACCGCCGTTGACGTTGAAGCCGGAGGCAACAAAGCTCGCAGCGCCAGTAAATTGGATCGGCAAGAAACCCGGGCCGCCGGGCGAACCTTTGGTTGTCACCGTAATCGAACCGGCAGTTCCCTCCACTCCAGCGTTTACAAACAGGGTCTGACCGACTCCGAACGAGATTCCCCCCCCGGCGTTCAGACCGGTATTGTTGATCGTGATTGAGCCAGCATTGCCGCTAATATTACCGGCATTTGCCATTACCACTCCATTGATACCATTGGCAGTAGCGCCTTGATTCACGGTGAACATAGTCGCGCCTGTGGTGTTCAGGGTCACAGCGCCACCGTTGCCTATCCCGCCGCCACTCACGTCGAGTCCACCACTGATAGCCAGATTGCCGACGGGTGAAGCACTGTTATTACCGGTGCCTAACTTTATAGTGCCTCCGTTAAAGTTGGCATTTATCGGGTTCACTGTAATTGCGCTTGGATCGACTGTCAGCGTTAGCCCTGCAATCTGCACATTTGCGCTGCCTCCAGTTGTCCTAATTGCAGTTCTCGTTGCGCCCCTGGCGGAAAGTGATATCTGATTGGGACCTTTTCCTATTTGCAGGTTGCTCGACGTAGAGTTACCCAGTGTCGTAGAGGCGCTAACTGAGCCGCCCTGGAAAAACGTGCTGTTAGCAGAAAGCACAAGATTCGCATTGGCCGATCCCGTGATAGTCTGTGCATTTAAGTTGATGTCGCCCGCACGCACTCCATCGGTGGAAATGCCGGGCGCCAAAATAACCATTGCTCCGTTTGGCGCATCAAGTGTAAGTATTCCCTGCCCATTATTAGAGTCTACATCGGCACCCGATGACACAGTCAGCAGAGCATTCACGCCCACTGTTATTCCACCCGCGGTATTACGGACAGTGATATTGCCGCCATTTCCACTGGTTAATCCGGCATTGGCTGCAAGATTGCCACTTATTCCGTTCAAGGGGAAGGCACCATTATTAATCTGGAACGGAGTAGCACTGCTAGTCACGATCGTTAGCGTGCCCCCGTTGCCGGCAAGCGTTCCACCGTTTACAGTCAGACTGGTATTGATCGTCGCTGAAGTTGTTGATGTGAGGCTCAAGGTGCCACCATTTCCAGAGGCACCCAACGGATTTACATTTAGTCCGCCGGCATTGACGATCAAAGTTTGCGCAGACAATATGATTGACCCGCCATCCTCCGTTGTAAGTCCTAACGCGGCTCCACCATTGGCACTAAACGTAATTTGCCCGGTGGATGTTCCGGCAGTAATCGCCGTCGAGGTCGAAGTAAACCGAAGAGAGCCGCCTTTGCCGAGCGTTCCGCCATTGACCTGGAAGGTCGATGGTCCCGGACCGGCCGCGTTTACGATACCGCCGGTAAAAGTGATGCTGCCCCCGTCCGAATCTCGACCAGAACCGCTAGCCGATACCAGAGTTCCACCCTGCAACGTAACGGTTGCAGTCCCTAGCGGAAGTGAGATCGAACCGCCCTTGCCACCATTCAGCCCCCCATTTGCGGTGATATTGCCATTGACGCCGTTGAAGCCACCGGAACCTGAGCCTATTCCAAATACACCTATGGTGGGTGGGTTCAGGGTGATCGCCCCTCCGTCGCCTACGCCATAACCGAGTCCGCCAACTGACAGTGTCGCGACACCATTGGCATTCAGATTGCCGTTTATCACAAGGTTACTGAATGCCCCGCTTGAAAGATTGTACGTGCCACCTTTACCAACAAGACCTAGAGGTTGAACGGCAAGCATCGTTAGGTCTTGCACGTTGAGCGTTCCGGGGCTAACGAGCGTTAAAGTTCCTCCATCCCCGCTGAGAGATCCACCGTTAGCCGCACTACCGCCGGTGGCAGTAAACTTCATTGTACCTGCAGCTCCGCCCACACTAATCGGATTTGCCTTGCTGGTGAAACTGATAGTGCCACCATTTCCGCCACCGGCTCCGTTGGCCTGCAGTGTTGTCACTCCCGCCGATAGCTGGTTTATATTGGCAGACAGGGTAATCTTTCCTCCATTGAAAGAGCCTGACTGGAGTCCAAGCGCACTGCCCTGAGCATTGGCGTCAAACGTAAAACCACCGTTGACGAATAGCGAGGCATTTGCCAACGATAGGCTTATGTTGCCGCCATTACCTGCGGTGGCACCAGCGCTGGTATTTAGTGCACCGTTAATCCCTGCGCCGAGAAATGACGCCACCCCGATTCCGAAGCTCGAAAATCCTGCTTGCGTGATGCTCACAGTCCCTCCGGCACCGATTGCCAATCCGCTTACATTCAATGGACCGTTCCAAGCTACGTTGCCTGTTCCGTTTGCAACCAAAGTTACACTGCCGCCGGCAAAATTTGTGGAGCTGGCGTAAGCACCGACTTTGGCATTCGCAGCAGGATTGTTAACTTGCAGGTTGAATCCTGAACTCAAGTTCAACGTTCCGCCGATTGCACCTCCCCGTGCGTCAATCTGGAACTGTCCAGCAGCGTTTCCGACAGTCAGCGTCGTGCCCGGATCGGTTATCGTAATCTTGACAGTTCCGCCCGCACCAAAGTATCCACCTTGCGCACTCAACGCAACAGGTGCAATTGTTCCTGTGCTAATCGCCAGATTAGTAGTCTGAATGTTGATGGTGCCGCCTGATGCCTGAGGGGAACCCACACCAGCTTGCGCTACGTTATTTCCGGAAGGATCGAGAGGAGGAAGAGGAGGAATGATTGTCGGTCCGTTCGGATTTATGTCGTTAGCTACAAACACATTGATAGTGGCGTTAGATACAGTCAAAGTGCCTGAACCGGCGTTTATCGAAATAGTTCCTCCTGCAAACGGCGAGTTTGAAGTGCCTGCCAGCGACTGAAGTATCACGTTCGGGCTTAAAGTTACTCCGCCAGCGCCAGTATTGACTATGGAGAATGAACCGCCGGCATCACCAGCGGCACCACTCATATCTACAGCAAAGTTAGCCCCGTTCATCACGATGCCATTACCGGCGGTGCCCGGATTCCCGATAATAAACGGATTGATGCTGTTGACGGAGAGGTTGAGTGAAACTCCCTGGCCGACATATAAGGCCGGACCGGTCAATAAGATGCTCCCGCAACAGCCTCCTGCCTGGCCGGTCGCTGTAAGATTTACAGTAGATTGGCCAAGCCCACCGGCAGGCGCACTCGCCTTCAAAGCTGCAGTATCCACAACCAAGCGGCTGCCTGCTGTTATGCTAATAGTGCCACCTGTGGTACCACCGCCGGGCGCATTCACATTAACGTCGACTGCGCCATTGACACCCGGAAGCGCAACATTAACAAACGAGCTAGCGCCAGTGGCGTTCAGAACGACATTACCACCGTTACCTTGAATGGCACCGCCTTGCGCTGAAATTGACAGGTGAGCATTGGAGGGAATGTTTATCGACTCAGCGGTTAGGCTGACGGTTCCTCCAGCCGCGGGGAAACCGGGGGGCGTTTGCTGGTCGCCATCAACGCGCAAAGTTCCTCCACCAATTGTGATTTGTCCGAACTTGGCTGTAGCCGTAAAAGTTGCGCCTGCAGCTTGTTTTGAGGTCATCAAAATAGTGTCGGCAGAGGCGATACTAATCCCTCCGACTCCATTATTGATGATGCTCACGCTGCCTCCCTTTCCCTGAAGAACCACGCCACCGCTGGTAGTAGTGTCAATTATGGGAGTTCCCGCCGGCCCCGTTCCCAAAATGCCATTAGAACCGACTAAGGCAGGAGAAAGAACAATATTGAAAGGGCTGTCACTGCCGCTTGTTACTGTGATAGCTCCTCCAGGTGCAGTGGTGCTACCGTCACCGGCACCCCGTGAAGTGATGTTTCCGGTAACCAGGACATTTCGGCTGGCTGTAAGTGTTATTGCACCTCCCTGGAAGCCTCCGCCCCCTGGAAGAACGACTACCGCGTTGGCATTGATCGTGCCGGTAACAATGAGATCCCCGGGGGTGCCGGCACTGCCGGCGGTGTAATTGATGGTGGGGCCTGCTCCGCTAACTTTCGAGCCGACCAGCACGCTAGCCTGGTCTACAGTCAAGTTCCTGCCCGACGAGAGAATGGCGCTGCCTCCTGACGGTGGCGGAGCGCCCAGCGGTGTCGGCGGCGCCTGCACCTGCGCCCCGGCAGCGAAAGAATCGACCAGTGCGGCACTCAAAGTGATATTGTTTCCATTTATGGCGGTGACGGTTTTACTCTCAACTTTGGCAACCTGAGCACCTGGAAGTGTTGCCGTATAGGAATTATTGAGTGGAGTCGAGACAGTGATTGTGTTGTTCGCTGTGTTCACAGAAACAATAGTTTCAGAATCGAAAGCCGTGGTGCCGCCCTGCACCTGCGTAATCTGAATCGTTTGGTTTGCCGCTAGCCCCGCTGTCGACGCCAGTTGAACAGTGGTCGAACCCTTTGCCGCATTTGCAACAAGGGCAACTCCCTGATTTATGATTGCCACAGGATTGCCAACCGCTATTTTCGTCGCGTTGGCCACGCTGACCACGGTGACACCTGAGTTAACACCGTTGGTCAAGCTGGTCAGCAGTCCACCGCCCGGTCCCGTACCGTTCAACTTGAACTGCCCTGCACCACCTATGGTGAGATCTGCGTTAGCCGCCTTACTCACAATAGAGAAGCTCCCTCCATTTCCGGTGCCACCTAGAGCCAACAGAGTAATGGGACCATTAGTAACCGCATAATTTTGCGCGGTGAGATCGAAGGCCCCCCCAACGCCTCCGGCGCCATTCAAATTTATGGAGCTTTGCGGTCCCCCATCTATGGTGATAGGCCCGTTGTTAGCCGCTAAGGCCAGTCTGCCGCCGGAGCCGCTCCCCGCCAGCGCGGTAATCTGTGTCAGATCGGGCAAGGTAATCCCGCTGGAATTAACAATGGATATTTGTCCTCCGGCCCCTGCACTTCCGTCAGCATGAATTGCTCCGGCTACACCGTTAACAGGAGCCCCTACAGCCACGGTAAACGGAGTCGCACCATCTGCGGTTAGAATTATGGAGCCACCACTGTTGTTCGCTCCTTGCCCATTGGAGGTGACGCTTCCGTTAACGATAAGCCCATTGCTGGAAGTAAGCGTTACGGTACCGCCACTACCATTTACACCGTCGGCGACGACCGAACCGGTGATTGTCAAATCCGATCGCGAAACAGTGCCGGAGGTAAACGAAAAGTTGCCACCCGAGCCCTGAACCCGGGCCAAGGCGCTAACAGTGGACATGTCAATATTGAGCGCTCGTCCAACGGAGACAGTAATTGATCCGCCGGAGCCTCCGGGTCCACCCGCACCCGCATTTGCTTGCAGCGCCACCCCGGCAGCGCCGCCGACGTCAAATGTCTGTAATAAATTGTCCCCCTTGGCTGTCAGCGAGATTGTTCCTCCTGAGCCACCGCCAGAGGTGCTTCCATTTGCCAGAATTTGAGTCAGTGCAGGTCCTGCGAAATCTATACCGGCTGCATTCACGGTGAAACTGCCGCCGGAGGCTGGCGTACCGGCAGGGCTCACACTGCTCACATCATAAGTGCCGCGAGCCAGGGTTACCAGTCCTCTAGGCGAACTGAAGGATAGAGAAGGACCGGCGCCGTTCGTCACGCCCAAGCTGAAGTTCGATGGAGCAACAACCATGCCACCGCTTCCCGAGTTAGTTATCGTGACGCTACCGCCGCTTCCGACAGTACCGGCATTCACAAAAACCATTCCGGTTACTCCATTTAGCACGCCGGGGGCCCCCGGAAGGATTTGGAAATCATTGGGGCTGCAGCTGCTAAGTACAACAGTGCCCCCGTTTCCATTGCCCGCACCACTGGCGGTGATATCGCCTACCACCACCAAATTGCCCGGACAAGTTGGATTGTTATCACCGAGGGTGACACCACCTCCGCTGCCGACACTCTGAAACGTAAACCGGGCTCCATTTCCATTCGCTCCGGGATTAGCGGTAATTCCCTGCATCACTATCCTGGTGTCCGTAGCGCCAATTATTGTTACGCTCCCTGCGTCGCCAGTTCCTACTCCACTGGCCTGGATTACAGATATAGGATCGGGAGGAGCGCCGACATTCAGGGGCACGAAGGCATCGGTTGTCTGAATCGACACCTTCCCGCCCGCTCCGGAGACCGCCCCGTTTGCAGACACCAGGAACGTGGTTGCCGGAGCAAACGCTAAAGTGGAAAGCGTGAAAGCCCCCCCTGAGCCATTGCCCGCATCGACCGAGAACGTGCCGTTAACAGTTACTTGCATCTGGAACGTCGAATTCAAGGTAATGCTCCCGCCGGGTCCTGCTGGTGCAGCGACGT
>JAKFUT010000294.1 GCA_021732565.1 Candidatus Obscuribacterales bacterium
AGTACTGCTGCGGCTGGTAACAATGCAATTCAGTTGAATGGCAACAGCATTACTGCTGACCCGCCGGGCGCAGGAAACGTTACACTCGTTCCGGTTTCCGTTCCAGTTGCCAGCCCGGTCTTCGCTCCGGTAGCCATGCCCGCTGCTGCGACAGTGATTCCGGCTACGACCTCAGCACCCGCTTCCAGCCTGCCTGCGCAACATTCGGTTCAACCATTGCAGATGCCGCCAGCGGTGCAAGGAATCATTGATGTCGTCGCTCCGTTCTTTGGAGTCACAACTACAACTTCATCGGCATCAATCAATAATGCTCCCGCTCCAGCAGCCATTGCACCAACTTCGGTACCGGCAAGTTCTCCCGTCGATGTGGTATCGATGGCGAAAGACGCCGGATCCATGGTTCAGTCCGCTGTAGCCAATGCAAGCACCGTGCTTACTGGGTTTGTAGCGAAGAAAGCGGGTCTCTTCGGTGGATCGGCTGCTTATATGAGACCGTCCGCTCAAGCCGTCGTCACCACGCTCGGTGACTCCTCCTTCGACCTCAAGCACGGTGAAGTAATAGTAAGCGCCTCTCGAAGGTCTACTATCACCGCCGGTCTTCATACCGTTGATGCCGCTGCCGGCTCGATTGTTCACGTAACCAAAGAAGGCGATTTGCTCAAAGTGCGCAATTTGTGCGATACCGTCGGCAAAACGGTACGTGTGTTGGTCGCTGGCAAGTCGGTAAACATCGGTGTGGGAGAAGAGCTCGTTATCGGTGCCAACGACGGTTCGGTGGACGCTGCGGTGAAGGGCGACAACATCGGGCGCCGCAAAGTCACCAGATTCATTGTTGACGGACAACATTCTTTGATCAAGAGCGAACTCTCGATCATCGCCTTGATTCAAAAGAGCAACCTCCTCACCACCATGTACACCAAGGGTTCCAGCGCCGACAAGAACGTAATGGAACGCATCATGAAGATGGCTGCCGCTCTCTTCCAGGTCACTGGCAGACGCGGGGCTT
The DNA here is from genome assembly GCA_021732565.1 of Candidatus Obscuribacterales bacterium. GTDB lineage: Bacteria > Cyanobacteriota > Vampirovibrionia > Obscuribacterales > Obscuribacteraceae > JAKFUT01. The sequence goes on from JAKFUT010000294.1 coordinate 1,007, forward strand.
ACTCCGCCTACGATCCTTCCAAAGCAGAACCGGCAGTACCGCTTCGCTCCTCACAGGGTCTGGCTGATGAGCCCGTAAAGGTCGCTCAATCGAACTAGTCAGTCAACATTCAACGCTTAAGAACGTAGAGTTAGGGAGAGTCGAAAGACTTTCCCTTTCCCTTTCGCGGAGCTCAAACTTATCCATCAAAATGGATCTTTGAACTTCGGATGCCACCGCTGTCACCCGTGGCTCGCGACTTTGGACTTCAACGCATATTATTTTGGAACCAGCTGAGAACCAGATGGCGCACGGTTACCCCGGATGTCAACCCGAAGTGGAAATATCCTAAACGAGCGAACTGTTCCAGGAGATGTGCTGTGTTCTGCGACATGGTTTTGGCTATAATCGAAGGGGCGCAGGACGGAGATTCTGTATGAAACTGTCGTGGATTGTGATGTGTTTGATCGCTGCGTTTGTGTTGCAGAACATTGTTCCCGCAAGTGGACAATCTCCGACGGCTGATCTCGAAGAGATACCGCCAGCACCTCTTCATACGATAAACAAAACCGGAATTAAGGGGCAGGCTCTCTATCATCGTCCGCAGGGAACCGCGTGTGCTCCGCCTCTTCCGCCGATTATGCCGCCCGTTTGCGTTAGCGGCGCGATGCTGATCCTTTCTGATAACTCTGGCAAGGAGATTTGCACGCAGTTCACCAATCAAAAAGGGGAATTCAATTTTGATGTCGAACCGGGAAGTTACAAGTTGAACTCTAAGTGGGGGAATTATTCTTACAGCAAAGCCGTTACTGTGCTAGACGGTCAAATTACAGATTTGCATAAAGCCGTATTCTCATACCCTGGAGCCTGTTTCGTGAACTAGTCACCAGAGGTGTTCCGCCTGGCGTTTTTGCAAAGGAGGCAATAAGTCCTCCCGACCGAGTGGACGACTCAGGTGTGAATGAATGTTCCTGTGGTGAGTTAACGCGCACTATTGACGGGCACCACTGCCGGTGCGCTGTTAGCTGGAACATTAACGTTAGCTTGATGCCAAATCCATTGCTTGTTGCGATACAACACCAGCTCCGTGCCGTCCGGTAGAACTTGTCGGGCATCTTCAACAAACTGACCACCCTTAGCTAACACGCGCTCAATTCTTCCCCAACTTACTCTGCTCTTGCTGTCGAACAGCCCCTGTTGTTCATCGCCGGTTTTAAGCACCAACCACTGCATGCTGCGCAGGTCGCCATCAGTGAAATCGAACGTATCAGCAGTGCACGACATACAAGCGCGCCATGTCACCACCTGAATATTGCTTCGGCGTTCCTTCGCGATTATGTTCAACGTACCGTGGTTAAAGTGCAGCAGATTGACTAACACGTTGACGTAAACAGCTCTACCGCGCTCCACATTCTCAATGTGCTCTAGAAGCCATTCCTGTTTCCACAGATCACCACCTCGCTGGTAAGGCAACGTCATGGTCAGAAAGTCACTACTATCATTCAGGCCCAGAACGTCATACAGCGGTATCGATCCGAATTCCAAAGTCACACCATTTTTGTTCACAGGCTTTGCAGGCAAGGTGTACGGCTGGAAACAAATCGCAAACGCTTGCACGACAGAGAGCACAATTAGCACTGTGGAAGCCACTTGTCCAGTTTTTGAACGCCTCAATATGTTCGCGCATCCCTCGGCAAGAAGGATTGCGAGCACCACCATAATAGGAACTCCGAAGCGCGGAGAAATCGCACCGTTTGAAATCGCGGCCCAGACCACTGCAGGAATCGAGCAGATCGCTGATACTGCCAGGGGCCAGTACGGACTCCAATTGCTTACGCGTAATCGCGCTGCACACCCAAGCAATCCAAGAAACATGAGAGGAGAGAAGCTCTGAACTAGAAGCACGAGATACTCCAGCGTTACGGACATGACATGAGAGAGTCCGGTATCACCAGCTGTTAGAGCGCGTCTTATCTTCGTAAAATTCAGCAGAAACTGGAAGTTTGGAACGATCCATGAACACAACAAAGTAGCGGCGATAAGTCCTATCGTCGCTACTTGACCCAAGGCCTGATAACTTCGTCTTCTCAACAAGATGAAAGCCATTACCGCCAGCAACGGTGCCGAATAGCATATGGCCACTTGCTTAGTCAGGCAATACACACCAAGTAGAAGGCCTGCAACCAAGGCCCTCTTCCATGTGTTTGTCTGCCACCAGCTCACAAGCGCCAGCATAAATGCAGAATAAAATGCTGCGTGTGGAAGATCGATCAGCGGAGTATGTTCCAATCCTAAAATCAGCGGTGAGCAATTCACAAAGATCACAGCTAAATTTGCTTTGAGCTGATCCTTGCACAGCTTAAATGACAGAAACCACGTACAAACACTCAAAATTGTGAGATGGACGCCTAGAATAAAATTTTCAGCCCAATGCGAATCACCAGCGAAGATTTTGAGAAAACCGTTAAATATCCATGATCCGGCAGGATACGTGGGCTGCATTCTGAGCAAATTGGTAAACGATTCTACAGTCCAGTCTCGCGGGTGACACAGCCACTGCTTCACCGCACTGCTGTCGAGACTGTGGGCCGCCGCGTCAAACACGGGATAGGAATGATCTAGAGACGACCAAATATACAGCGATCCGAGAAACACGGCCACTGTGGCCCATGGGGTCAGTTTCGAGGCAAATAACCGCTCTACAAGGGACTTAGAGCGATCCTTTCTTGATGAAGAATCAGCGCTGGTAGTCTGGCGATCAATCAACGGTGATGTGCTATTTATTCCGGACATGAATTCCTCCGCTCCGCTCACTACCGTTGAGTCGGTCGGCATCATAACATGAGGGCTAGAAGGCTTACTTAGTTCAGCTTTATCTTGACCTCTTCGCGCCCCGTTATGCTTGACTCACAATGATTCATGGTGTCACGCCAAAACCCGGTCGGATTTTGCACACTAAATACATTCATCCAGTGGCGATAATTCTGCCTGTACCCATTAAGCTTTTAACGTTCACTCAGGAGATCGGACCAGAGGCGCAATGCAAGTCATTTTCAACTGAGCTTGCACACTACATAAACCCTTTCAGGGGAAGGATTCATGGTAATTCTCGGGAGCCAACGTGATAAGAAACCGAGATAGCGTTGCACTCGTTCCATGAGGAACAGATGCATTCGTGATGCTGAAAACAAATCTTAGAGATTATCGAGAACTCACAGCCAGAGCATGAGCAGCTCTGACAGCCACGCGCCAGTAATCGAGCATATCCGACATAGTCTGCTCAAATGCTACGGTAGTCTCCCAACCGGTACAGGCCTTAAACTTCGACGCATCACCCTGCAGCACGAGCACATCGCTGGGGCGCATTCTTAGCGGATCCGGTCTCACCTCAATTTTGGTTTTCGTAAGACTCAGGAGCAAGTCGAGCATTTCCTTTATCGTTCTAGCCACGCCAGTGGCGATGACATAGTCGTCTCCCGGTGTGCAATGGTGCACTGCGAGCCAATACGCACGAACCATATCGCGCACATCCGTCCAGTCTCGACGCGATTCGAGGTTACCGACATGAACCACTGGCTCTCTCAAGCCCGCTTCAATCTCAGCAATTTGTTTGGCAAAATTGCTGGTAACAAAAACCTCACCACGTCGTGGACCTTCGTGGTTAAAAGCTCTGGTACGAATTGCCTTGAGACCGTAACTCTGAAAATACTGATACGCCAGAAGATCTTGGGCAACTTTGCTAACAGCATACGGACTGAGCGGGCGCAGGGGATTTCGTTCTGTAATTGGTAGCTCGTGCTCCAGCACTTTGCCATACTCTTCGGAACTAAGTGCTACCTGAATCACCGCATCAACTTCAGCCGCCCTCATTGCTTCAAATAAATTAAGTTGCATGGTGACATTATCTGTAATCGTCGATTGTGGATTAGTCCATGAATCCAATACATAGCTTTGCGCAGCCAGATGAAAAATGAAATCGGGACGATATTCGCGAATAAGCTTCAGCGTGGAAAAAGCATCAGTCAAGTCGCAATCGACAAAACGCATCTTGCGTTCCAGATGTTTTGCGCAACTTAGATTGCTCCGCCACCGCTTCGTTCCCACAAGTTCCACTTCCGGATGTTCTGCCAACAAGAAGTCAGCCAGGTGCGAACCGACCATTCCCGTAGTGCCCGTTATCAGAACTCGTTTACTCATGGTCATTTCCTTTATCTCTTTCAATCACAAATTTTATGGAGCACTCATCAGCCGTTGCCTGTCATACGAGGCGGAGGCTTAGATTAACACCATGCAAACATGGTGTTGCTTCGTCGCAATCTCGTTAAAGCAGTACAAAGAATTCCGGGCGCGTCTATTTCTTTGCTTCACCCACACTTCAAAATCGACCGGATACGCAACTACAATTTCCAGGAATGTGCAATTCACTGAAGCACCATCAATTCTAACAGAGAACAGGATGGATAGGGGTTGACACTAACGCACACCAGCAGGCTTTGGAGGATCTGAGCCTCAATAAAGGGAACCGCAAACTAAGTCACAGATACATTTTCGAGTGGGCATATGTGACTCCGCGCGCCATCCTCGGGCGTAGCATCGGCAAGGGAGCGGGAATCAACTGCACGAATCGATTGGCATGGTTGCCAGAGTATTTCTTAACTGAATATGTTCATGTCACGTGCCGCGCTCACTAACCAGTTCACTATGCCCGGCACCGCTAATGCCAGCGCAACAGTTATTGCTCCGCCAAGCACCAGAGCCCTTGCTCGTGTCTTTTCCTTACCCTCCGCTGAATTCTTTAAGACTCCGGTCGCCATAGCTATGAGGCCCAGGGCGATACCAATAATTTCCACTCCGTTGGCCACTATATTGAGCATGGCTTCTACATTGGCGAGGTTGTTGATCCGAACAGTGCCACTGGTGTTAACACCCTGAATAACGGTGGCATCGCCACCCTGTGGTCCAATTGTACCGTTGGTGGCACCTTGAAGCTGCGATGCATCGGCGTTTGCGCCCTGTTGTGTCTGCGCTCCGGTGAAGTTACCCGTGTTGTTGCTCTGATTGCCGACAGCTGCGGTTGTGTCGAAGCAGTCGCCGGAGCCGCCTCCACCATATTGCACTGATGAATTAGCGGTACCCGCGACTGGCTCAACAGGTACATCTATTTTCTTGGAAGGTCCGATCTTTGTCTTGTGCGACAGATCCACCGCTACAAAAGACGTGTATTGCGTCATGATGTGATGTGCTAGCGCTGTATCGATAATTTCCTTCTTCAAATTCGGCTTGATCCTGCCATTTTGGACCCCGATGTAGTCTTGCGACATCAAGTCGTCTACCTTTGCGCGAGCCCAGATTTGCGCGATGGATGCATTCTTACTCTCGTTTTCAGGCAAGTTAATTTCCATCGATTGCATATATGGCTTGCCGGCACTAAAGCCCTTAAGTACAACATGCGACTTGCCGCCCTTTCGGTAGCGAGCTTTGAAATATAGAGGTTTTTGCGCCCACACGTCTGATAGAGTTCGTGGATAAACATCCTGAACACCTCCGTCAAAGGAGACCTGGATGTCTGTCAAAACGGGCGAAGATATCTTGCTGTAAAAATCTTTCACCACTTGTTCCGATGGCGTATTGAGCGTAATAATCTTCGCTTCACCGCCGCCTTCTTCTGCCAATTTATTCAAGATGAGTGTATTGGTACCGTTTCCGATACCAAACGGGAACCAGCGAGAGGTTTTTCGCAGTTTCTTGACGAGAGCAACAGCCTCAAACTCATTACCAACATCGCCATCGGTCATCATTGTCACAATACGAAGCCTGTGGTCATCGGCCGGAGTCGTGCATGCTTTCTCAATGGCAGAAGCAATGTATGTGCCACCACCAGCTCGCAGATCAGTAATAAACTTATGCGCCTTCGCTTTTGTCTGCGAGTTAACTGTCTCCGGCTGGTTGAATAGTTGCCTGCAATTGTCACTGAAAGCAATTACTTGAAAGCTGTCTCTCGGGCCCATTTGGTCAAGAACGTAGTGCATAGTCTGTTTCGACTTCTCAATCGGTTCTCCACTCATGGAACCTGAACAATCTACAACAAAGATCATTTCTCGTGGAGCGATATCCTGCCGTGCGATTTTCTTCGGCGGCATCATCATAAGCGTTACATAACCATCATCGCCGGTTTTATGCGCGAGGTAACCGTTCTCCACAGACGCGCCGGCTGCGTCCCATGTAAGAATAAAATCTCGATTGGGAATTTCACTCTTCTCTTTGAGTGTAACAAGAGTTGCGTTACTGTTGAGCCAATTTGCTTGAGTTTCCACTTCGTGAAGCGGCGAACGAACATTTCGAATTGGCACACCGCCGTCAATTGAAACGCTGAGCGATATGTCGTGGCCAGCACGGCTCTTCACCGGTGGCGAAATCAAACTCGCATCGGGAACAATGGCCGTCGCCTTTGTTCGCTCGCCTTGGAGGCCTTCATTAAACTGTGCGCCGGGAATAAATCGCTCTCCCACTACAGTAGGAAATATAAACGCATACTGACCATTTTCAAACGGAAGAATCTGGGTATAGCTGATCACTACATCTATATCTGCGCCGGGTTCGACGTTCGCCACTGACTGAGTGAAGATATTAGGGCGCTCTTGATCTAGTAATGCGACAGTGTATCCTTGCGAAGCGGCCTCGTTGTAAATCTTGCGGGCCTCACCTCTTTCCTTTATGTCGCCCTTGATCACTCGATCTCCGATTTTCATCGTCATATCATCGACTGCGGCTTCATCTGGGAGCGGAAAGGTATAAACAGCCTCAACCTTGCTGGCGTGAGAGTTGTGAAACTTCTGCGTCACCGTCACTCGTGCCATGTACCCCGATATATTGGCATTCACGTCGGTATGTTTTAACACGCATTCGCCGAGAACCTCGTGAGACGCTGAGTTGTACATCGCAAGCGTCCCGGAACCTTTCTTGGAGAACTTGCCGATGGCATCTAGCAGAGACTTGTGACTGAAGCCCTCCGCTCCACCCAACAACTGCGCTAATGGCGAACCAACATTTCTTCTCAATGTTTGCTCTTCGGCGCCGACAGGTCCCGAGGATCCAAACACTGCCAGAGAGGCAAGCCCAATTGAAGCAACTCTGTTTATTTTTGATCGCTTTGAGATTGACATATCTTCTCCAGGAAAAATGATGACGTTTTCTTGTATTCAAATTATTGGTGGCAAAAACTATCGTCGGATAGATTCATCTAACAGAACTCTTCGTGCCGCAAGTGCGCCGGACTAAGCTATCAAGAAGTTATCACATCCAAATTACAATCAGCCGTTCGCAAATTTCGCTGAGCTTCTGCGCCCAAGAGCCCAGGGACCCGGGTAGATGCGGGAGAACTTCTAAAGCACTACGGCTCCCTTTTCTTTCCAGGATCGCTGTGAAGAATATGAAAAATTCTTGCTACAGGCAAATCAAACAAGAGGATTTTCTAGATCCATTTGAAGGAGTTGAGCCACCGAAAGTGATCCATGTAGCAATGGCAGCGGAATTTGAACCACTGATTCCATAGTCTCTATTATGAGCACTCTTGCAACTGACGTTAATATGCCTGAGGTCATCGGCGGGTCACTGTTCATTGAACCCGAATATTGGCAAAGTCTTGTCGGGAGACTTGTGGATCAATGATTTTATGCGGAAACTACGAATGACATCCAAGATGATTTCCGTCTAATATCAATTCCGAGAGGCGGTGGAGTCTTTTCTTCACCAGGGAGTAGTTCCATCAATGGATGACATCAAACATAACGCTGAATTGCTGAGTTCTGCCACACAACCGAGCTGGACTCAAGAATTTCTACGTTCGGCAGTCTATAGCGGCTTGCAGGCTCCCGCAGTGGGAGTAGCACAGCTGATCGACAAGTCAATCGGTACCGAGCTGGTACCAAAAGTTCAGTTTATGGAAGCGTCCAAAGAAAGCGAGTTCATGAGCAGCCGGTGGCATGCTCAAACGCTAGGTTCAATGGTCGGAATGGCGGCTCCTTTTTTGCTCCTTCATAAGGGCGTGGGGAAATGCGGCAACCTTATGCTGGGAAAATTGGAAAACACTGCCGCGACAGACGTTTTAACGCGCAGAGTTGTGGGGGAGTCAATCGTCACCGGTGCAGCCTTCGAGGGCTTGTTTCGTCCTGTAGCACCAGCACAAGAAGATAATTTCCTCAAGACTAGAATTAATAATGCCCTCGTCGGTGGTGCCACCTTTGGCCTGCTAACGCGGACCACGGTGGGCATTCAATCGCTGATGCAAGCAGAAGTAGGCATCGGAGCGGCAATGATTCGCAGCGAAATTGGCAGCACCATGATGGCCGGTGTGCCCGCCGGCATCCTCAACGCTGAACTTTCCTCGCGACTAAATCATGGACATGGCGCATCACGCCAACAAATGGCAGAAGGAGTCTACTCATTTGCTGTTTTGGGCGGAACAATGGCCGCAGGCAAACACGTCATCGGCGGAACGATGGCCGATACAGCTCTTTCCAAGCAAATGAAAGAGACCTCTCTGGCCGCACGAGAAGCTGGAGCACCAACCATTGGCGAAAGATTAGGAGCACGCATAGGTCAGATCTCAGACGTGCTGGCTAATGGATTGAGAGGGTCCGGACCCCAACTCGCCTTCGCATTCGAGGGCGCAGGTGTAACGCAGCCTGTTAGAGCGTCATTGCCAGATTCCCATATAGTGCAAATGTCGATGTCGCGAGCAAAAGGACCGCTACGAGGCGGGATAGGCGACAACGTCATAGAGTATGCGCCTGCTCCTGAACCGCTTGTTCGACCTGAACCTGTTCGCCCTGCCGCCCCGGAGAAGGCTTCCACAGGAACGGCTAAACCGGTAGAAGCAGTGCCCGAAGCGAAACCAGTGGTTTCTCCAGAGGCACCTCGCCCTGAAATTGTACGCCCTGTTGAAGTGGCCAAACCGGTTAGACCACCAAAAGAAGTCGCTAGAGAAGCTGTTAATCGGGTAGTCGACGTCATTCGAGAACACCAGCAACGACAAGTACTTGAAGATAATTTTACCGCAGCAGAATCACGCTTAGCCCAACTTCGCGACTCGAAACCAGCTCCCGAGAAAGTGGCCGAACATCAAAGGCAAGTTCGCGAAGCAGAAGGTCAAGTACGCCGGGCCGAACTAGAGCTACACCTCGATCAAAAATGGTTGCATCCCGATCGCCCATTGCTGGCTCTGAAAGAGGCAGTTGACGCTTCGATAAAAGCAATTGAAGCCGAATCTCCCGTTGTGAGAACCGGTCCCCTGTCTCCCCGCCAGCAACTTGCGGCGCAAACCCGTTTTGCACTGGAAGATTTGATGTCTCGGATTCCCCGCGCTACCGATGGAGTCCAGGGAGGACGTCCCTTACCTGAATTCCCCGGTCTTCGAGCACAAGATCCACTGGTACGCCTTCGCCAGGTAAGCGAACATCTCAACAAGCGCTTGATCGAATCTGGAATGGTGAAACCACCTGCGGAAGTCCCATCCACAATAACTGGAACCGCCCCTCCCGGGCTTCGTCCCACAGCAGAAAAGGTTGCACCACCTGCTGAATCTAGACCCGCGGTTGAGCCGGTTCGCCCCGATGTAAAACCTACAGAAGCTCGCGCACCGGAAGTTGCACGTCCCGGTACTTCACCGGTCGCCCCCGCAGGCGACGCTCCCCCGTATTCTCGCACTGTACCTGGAGCGGTGGCCGCTAACGATATCGTTATAACTAACACCTATATGGAGTTCACTCATCCTTCAAGCGGACAACGAATGCGATTGCAGTTCGAACACACCACTGGTCTCAATCGAGTACCACCAGCCGAACTTCAGACAATGCTTGAACGAAATATCCAAATTCGAGAAGGTGGCGAAGCCGGTCCCTGGCAAACCGGCAGACTCGTGGGCATAAACGGCGACAATTTGACTGTCCGCGTAGGTACCAGAGATGTAGTGGTTAATCGGGCCGACGCTCAGGTACAAGGTATTCGTAATAGCCATGTAGATGCCATCTACGAGCGATTTGTCAATCCCAGTGATCCCAGACCATTCATACCCACCGAAGATGGTGCATATGTTGGTCAAAGTCCACCTCCTGAAGCCGCGTTGAATGTAGGAACTCACACTCAGACCATCGCCGGCAGAGGCGAAGTGGCATTGCCCAGAGAAGTGTTAGCCTCAGCCACACTTGGCTCAGTGCTCTCTGGACGCACATTTATGGATTTGATGCCACAGACTCGCACAAACTATGAACTCGCCGCAGCACAAATTCCGCTGGCTGAGATTCAAGGAGCTCTGGGCAATGGTCGCCATATGCGAGAGTTATTCGCTCGTGTCGTGCGCGGAGATCAACCACCAGCGGTGCCCACCGATACATCAACTGGCCCCGGACCGGGCCCCGGGCCAAACCTCCCTGGCACCATAACGCCAACCGTTGCTCCCGAAGGTGTTGTGCAACGTTCACCTCTTAGCGAGGTAACAACCCGTGCGCTGCTTCAAATGGCCGCTCTTGATCTTGCTGCCGGTGCCACACCGGCCACACTGCGATACGGCAGCCTCGCTGAAGCAGCAACAATGATACGTAACGCACTTGGTACTGGTGGCAATCCTCTTTCATCGGCTACTTCACGGGCAGCGATTGGGCGAGCATTGGAGATTGGCCATCTGGCACCAACTGACAATATTGCGACTTTGAGTACCCGTATTCAAGGACTCGGCAATGAACTGCGCTACGAGAATCTGCGCAGACCAGGAAACTAAGCTCAACCTGAGAGCCACGAACATTATGTTCGTGGCTCGCAAGAGAGAGAGAGGGAGGGTCTTCAGTATTAGTCGAGCGACGGTTTGTGTTTATTGTGAAACTCAAAGGCAGCACGATTTATCTTGGAATTGTTGAGTTGATTCCACCGGTTCCAATCTTGATCAACTGCCTCATCATCATTAGGATTTCCCGAGTTTCCCCGCAGAGCTTGCTCTGTCCTGCTATAGACAGTCGAATCGTTGAATCCATGTCGGTCCAACTCTTTTGCCGAGAACTCACCATCGGTAAGAAGTAATCCCCATCCTGCTTCATCGCAGTAATCAGACAACGTTTGCCAGCGTGGCGACTGCATTTCTGCACGCATCTCCGCAGGAGCCTTAATTTCACACATTACGATGCGCTCGTCTCTCAGCCAAACCAGCGCATCCGGCACATGTAAGAATGCCCGACCGTCTTGGCAATAAGCAATGCTTACGGGTCTTTCAACGTACCACAGTACCGAGTGCGCCTTCTCCAGACGACGAAAGAACTGTCGCTTCGCCAGCGATTCATACCGCACAGCTCGACCGAGCTTTGCACTAAAGAACTGCCCGACATAGCGTGCTGACGGCAGAGTCAGCGGTGTCACATTGTTGATTGAGTCTACGGTCCATCGGGTCAATCGTTTTGGCCAGATCGCAAAGTTGAACAGCCGCATCAGGGAGACATGGGCGTGATGTCCCGGATTTCGTATGAACAGTTTGTTCAAGCGAAAACGACAATTCACGGGCAAGTCGTACAGGTTGCGCACAGGAATTCGTGAACGCCGCTTAGACATTAACGATGTTCTGAATTTCCCGTATGGTGCTTCACGATTTTGTTCGGATTTGAAAGATCGAGGCATTCAATGCCCTCCATTTGTGAAACTAGAAGGCTGGCCACCCAGCCCGATTAGTTACAAGCGAATGATTTTAGTAAGTTCTTCGAAATCGCACATCCGTAACATCCCACAGAAACTCAAGTTGCGCAATTAGCGATAGATATGCTTAGAGCGACCGAAAGCGGGGAAAATCATTGTTGAGTTACTGTCGAACGATTGTCCGCAGAGACGATTTGCCATGGCAACCCTTGAAGTTACACTGAAGTATCGCCCTCCGCTTGCTCGATTTGCATTTCGGGTGATCACCGTACTGGCCCCGTTTTGGCTTGGAATACCGTTTTTGCTGTTCATTCTTCCTCTAATAGGTCTTGGTGGTCTCCTCTCTCACCTATTTGGCAACCAGGAACTTCCCTTAGGCAGTAGCGTGTTAATGATGTGCGGGCCTGGAATAATTGTTGGATTAACTGCCTGGTTGTTTGCCAGAGACAACAAAGTTGTAATCAGTCAGCAAGGAATATGCATGCCTTCATCGCTGAACTTGCAATTGTGGGGACGACGAAATCGCCCCTGGTATGATCTAAAACGTATTAACTTCTCAACAACGGGGCTACGGTTCAGCCAATATGGACTCAAAGACGAGAACATCCTCCACAAGTCATTGGTGATGGAGTTCTCTTCTGGTGGAGCTGTACGAATCGATCTCAAGGATTTGGCACTAACGGAAGTTGAACAACTCATTCTGGCAATAGAGACTTTCGCACCTTCCGTGGAAAACCACAACCTGTTGAGCACAGCCAAGCAGCAATTGGGAGAGACCCTGAAAATTGCTGGTATCAAGAGCTACACCAATCTTTGGGAAGATGAATTGCGCTACCGATATTCATCGACAACTTTTATTCCTCTGCCACCGGGTCAGAAGTTGCAGGATGGAGATATAAAAGTCATCCGCCAGCTTGGTTTCGGAGGACTATCGGCAATATATCTCGTTCAGCGGTCAGGCAAAGATCTCTACGTGCTTAAAGAGAGCACAGTTCCGGCAGATGTTGAAGATGAGATGAAATCAAAAGCAATCGAGATGTTTGATCGAGAAGCTAAAATTCTGGCCCAGTTGAACCATCCAAAAATCGCTAAAGTCTACGACCACTTCGTAGAGAACAACCGTCATTATTTGCTGTTGCAGTACATACACGGAGAAGATCTTCGGCAACACGTGAAAGAACACGGCGCCATGAATCAGGACGCTGTAATCGCAAGTGCCGTTCAAGTAGCCGAGATTTTAGAATATTTGCATAACGGAAACCCCGCTGTTATTCATAGGGATCTAACGCCGGAGAACCTCGTGATTAATGACAATGGCAAGATAGTTTTGATCGATTTCGGCGCCGCAAACGAGTTCCTACAAACGGCAACAGGAACGTTGGTCGGTAAGCATGCATATATTGCTCCGGAACAATTTCGCGGCAAAGCCACTACGGGCAGTGACCTCTACTCACTTGGCGGTACGATACATTTCCTGCTCACCGGGAGTGATCCCATAGCGCTGTCTTCGAGTAGCCCGCGCAAAGTGGTTCCGTCAATATCACCTGAATTGGACGAACTCGTGATCGCGTTAACCAAAGCATCGGTTAAAGAACGAGTCGAATCCGCCAGCGAAGCGAAGCGAAGGCTTGAAGCATTGCTCCCGATCGCAAGAGGACTAACTTAGTGGAGACCAACGAAAATTCCATTCAATCTGTTCACCTGAGCACAGCGGATTCTCGAAACTCTTCTCGGCGATCTTTTCTCAACAAAAAACATGATCCGATTAAGTTATCTCCTTCTTTCTGGAAAGAGGGCCAAAGCAAATTAACCACAGTTGGCTACTTTGCGGTAGTGTCGCTACTGTTGTATTTGTGCTTGTACGTAACCGGACTTGCAACCCCCGTCGTGAGTATCATTCTCTCGCTCGGTGTGTTCTTGCAATTTCTTGCGTTCTCTTCGTTTGGACTTTTCTTCGGCACAGTCGGATGGTTAGTTCTTTTCTATCCGTTGGCAATCGGGATAGTGGTAGCGGCATTGTACAACTGGCTAAATACCTTTACTCAGGCAGACACGATAGAGATTCACGAAAACGGAATTTCAGTCGGTTGGGGGCGGCGGTCGATGTTTTCGGTGAACTGGAACGACATAGGCTCAGTCTTTCTGTTCTGCCCTCACCACACGATGCTGCCAAGAAAATGGCTGGTGGGATTCGGAACCCAAGGAAGCAGACCTGTAACCATAAAACTCCCCGTGTTTGGCAACAAAGGAATGGTGTTACTGGAAACATTGAAGAACAAAGTGCCCTGGATGGCCATTGACCCCGCATTGATCGAGCTCTGGGAGCCAGCCATTGCTGACAGTCACACTGAATTGTGGCTGAAGTCGCTGAGCAACGCACCAAAGGGCTCTGAACTCATGCCTCTGTTTCCTGGAGAGAAGCTCCGCGATGGCAAGTACACTATTATCAATCGTCTCGGTGTTGGTGGGCAAGGCACAGCTTACCTCGCTGCCATGAAGCAGGCGAACTCGCAAACAGAGGAGGTCTCGCAAGGCTATTTGACCTTAGAAGAAAGATTTTTGCATTTAGAACAAGGTGGTGACGTTACAGGTTCTGGACCCGCGGTGACAGCCGAAGATGACATCAACAACATTCCTACTGACGGGGTTTCCGAGTCCGAACAAGCCAAGGAACATGGCGCCGAAAACGAACTTACTAGTAACTTTGAGACACACGAAACTGGCAACGACCGTGCACACTCCATAGCAGATCCAGAAGAACCGCCTCCCGTAAAAATCGTAACCGACACTAACTCTGTAGTAATCAAAGAAACCATTTTTCCCGTTTATGTAGATCCTCGAATTCGCACGGAAGCAGAGGACCGGTTCAAACTTGAAGTAGAGCTGTTGAATCGGTTGCGGCACCCGCAGATTGTTTCCTTGAATGAGGCATTTATTGAAGGTCCTCGAGGCTATCTTGTGTTGGAATACATTGAAGGAGATTCGCTACGCAAAGTTGTGCGAAAAGATGGTGCGTTGCCGGAAAGCGAAGTTCTCGATCTGGCGATACAAATGGCCGACATACTGCAATATTTGCACACACTGAAGCCAGCAGTTATTCACAGAGACTTCACACCAGACAATCTGATGCTTGGTAACGAATGCCGAGTCAAGCTCATCGACTTCAATGTAGCGCGCGAGGTTGAATCAACTCGCACAGCGACTGTTGTGGGTAAGCACGCATATTTGCCCCCGGAACAGTTCCGCGGAGATGCATGCACCCAAAGCGACATCTATGCATTTGGTGCCACCTTGTTTTTCCTTTTAGTCGGGGAAGATCCGGAACCCATCAGCCAATCCTTTCCAGCAGAAGCAAATTCGGCAGTGTCACCAGGTATGAACCAAATTGTCGCAAAGTGCACGGATACCGAGTTAACAACCCGCTATCCGTTTGCCGAAGACATTGGAGCCGACTTGCGCGCGTTGTTGGAACTTAAGTCTTAAGCTATTGACCGGCTTGGCAATACAATCACCAGAGAGATTAACTTCATGAGCGCTCTACATTTGTCCGGGGATTCTGGAAAGCAGATTCATTGAGATACTAACTACAGACACGTGGCAGCTGCCGGTGAAGGATATGAACGCAGATGCGCCGGGCTGCGCCAGGTCTGAACAGGTTTATGGATTCGACGAAGTGGAACTTTAGTTGGCAGTTGGAACTTCTCGTTCACTGGCAATCTCGCTGAAAGTGAACGCGGGGAAGGCTGGCCTTTCCCGCGTTCAAATTGATCAGAAGATGAGGGCTACAATCTTAGGAGTGTTGCTTGCCCTTTTCACTACTCACACTCAACATGGCGTCAGACTGAATGTATTCTTGCACTTCAATTTGAACCGGCTCGATTTTCCAAATGTCTCGACAATATTCGGCCACTGAGCGGTCGGACGAGAAATCTCCCATTCTTGTGCAATTCAAAATAGAAGCTGAGGTCCATTTTTCGATATCGCGGTAATCAGCAGCTACCCTATCCTGGCAATCGATGTAAGACTGGTAGTCCGCCAGCAGCATGAAATCATCGCGAGAGAGTAATGACTCGACCAAAGGGCGGAACAAGTCTTGATCACCACTAGAGAATGTTCCGGAAGCAATCTGATCCATCACCTCTTTAAGATGCGTATTCGTCCGGTAAATATCGTAAGGATGATACCCGTTTCGTTTCAGGTCTTGAACTTCAGGCGTAGTCAGTCCGAACAGGTAGAAGTTATCTTCCCCGACGTCTTCACGAATTTCGATATTGGCACCATCCAGAGTGCCAATCGTCAATGCACCATTCAGCGCAAATTTCATGTTCCCTGTTCCTGAAGCCTCCTTGCCCGCCGTGGAAATCTGCTCAGACAGTTCTGCACCGGGATAAATATGTTGAGCAAGCTTGACGCTAAAGTCCGGCAAGAAAACGACCTTGAGACGATCAGCTACATCTGAGTCATTGTTTACGACTTCCGCGACTGAATTGATCAGCTTAATGATTAGCTTAGCCATGACATAACCAGGCGCAGCTTTACCGGCAAAAATACAAGTACGCGGTGTCAAGTCGATGCCTGGATTCGCCTTAATACGGTTGTAGAGTGTTATGACATGCAGCACATTGAGATGGTGCCGTTTGTACTCATGAATACGCTTTGCTTGAACATCAAATAGAGAGGCAGGATCGACAACCACACCACAACGATCTTTGATGATTTGCGCAAGGATATTTTTGCGAGTTCGTTTTATTTGTCTCCACTGTTCGCGAAATTCTCCCGAATTGAGAGATCCTTCTAATTTCACCAGTTGATCAAGATCGCGCGGCCAATCATCTCCAATGGTGCTCGTAATCAAGGAACTCAATTGCGGATTGCTTACACACATGAATCGACGAGGAGTGACGCCGTTGGTTTTGTTATTGAATTTTTCCGGCGTTATGTAATAGAAATCGCGCAGCACGTCCTGCTTCATCAGCTCGGTATGAAGATGCGCCACTCCGTTAATTGAGTGGCTACCACAAGCGGCAAGATGCGCCATGCGAATGTATTTTTCGCCAGACTCGTCAATAAGCGAAAGTCGTGAGATCAGTTCCTCATCATTGGGAAATCTCTTGCGCACATCGTCAAGGAATCGGCCGTTAATTTCGAAGATTATTTCCATATGGCGCGGAAGAAGTTCACGGAAAAGAGCCAGAGGCCAACGTTCCAAGGCTTCGGGCAATAGAGTGTGATTGGTATAGGCAAATGTCGCTGTACACATTGACCATGCAGTTTCCCAATCAATTCCGTGGAGGTCGATAAGCAAACGCATCAACTCAGCGACAGCGACAGAAGGGTGCGTGTCATTGAGCTGTACGGCAAACTTCTTGTGGAAGGTTTCGATACTGTCTCCCTCAAACAAGTGAATGCGTATCATGTCTTGCAGCGAGCACGATACGAAGAAATACTGTTGCTCCAGTCGCAAACGCTTTCCCTGGGAAAGATTGTCGTTCGGATAAAGCACCTTAGACACGTTTTCAGATACGACCTTGTCGCCCACAGCGCCCAAATAATCGCCGGCATTGAATGCCTGGAAATCGAATACCTCGGGCGACTCTGCCTTCCAAAGCCTCAAAGTATTGGCTGTGTTGGTTTTGTAGCCCGGCACCGGAACGTCGTACGGCACGCCATTTATTAGCCGTTCCGGGTACCAATTTACACGGTAGCTGCCTTTATCATCGTGATACCCCTGCGTGTAACCGCCAAGTTTGACTTGCACATCGCCCTCAAGCCGGGGAATTTCCCAAGGATTTCCAAGACGTAACCACTTATCTGTGATTTCTCTTTGCCACCCGTCGCGAATTTCCTGATCGAAGATGCCGAACTCATACCGTATGCCATAGCCCACTGCAGGAATGTTCAATGTAGCCAATGAGTCGAGGTAGCACGCAGCTAGTCGTCCCAATCCACCATTGCCAAGCCCGGGTTCTTCTTCTTCCTGCACCAGCTCATCGAAATCAAGACCAGATTCGGTGACAGCCTGTTTTATAGGCTCGTACAGATTCATGTTGACCAGATTGTTCTCCAATTGCGGGCCCATCAGAAATTCGGCTGACAGGTACGCGACAATTCGCACATCTTTCTTCAGCATGTTCTCTCGTGACGTGATCCATCGGCGCAACAACCGATCTCGAACTGTGTATGCCAACGCCATAAAGTAATCATGTTTGGTGGCGATCTCCGGAAACTTTCCCTGTATGTAAAACAGGTTGTCCGCCAGTGCTCTGCGCAGCGTCTCAATACTTGTGCCGGTGCGGTCGTCTTCTACCTGTACAATCGTTTCGATTTGAGTTGTGCCCATGACAGTTCCTTTATGTGAGATAGCGTTATTTGAGAGCGCCTGCAGCCATGGCCATGTTCAGTACGGCCATTTCCAGTTTCGGATTTCCGGCATGTCTTCACCATGCTGTCTAATGTAATACTTAGTCAAAGGTTTCCGCTCTGCTACCGCGTTTATTCCGGCTGGCATTTGGCTTACCTCAAAAGCAATGTTTGTAATTATAGACTTCATGGCATCTTGAGAGCATCACGAAATCCGCTGATGGTGGCGCATGGCCGGTTGGACCAGTGCCATCAACCCTTAGGCGAGCTAAATTACGCCTACCTTTGCAACGCAGATCCGACAGTCCCTCTGAGTCGACCGGTCGATCCCGTGAACAGGAGCATGGATGTCCTCAGGAGACTACATCGCAACTTGATGGAAATGTGGTGTATCCGGGTTTACGACACGTTGCAAAGAGGCATAAAGTCTGAAGGTGCACGGACCTCTGATCTTCATCGGTCCAAAGGGTAGGTACGATGAGCAATTTCACCATTCCAGAAGACGAAGAGTTCGAATTAGATAATCCACGAGACTCATCATCCCCCACAGGAGCCGGAAATATTCAGTCGGGCGCCCAGCGCGTGATTAGGCAGCAAGCTCAGGCGACATACGAACATCAAAGATTAAGCCAGACAACCAGTCAGGAAATGGCCGCACAATCCGACGAGGAGGAGTACCCTGAGTGGCAACCTGCCGCCAAAATCGAGTCCAAGTTCAACCATGGAGAGCTGTCTTCCATCAAAGGAAGCAAGCAAGCGTCATCTTTGTCTGGTGGAAGATCGCAGGATAGCAAGCGCATTAGCATTTCATCGAGTGGTTCGTCAGGCGTGGTGACGCCCAATCAAACCGACTCCACCAAACTGGGTCGCGAGACAGTGTCAGCCATTAGAGCCCTGGCCGAAGCTCAACAACAATCTGAGGCGAAACCGGAATCAGAGGGTTTCCTGTCTAAGTTGAAGAAACTTTTGAAAATGCCCTGATTAATGCCCGATTTCCAGTTTGCCATTAAGGCAGGTCCGTATACAAAACTCAACGGGATTAATCAGCTGGCAGCGATTGACCCGACTGACTGAGCCTATTGATTGATTTGACAGTCCAATCTTGTCGGATGTTCACCAGTAGAATCCGCTCGACTTCAACCATAGGACGTCTCGTGGATACTCCTGCCAGTCAAATTTGTCCAAGTTCGGATTTCTTGTTGGTGTTGTGTCATACGATTTAGTTGGCTGGTGCGGAGTAGATATCCACATCAGGACCTCTCCACTGAGAGTAGCAAGCCGGATGCTGGTTGTGTCCCTTTTTCTGTGCTTCTGCAGCGGTTTCTTGTCCGGCATTTTGGAACGCGACTTTCAGCATATGATCTTTGCGCCAGCCCTTAATCAGACACGTTGTGAACAAGCCTGCAACCGGTGCGTTATTCGAATCTACTATCGGCAAAGCTTCTTCATCGGGCAAGCACGAACTGACAATGATGTGGCCACGCCCGGTCAATAGCCCCCTCAAGTCGTCTTCTGGCCTCGTGAGCTTCCGCGAGTTGGCAGAGTGACAGGTATCAACCAAAACGACAATACGCTCGCTGCGGATGTTCGATTTGATTTGGCTACTCAAGTCCTGCATGCGGATTCCTGTACCGCCAACGTCGTTCCAATCGAAATCATAAGTGACAATATAGTTCTCGCCGCTGTCGGTCTTGTCTGTGCCATGACTTGAGAAGGACAGTAATACCAGATCGCCCTGTTTAATGCGGGGAGATAGATCTGCAAGAGTTCGCATGATGTTTTGCTTTGTGGCGCCGGAATCGGTCAACGTAATTACGTGGTCGGGTTGAAATCCGGCTTCCTTGGTCAAGAACGCAGACATATTCTTCACGTCACCGGTGCAACCAGTGGAGGCTCCTTGTATATGAGCGAACTTATCGATGCCGACCAAAACCGCCCATTTCGCTGTTACTGGCTGGTCTCCGTCGCCGGATTTTCCAGCGTGAGTCAATTCAAAATTCAGTCTCAGATTGTTGGAGTCGCTATTTCGGACATACACAAATGGGTCTTGATTATTGTCATTACCTAAGACAGTTGTATTACCAACCTGCTCAGGGTGACCTGTCAATGTGGACGGAACAATGGTGGCGACATTATTCGGTTGATCAGGTTGCAAATGCAGATCTCGCTCCTCAAGTCGCTCTCGAGAGAGAATAAGCATCAAGGTTTCACTGCCAGGTTTATTGTCGAAGGTGATCAGTCCCTTCTTGGGTATCAAGCATTCTTGCCCCGGTTCCAGTCGATTATCTTCTCCCCCTATCGGTGGATACAAACTTGCAATCTCTCCTGTACTTCCTTGTTTGCACTTGATGTATAGATAGTACGCCATGTTTGACTTGACACGTAATCTGATGGAGTCGCCGCTGACAAATTCCTCCTTGTTGGTGACGAGACGAGGCTGGCAGCCAGGACGATTCAGTTCAATGGCGTAAGCCAGCGAAAGTGCTTTCGCCTCAGCTTGCGGATCTTTTAGTTCCTGATAGAAGAGATCTCGTGGATTCACGGACGCGATCGGCGCGTCAGCGCTGGTGGCTCGATTAGCAGCCGGTTGATCTGACTTTGTTCGATCGGATTTCTCACTGGTTGAAGTCGAGCAGCCCGATATGAACGGTGAAAAACAAAGTACTCCAATCAGCAGTGCAAATCTGACTTTGCAAGCGCACATTGATAAAGATTTAGGCATAGTTATTTCCGGGTTTGCAACCATCATCTGATATGAATCAATTCGACATCGACACTGCTTGATCTCTATTCGTGTTGATTTACATGTCAACGAATCGCCTTACCTGACTCGTCTGAGGTTCGACCTTGGCAATGATGGTGACATAACATGTATGGTGTGACCTTGATTGACTTATGCCGGTTTGCCGACGAAAATTGGTCTGCAGGATCAACTTCTATGTGCCCGATTTGGGGTTCAAAACCATGCTTCGAAAGTTTTTCCGGTGCATTCTCCTCATTACATCGCACGTTTTCATTGGTCTTCGAAGACCGCAATAGCGACCAACCAAACATCAGTGAAGATTCGGAATCGTTCGATTATTAGATCATCTCGAATCCTTCAGTTATTAATAGTTGGCATTGAGGAAGGATACTTGTAGCTTGCAGGGCAATTTCCTCCAGTCGGCGATTGGATTCAAGACTCACATGCTAATAAATCTATGTGGAAAAGCACCAAAGACCCGTCGATGAAATTGTTTCTTGTCTTTGCGGTACAAACACATACGAGAATTTTGTCGGAGAAAATACATGCTCTCACCCGGTAAACGATTAACGTCGGCGTTGATTTGGGTCCTGCTTACTCTCTGTGCAGTCTTTCTGTGTTATGTGACTGCAGAAGCAGGGAACGCCACTCCAAGAGATATGTTCTATCAGGAACTCAAAGATCCCAACACCGAACATGGCACCGCAGTAGCCTACTGTATTGAGCTGCATCGACCAAACACTCCGATCGTTCTATGTAATAACCGCTTCCCTTTTCAGAGCGGCGACGGGATACGGCTTCATCTGCGCTGCGCGCGCTCGGTTCAGGCCTATATTGTGTTGGTAGGAAGTTCGGGGCGGAAATCGATTCTATATCCACCGGCCGATTCAGCAGAGGATAACAGACTGGCTGCCGGAAAAGAGTATATTGTGCCGCCACATGGTCTAATCAAGTTCGATGACACTACCGGAACAGAGCGATTGTTTGTAGTGCTGGCAAATAATCCTCTCAATGTAGACCAACAATTGAGCACCGCCGACGCCACCATCGATGATCGTGCTCTCACCGGCACTCCGCGGCACGTTGGAGACTATGAGGTCATGTCCAATGACAATGTCTACAAGCTTGGGGAGAAGGCACCCGGAAACGGTTTGGTGTTTATAACTAATACTAATCCTGATCGACCAACAGTGGTTTCTCTTGTGCTCAAACATACGAGCGGCGAAGATCAAGTTTCCACTGCATCGTCGCCGCAAGCAGAAACTCCAGCCCCTGTTGGATTTGTACCCCGATACATTCTCGAAAGGATGAAGCAACATAATCCCGGTGACAGGTCGCTGGACTCGACTTTGAATTACATGCAGCAATTGGAGAGATCATTTTCATCCAGCAGGGCGGTTTTTCCCCGAGCAACAGATGGGGGTTCCGTACGGGAACTGTATGATGCGGAGGGCAAACAGCTCAGTGATTCTCAGCTTCCGGGAACGAGGGTTCGCTTTGAGGGCGAAAAACCCACCGACAAGTTTGAGATTGATCAAATCTACGATTTTACCGGAATGGTTCGAGATTTCTACTCTACTGTTCACAGCCGCAATTCCCTGGATGGCAAAGGAATGAAGTTCATTGCTACTGAAAATTTCGGTCAAAACTTCGGTAATGCTTACTGGACACCATTAAATCATCAGATGGTCTACGGTTCTCCGGGCGCAGATAGTGCCATGTCTACTGTAGTTCTTCTCGATGTAATCGGCCATGAAATTACGCACGGGGTCACTGAATTCGAAGCCGATTTAAAGTATGAAGGGCAATCTGGTGCGTTGAATGAGCACATCTCTGACGTTTTCGGGCAACTCATCAGACAATGGTCTGAAAAGAAGTCGGCCAAAGATGCTGACTGGTTGATCGGCAAGGGAATCTGGAAGCCTGGCATTAAAGGGGTTGCGATGCGCAATATGCTCCACCCTGGTACGGCTTTCGATGATCCAAGGATTGGAAAAGATACTCAACCCGCCCACATGAAAGACTACGCTAAATTACCAATAGCTGCGCGTAGCGACTGGGGAGGGGTGCATGAAAACTGCGGAATCCCCAATCGAGCATTTGCGCTATTTGCGATCGATGTGGGCGGGAACGCATGGGAAAAGCCAGGCAAAATCTGGTATGCGGCCAGAGCCGCGGCGGGCTCCGCGGGTGGGGCTACAACGGGCGCCCGGGGCTGCTCTCCGAGCTTCGCCCAGTTCGCCTATTACACCGTCGAGAGCGCAAAGAAGTTAGGGTATAGCAAGGAAGTGCCAAAACTGGAGAAAGCATGGCAAGCTGTGGGGATAACGCCTTCCGCTACGGAAACCGACACGCTTACTCCTCGTTCGCTGTGATTGGAAATGAGGAGCATCCTTGCAATACCCGGGCTCAATCCAACCGCAGGGCGATATGAAATCCCGTCATTGCTGCCACTTCAATGACACACGGTTGATCTTGGGTCCATATAGTTGCGCATGATCTTGTAGTCACGATGTCCCTCTTCTTCTAAATTCAGGTCGACCAGTGAACAAGTCAACCAGATGGATATTCCACCTATTGGATAGTAGACTAGTCGACAACACGACCGCACGGACATACAATTATGCGAACATACGACTTCTACGTCGTAATCTTGTAGCGTCCCTCTTCTGTTCATTGGTCGATCAGTGAACAAGTCAACCAGATGGATATTCCACCTATTAAATAGTAGACTTGTCGACAATACGACGATACGGACATACAATTATGTGAACATACGACTTCCCGTTCGTCGTAAATTATTCGATTCCTCAATCCAACCAGGGGCGATATGATCCCGTCATTGCCGCCACTTCAATGACACACGGTTGATCTTGGGTCCATATAGCTCACAGTCTGGAAGAACTAGAAAACCAGTCTCTTCAGAATGGGCTAGCACCATCGCCTTAGTCAACTTTTGATGAGGTTGCCAGCCCTGGTCAACAGTCATCCCTCTGCAAACCGGTTAACAATACAAACATACGAACATAGGACTTGCCTTTCTTTCGTAATAAATTTCATTGAAGTAGCCTTTCCTCTTTCTCACCAGCACTACCCACGAACAGAATGTCTAGATTGGTAAACCGAAAACTCATGCAACTTGCTTCCACATCACCGTCCGACAAGTGGTGAAGCGTTATTGGCAAGTAAAAGATCTGCAATGGCATTTGGCGCAATGGCCAACTCGCACTAACTTGTTTGCTTAATTGGAACGTGTCCGACAATAGTTGAGGTACACGTGCTAAATTTGGAGCGATTCGAGCTGGCATTGATATGGCAAAAATACTTCTTGTCGAAGACGATGATGATCTCGCGTTCGCTATTCAGGACGTGCTCCAATTCGAGCATTATGTAGTCGACCGCGTCGGAACCGCTGACGATGCTGATTACAAACTTAACACAGCGGAATATGATGTCATAGTAATGGATGTGACGTTGCCCGGACAGCTTACAGGGCTTGACTTGTGCACTCGCTACCGCTCGAAAGGCGGTACTACGCCCGTTATTTTCTTGACCGGTCATGATCGACTGCAGGACAAGGAACGTGGCTTTCTCGCAGGCGGCGACGACTACTTGACTAAGCCGTTCCATTTTAAAGAGCTCCTGTGGCGTGTAAAGGCTTTGCTAAAAAGAGGCACCGCGCCTGGTGCAACAAATGATCGTCTGATCTATAAAGATATGGTTCTCGACTTGCCGGCGTTCAGCCTGACCCGAGACGGAACCGAAATCCGATTAACCAAGCAAGAATTTGCATTGCTTGAGGTGTTCATGCGTAATCCCGGTAAAGTCTTGTCACCAGATTTCCTCTTACGGCGCGTTTGGTCAGACGAACAGGATCGCTCGCTGGAAGCATTGAGATCTTTGATGAAAAAATTGCGGCAAAAAATCGATACTGAGCCCAAGAAGTCCATCATTCAAAATCTTCACGGAATCGGATACAGACTGGGTGACTGAATCGCACCTGGCTCTCTTGAAGCGAGGCGGACACCGGGTGATTGATGCTGAACTGACTGTTGGACACATACCGGTGATGATGTCGTCATGTGCGGAAAAACATACCGATGGTGGGATGTTTTCTGCTTGACCATCTCGCTGGTGATATTCTTTCTCGAAAAAGATACCACCGAAGGTGTCGTCAAGTGACTTTATTGGTGTCCTGACAAGCAGGCACAGAGCATCGAATTAATGGTTCTTCAATGAAACTAGACCAGTCGAGTGGCCGGCTAGTAACACTAAACGACGCAAATGAGGAAGTTTAAGTATTCTCAGCCAGAATGAGGTCTGTTTTAGACCCATAGAAGTGCTGGTCTCCGAATGTACTAAATCGGGGCGCCCCCGTAATTTGCGGACAATTGATTCATTGCAACCTTACACTCGTGAAGGTTCTCTTATCTACGGACACTCCGCCGCATATGGCGGGGTTGTTATGATGTAGCCCTTCCTGCAAGGAGCCCGCAATTGCGCTCTACACCGCCCACCCTTAGCCGAGAAGTTAGTTTCATCTCTCAGCGAACTACCAATTCGGTTCTTGCTGTTGATAGGCCTCCGTTGTGGCGTGGGACTCTTCTTCTGATTGCGACACTCGGTCTTATCTCATTCGCCATCTTCGATGTTTGGGTGACAAAGGGCAATTGGACGGTAGAAACAAGTCTTCCATTACCTTTGTTCAAAGAGAAGGGACATGCGTTCTTTACATACATGCCTCAGCCGAGAGTCTCAGCGCTTTTGAATACCAATTCCAACTTGCTCAACGGTGCAGTGCTGAAAGCTGAGGCGCAAGCGTTGAAACCCGCTTCGTTAGAATCTGTCCGCGAAGAAGGCGGTGGTACATTTTTCCAAAAAGGAAGTTTCCTCTGGTTCTCCCTACCCGGTAAAGGTGGTGATGCGAACACACCGGAAACGAAAGTGACCGCAGTATCGCAACTGGAGCTGAAGACATGGGTCCGGTTTGGCTGCTATGGATTTTTGGTTGCCCTGGCAATTGGAACACTCTCTTTGACGGCTTTCCAGCGTGGCTTGAATCAAACTGTTGCACGATTTCCGGCGGCCGCTGCAACAATCCAGCAGATCTTTTTGCCCATACAGAATTTCTTCCGCAATGAGCGATGGTTGATTCTGTCAATTGCATTATTACTGGCAGTCAGAATCGGTACGCTGCCACCGATTTTCAATTTTCTGGACACATTCACCACATTACGTGCACCGCTATCTATACTCGGTGCCATGCCTCCCTTATATGTCATGTTAGTCGCTGGACTCAAACATGTATTCGGCATGGGGCACATGTTCTTGAATGTATTGCTCTGTATCCAGTATGGGCTGTTTGCAGTCTCCATGCTGTATCTTGGCACCGCCTTCAACACCGTAAGGCAAAAACTTTTCGCTGTTCTGGTAATTGCTCTTAACTTTTACGTGTCGTTGATCGTTGGCGGAATCATGACAGAGAGCCTGGCTGTATCAGAACAGATTCTTCTCTTTGGAGCCAGTCTGCGAATAATCAAACACCGAAAGCCTCTGCTGCGCGACCTCATCATACTGGCATTATCTTGCACGCTCTGTGTCGTTACCCGTCATACCTTCGTATTGTTCGCGAGTGCCATTGCCATTTATGCATTGGCACAGATATTATTTTCAAGTGGCGAGCGAAAGACACGGATGAAACAGTTCGTTGTGATCGTTGGTTTATGTGCCATGGGAACCATAGGCGGTCTATCGATTTCCTCGCTGCTCTATAAGTTAAGCGGTCCCGGAGGCTCGGTTCCCGTTGGGCTATGGGGAGTACAGCTCATGGCTCGTGGCTGGCAACACATTGAGAATCGAGACCGCGAGCCAACTTATGCCAAGCTCGCTTCACAGACAACTGATCCTCTTGTAAAAGCGACATTCCGTTCGCTGTTACAGTTACCAAACAGCGATCAAACGATGTACGATTTCACCTCAATCTACAAGAGAATCCAGGATATTGTTCGCCAGGAGTACAGCGCAGAGAGTTACCAACGAGCATGCAACACAGCTGAATTGAGTCGAGCGACGACAGCGGCCACTTTATTGTTCTTGCGCAATCCCGATCCCTATTACTGGGCTCAAGTGAAGTCATTTTTTCTCCAATATACGCAGTTGAGGGAACTACTGTCCACTGAAAATCGGGTCTACCAGTTCGCCGTCGTCAAATCCAATGACACAGTCGATGCGCTGGGTTCCGGTTGGAACTTTCCTAATATTCGTTGGGGATACCTCAATCGCTGCATCCTCGAACACTCGGCTATATCCGACATGTGGTCGCACTTGTGCGAGGACACCAGTCGGATAACAGATAGAGTTTTTTCGCCTGAGAACAAAAACCTCGTCAGGGATTCGATTAACGGCCCGGTCTTTTGGCTCTTAGATTTCATAAATCCAGCCACGAATCTGGTAGTTCTTCTTACCGGAATTATTCTTGGATCATGGTTGCGAAGATTGAGCACCACTGGTGCAATTTTTGGAATAGCCATTGTCATGTCGGCTTTGATATTTGACTTCTTTCATGCGCTAACCACTCAGGTGACGCTGTCACGATATCTGGCTCCAGGGTCGTTTCAGCTTGCCATGGGGATAGTAGTGGTGTATTCGGAAATCTTCTTCGGATTTAATCTGGCTAGAATAGCCAAGCGTACGGGAAATGCTCAGGGCACGACGACTCAATCCATTGGTGGTAATTAGCGATGGCGAAATTAACTTGTTACGTTACCGGTGCGAACGGATACGTGGGTAATTCTCTTTGCAAGAGTCTCCAAAGCGCGGGATATCGGGTAGTGCGCCTGGTTCGAGATCCGTCTAAATGCAAAGATGGCGACGAGGCAGTGGCCTATCAGCTTGGCGATGCTTTACCCGAAATTTCGCACGCGAAGGATGCATGTATAGTTCACTGCGCCTATGATTTTAGTTGTATTGATCGCGATGCCTTATTCAAATGCAACGTGGAAGGATCGATTCGCTTATTTGAAGACGCGCGCCGGCAGTCTATAAATCGATTCGTGTTCATTTCATCGATCAGTGCTTATGACGATTGTAAATCGATCTACGGGCAGGCGAAGCTATCGGTTGAGCAAGCGGTTCGAAAGCTCGGCGGTGTAACCATACGTCCCGGTATTGTATATGGTGGAGATAAGGCGGGCGGAATGGTGGCTTCACTGAAGAAAGTCGCGGCCAAACTTCCACTAATTCCCGTACCGGGTGCTTCAAAACCATTGTATCTATGCCATGAAGAAGATCTCGGTAAGCTTGTCTGTCGTGCGGTGGGAGGACAGATCGCAATCACTGAACCTGTTATTGCCGCGTGCCCCAAGCCCGTAAGCTTTGCTAATGTGTTGCGAATTCTCGCTGCGAAGGAGCGCAAGAGACCGCTCCTGATTCCGATCCCCTGGCAATTGGCCTGGTGTCCGTTAAAACTCACCGAAGCTGTTGGTATTCAACTTGGTTTTCGCAGCGACAGTCTTGTTAGTTTGCTCAACCCGAATCCTCGTCCAGATTTTCGCTCAGCCGAACCATCCGGGGTGGAATTTCGTCCGTTTGACCTTACTAGTTTGACTGCGACCCGACCGACTGCGGAACGAAGCCGGTCCTAAGCATTTCAATCAGGCAATACCAATGGAAAACTGGGAGAAAGCTGACAACCTGGTGCACAGTCGAGACTTCTTTGCGGATCTGAAAGTGATGCCGCACGCGCAGAATGTTCTTCGCAAACTTTGTGAACACCACGAGGTCTTCATCACCACGGCCGCAATGGAAGTGCCTCATTCATTTGATGCGAAGTACGAGTGGCTGGTCACACACTTCCCGTTCATCTCGCCAATGAATTTTGTGTTTTGTGGTGACAAGAGCGTGATTCGCGCAGACTATTTGATTGACGATAATCCACGCCACTTCCAGCGTTTTTCAGGAGCGCGAATCTTATTTGATGCTCCGCATAACCGCAATTTTCATGCCCTCTCCTTATAAAGTTTGACCGCTATTCGAAGTTATTTTGGCGCGACTCCGCCCGATACATCATCCACGGCGCGTTATCAGCCTCACTCCGCACGATTCCGAACGTCAGATAATATATATTATGTTTCATCGCCATAACAGCACCCCGAAATCCAATCTCAGTGAGAGGTTTCAGGCATCACTCAGGATCGGTTTTGAGAGCCTTCTTTTACTCGAGGTTGGTAATCGGGTCCCATACTTTTTCCTGAAGTATCGAGAGAGTCAAATAGTGACCAATAGATATCACCAAAGGGCACCATGTCTTATCATCTCCAGACAGTTAATTCGAGTAGGCTGAGCTTTCTTGGCAGACTTCATGTAAGAATTTGATCGCGCCGGAAAGCAAAGGTCCTTTTATGAATCTCTGTAGCCCCCTTATCAGGACTTCTCCACAGGTTGGCATTTGGAAAATGCCAACCTGTGGACCTTCGGATATACTCTTTCTAATGGGGAACTGCCAGTACAGTTTGTCGAAATCGGAAATAGCAATCAATTGGATGCTCATTAGAATCCTGGTCGGTAATTCTGGAGCAACGGGTAGTAAAAATGGTTAACGACGAAAACTCATTGGTGCCCGCTGGAACATCTGTGCATCGTCTAGAGGGCAAAGCGCTCAAGCAGTGGTGGCAGATCCCCTCCGCCGGCCCGATTTGGTCTCCGCGTTGGTCGAGGAAAAGAGATGGACGGGAAACAAATGCTTACGCCAATGCCGGGATGCAGCAACTTTTAGTTTCCATTTTAACCATTCCAATATTTGTCATTGCTAAATATCAAAATGTTGGAGCATCTAGATTAGACGTTCTGGCCATCACGCTCTGGCTGGGCTTATGCCTCCTTCTTATGTCGTTTTTCCGTCGCCACCGATACCATGTCCTAGCAGTAACAGCGTCTGAAACAGGCTTGGAACTTAGATCACCGTGCTTAAAGCGCAACATTCGCTGGTTAGATATGGCAGATTGTTTTCCGGCAGGAACGATAGAACCAAAGGAGTTTCTCCTACAGTGTAAAACCGGAGAGGAGTTCCTTCTGTCAAAGGACCTTACGGACAGTGCAAGGCTATTCGACCTTATAGCTCTTCGAATGGCTCAACCCGAGGTAACTTATGAACTCAATCACCGGGTTCAAGATGGCACCTTTGACATAGTCAGAGCTTGTGCCGCCACTACCATTGGTGTGTTCATCATTTGGCCAATCGCTGACTGGTCATTGGATGCTGGTCATCAGTTCACCGTGGCTCCCGCAAACTTACTTTTCATGATACTGATTACAGTTTTGTCTTTGGGTTGGTACTGGCTAAATTTGATAAAGACTCCACAGTTGATACGAGCCGGGCGTTCAGGGCTCTACATTCGAACGGGCAGAGAAAGCAAAGTAATTGAGTGGGATCAGATTACCGAAATAAGGCAAGTGGCTGGTTTGATAATCGTTAACTCGCGCATTGGTTGGTTCTCAATGTTTGCCGGTAAGAAGCAGCCACTGACCGAAAGGCTAATTGACTACAAAAAGAAATTGCTGATGTTCAATCAATAGATGTAACCACATTTCGACTTGCCGGGAGAACAGATTGTTGTTCAACACATTCAGGTTGGTAGCTATCCTGTTTCTCGTCTTCGGTTTCTCGGGGGCCGCCTATGCGATGGAGAATCTTGATGGCGAGGTTAAGGCAATTACCGCTGCTCTTGATGCGGGGCAGGTAGACAAGGCTGTGGCTGCAGCGCAAATTCTGACAAAGAGTCACCCGAAACTTTCGGTAGCTTACTCAACGCTTGGAAAGACTCTTGTTTATAGGGGTGACTATTTAGGAGCAATTAAACCACTTCGCAAAGCCCTTCAGTACGATGCCAATAACGCCACCGCACATTGGTACCTTGGGTCAGCCCTAGCTGGTGAGGGAAAAGAAGAAGAAGGAAAGAAGGAATACGCAATTGCGGTAAAACTTCGACCAAAATTGCTGAAGGGTAAAGGTTGCGCAGACTGTGACTGGTTGAAGAGGGTAACAGGACACTAACCTATGGCTCGATCTCTCGCTCCGAGCGACAAGGTCTGATCGCACGAATCCAGGGGCAACGCGAATTCTAGCCAGTGTTAACGGCCATCCCTCGATTTATTCATTTCGGACAAAACAGTAAAAAGTAAAATTCCATCAAACAATATCGAGGACCAAGAGCTGTCCATGCTCTGTCTGCATTTGTTGCAGGTCTCTCTTTTACGTCAACACGTTGATGCTCCAAGAAGTTCTCAGTGAACCAGCTTGGGCTGAGCGCATGACGCCAGAAGACTGGCGTGGACTAAACCCTCTTGGTCATACACATGTTACATATGGGCAGTTCACTAGCAATATGAAAAAGCGAATTATCATGAGAACTTTCCGCCCAAGTGATGTGCGGCGATCTGGAACAACTCATCAAGTAACTTTCTGACGCCCGGAAAGGTAATTTAATTACGTGCGCTTGAACCAGAAGTCAACGCTGCAATGAGGAAAGGATCGACAAACCCGCGTTTGAGTAATAGCTGATCTATTGAATCCATCGAAGTCTGTTGATCAATCACCGCGATTTTGACCATATCAAGTGAGACCAGCCCAAGTTCCATCAGACGCTTCGTGTTGTAATCCAATGGACGATTGGGAATGCCATATAGCTTTTGTCCCATCAACATCCCCTCCAGCTCCGTCTGAGATAGGAGCCGCCGCTCCTGCAGGATCTGGCCAAGAGGAAGATCTATATCGGTTTGTTTGGAAATAGCGTCAAGCAGATCCTTGTAGCTTATGATTCCCGCCGCGACACATAAATGACCAATCAAACATTTGAGCTGCTCCGGCTTTACTGAGTCTCCAGCGACCCGTACATCCTCTGCATGTTTTGCTCTTCCATCCGGGGTTGAGAGAACGGTTCCCGCTTCTGTAATTTTTCGAATAGACTGTTCAGCCTGAGCCTTCACATTACCAGTGAATCTATCGGGGCGGAGACTTTCCGACAGACTCGCCACGGCGTCTTTGACCTCGGTTTCTCCGGCGCTTTCAGAAATTCCAAGAATCAAGAAATAATTGACCACTGTTCCACCTTCTAAACGCATGCTTGCGAACATGCTTCTCTGAAGGTGGTATTCTACCGGGTTTTGCGAATTCGTGGATGGAGGCTTTTCCCACCTAGACGTCTTTCAGAGTAGACATGCGTGTGGAACACTTACAAACTGCACTTGTGGAATACACTCAAATTGAATGCCCTCGGCTTCCGCGAAGTGAGAAACCGAAGCGCGTTCGCAACCACCGGCGACGACTTAAGGACGATTGCGATAAATCGCGCAAGAACAAGGGAATCGGCAAATCCGGTGAGAAGACTGGACAAGGTCAGAACCATGACCAACTCAAGGCGCCTTAACGGGCACAAACGGATTTCCCAGTAAGGGTTTACCTTTAATAGTGCCAGGAACACCTAATGCTGCACCTACCATGCTGAAATTGGTGACGGAGTCACCCACTTCTCTCCATGTCGGCAACAATCGTCGATGAGTTGTGAGAGCATTCATTTCCGAATACATTAAGCCACCAGGAATCCCGGAGAGGGCACCTGCCACCAAATCCGTTTTGAGCGCCCCGCCCAATAGTGGTCTTCTTGCTGATAGTGCCTGGCCGCCAGCTTGAATCCTCAACGCTGAGTACGTCATAACACCAACTGACAATCCCAGTGTTGCGCCATTTTCAAAACGTGCCTGGAGGGGATTTCTAGTGTCAGCCGGGTCCAAAGGACTGAGGACTGAACCGTAGAGGAATCCGGTCGTGGTAGCCATCGCTACTTCCCGACGAAGGCTCTGTTCCCCCAACTTACCGAATATTTTGTCGGTGCTACCATGAACACCCTTGTGCAACAAATAGAAGGGAACTGCAATACCAACAGCGTTTCCGAGGTGTTGCGCCGTCCAATCCGAGGTTGCGAAATCGGCCGGTTTGGGAGCATCAATTAATTGAAGTCTTGGAAGACTACTGTTTCGATCGACGCAGTCTATGGCGGACTGTGCCATTGTCTGCCATGTATATAGCATTGAGCGGCCGGCTTCAACACCAAAACCCTGAGCGGGAGCCAAAAGATCAGAAAAACCAGAAGCAAGGAGCGGACGGTCCATCGGTAAGGGTCCAAAGGCGGGGTGATACAAGCAGATATATACCAGCCCTTTGATTATTTGACGTTAATAAATGAAAGTTCTCGGCAAACGCCTGCGCCTTCCCAAGATCGTTGTTCCCGGCACGACTTGGGGAAGCTAGAAAGAGGCGCTATGGATCCGATCCGTCTCGCTCTCCCCGGGACTTGACGATACCGCGACTGGTATCTTTTTCGAAAATGAATATCACGGGTGATATGGTCAAGTAGACAATATCCCACCTGTGTAATATTTTTTCGCACATGACGACATCATCCGTGGGCCGCCAGCGGAATTGCCGAATTCACCAGACCGGGAGGACTGAAGCGACACGGATCGGATCCAGATACTCGGTGACGGACTGTTCTACAATTCCGCCCACGGGCAGCATAAGTGTGAAAAACCACGCTAAGCCCAAAAGGCTGCCGTACGGTGACCACTCAAACGAGCCCTGACCCAATTAGATGTCTAAGGGCGATTCGACAATAACAATGGTCGATAATTCATCAATGCAAGCGGACTCCGGGCGCACTCGTCGACAATACGACCATTTGACAGTATTACGAGTCGACTATACCAATCGTCAATGAGTCGACAAGCGAACACTTCTGCTTTGAATCTTACTGTGGGTGAGCCTCTTTGGATGTATCCAAAGAGGGTTTCTTGTAAGGTGTACCAGCACCAGCAACTGGAGTCCTAGTGGTGGAACAATTCCACCGTTCGACAATACAAATATTCGACGCGTAAGACTATCCATCGCTTACTTGTTCATCTTTGCGATTTGCAAATCTCTGACAACCGCGACTCCAGATCCTGGATTCGACAATAACAATGGTCGATAATTCATCAATGCAAGCGGACCCTGGGCGCACCGTCGACAATACGACCATTTGACGGTATTACCGGTCGACTATACCAATCGTTAATAAGTCGACAACTGAACGCTTCTGCTTTGAATCTTACATCCCGCGGGTGAGCATCTTTGAATGTATCCAAAGATGGTTTCTTGTAAGGTGTACCAGAACAAGTAACTGGAGGCCTAGTGGTGGAACGTTACGGGACGCCGACCAAAGAACGAACTTACGAAACGCCTCAACCCGGGTCCACCCCTGAAATTGTCGATCGCACCGACGATGTGCGTGGCGCCACCCTAAAATGGACGACACTGCGCAGGCGGGTAGCAGCTTCGGTACTACTGGCGGTGGCAGCGGCATCAGTGTTATCGTTTTTTGTCAAACCTCGTGCACCTTTTCTCGACTTGGTTTCACCGGCGCAGGAGCTTCCCGGGTTTGAAGCAAAGCTTCCAACAAACCGCCTTCTGGCCGAGCGCGTAGTCGGATCATTTGGAATGGCGATGGTACTTGTACACAATAAATACACAGAACAGAATGCAGGTGCTCTGGAGAACGTCCGAACTTGGGCGAAGCAGAGATTTCAGGATGCTCCCGACTTCTTGCATCCGGTTAGCGTTCGCCCGAAGAAGGAACCCAATGACACCATACTCGGTGCCTTAGGATATAACTTATTCGCTGGTGCGCACTACGCAGCGGAAGGTCAAATCGGCTCATTTGTTAGTTCCCGAATCTCTTCCTTTCACGAATCCGACGCATACAAATCCTTCCAGAACGCATATTTTATGCTGTTCGGGAAAGATGACGAATCTGCGACTTTGCTTGCCCGGTATCAGACCGAAAAAGCGAAAATGTCTATTGAAATTTTGATGTGGGCAATTTGTTGGGGCATCTACGGTCTGGCTAGTTCCATATTGCTTTTACTTGCACCGCGCAAGTGCAAATTTGAGTTTCTTCGACTGTCATGCTCAGCTGCGTGGCTTTTAATCGGCATTTCAAATGCATCGCACGCATGGATGGCCAATTCAATTCCTGCCATGCTCTCCGGTGCCGGTGCATTTGGAGCAGCGATATTTTTCTGGCGACCGTTTGTTCTTCGCACCAGAGCTGATGCCAGCTTAAAAGTCGCTTTCTATGATCCTGGATCAAATTGGGTAGCGCTTGGAGTGTGGCTCACGTACAGCCTGATGGCAATACTGGTTCTTACTTGGATTCGTGCCGGGGTGCCTGATTTTCCCGATCCTGTTACCCTGTTCTTGTCGGCCTTCAGCGGCAACTTCGTTCAAGATCCAGAAGAAGGCAAACGATGTTTGTCGCGAATCGTAGGATTTATCTGGGTCGGTCTATCCTTATGGGCACTGGCTCAGCGAGAAGGCGATACAAGAGTTGAGGATGAACTTGAGAATTTAAATATTCAACCGACACCAACACGTCGCCGTCGTTGAGTCGAAGTTGGAACATTTATCGAGATCGACAATTGCGTCTTCACCAAGTCAACGAATTACACTGTTTCACACCACGGCCCAGGTTTCATTGGACGGACTCAAAAATTCGAGTACATGGTTTATATTGCGTCCTCGGATTTCTATTGCTTGCTGTGCTCCGCCAACGCTTAAATGACGGAAGCTTGCAGCTTTGTTTCAACACCATTCTCAGCGAACTTTCATCCATGCAGGAAGTGGAAGCCGGCAACGCGAACCCTGTACAATCGCCAAACACCAACGCAGAAAAAATCTCGGAAATACTTACGCTGAGCCGGTTTAAGCAAGTCGCGAATTAGGGATACTACAGCCGAAAGCCCCAAGGGACGGGGCACGACGCCGCTAGGCGAGCCAGGACTCGAGGGAATCAAGACGTATGCGATCTTGATGAATGGACTGCTCTGCTATTTGCGCCAACAAAGGTTGGTCTCGATTTGATGCGAAAGGCTGCTGTGACTGTGTTTGAAGAGCGGGAGCCTTCGAACCTGGTGGTTCTCTATGGTAATCAATCATTCGCACGAACTCGGTACGCAAGCACTTTAATTTAACGATTTCACGACGGCGTCGTTGGTGACTGTGAGGATGGGTTTCTCTGCTTTCAGGGCAGAGATAAGTATGCGTTTGCCAGATATCAAGATAGTGACGCTAGTGGTTTCTGATCATGCCAACATCGGTTGGGAAGTTCTGCATAATGGGACACTCCACTCAAATCTCGCGAAAGCGGAGCGAAGGATCAATTAACTTTGCTGCAGAACCAGTGCGGAAAGACAGGGAACTGTCCACGAGGGAAAGTAATGTTACTTGCCGCCAGGAGACAAACATCCGTTGGAATATTGTCGACCGTGCTGTGACCACCACTTCTGACGATACCCCTGGGCCTGTGGATCTCCACAACTACCAGAGCCACTGTTGGCCCCGCCACCAAGTCCACCACTGTTGGCCCCACCGCCAAGTCCACCACTGTTGGCCCCGCCGCCAAGTCCACCACTGTTCG
>JAKFUT010000065.1 GCA_021732565.1 Candidatus Obscuribacterales bacterium
CGCCACCGTCAAATCGGCACCACAACGATGGATCAAGAGAAAGCGCCACAAGCGTGGTATCAATCAGTTGTGTGGAAAAATTATCCAGATAAGGACCAAAGTGATTTTTCCCTCGTGCTGGATGCTGGTAATTCGGGTGTCCCAGTTCATTGCTGTGTTCCATCGAGAGGCTAGGCACATACATGCCGTCATAGTCGACCAGCACCAGTTCAGAATCTCTGATGATTATGTTTCCATGCTGCAAATCACCGTGCGCAACTCCGGCGTGATGCAGCAACTCTGCCATCCTTCGAAATTTCGACAATAAAGGCAGGAGGCTGTGGCCCCGCTTGATGCTTTCTTCGATAAACATATGGAACTGTTCGCCGTCTACCCATTCCATTCGTAAGATCGGATAGCATTCCTTGCCCACCCTGATGCCCGGGCTGACGTATTCGAAATCCACCGTGCATCGGAGATCTTCGCCCTTAATGTATTTGCTCAACTGTTGATAGCGATATTGCTGATCTCGTACCGGGTTCAGAAAGCATCTTATCGCCCAATTACGCGTCGGACATGCCAACTTGTACACGCTGGCAAAGGCTCCGCTGGCGACTTTCGGCATTCCCATCATGTTCAATTCCGGCATGCCGGATTGCAACTGCGTATCTGGAAATGCAACGCGAGGCTCCTGAATCGCTTCATTGAAATCTTGGGGGCTTGGCCAGGCAGGCTTTAAGCGATTGCCAGTCGCTTTTGGTGAATGTTGTTGGTCAAGATCTCCCACAGGTTTTCCCGGGCCATGCGGGGCAGGGACGACCGACGACAATCCACTCCTGACTTTAGATGCGGTGATCCGCAGAGTCAATGTGGCGTTAAGCTTTTGAATGAGGTCTTCCGTGAGCATCTGCATTGTTCGAGCAATTCGTTGGCATGGCACTGGTGTTGAAGGCGACTCAATACCACGCCAGCTCACTTCCACCAAAAAATTTCTACTACCCGGGTCTGGCTGGATTCTCCAGCACATATCCATCCGGCGCACGATGGCTGCGACATCCTCAACATACTCCAGTTGTGCCTTCAGCTCGTTGGCTCCATAGTTACAATCCTTGATCGTCCACCAGTGCCTATTTAGCGGGTAAACCATGCCGCCTGGCGGATTTCCAAGCATATCGCGAAGCTGGTCCAGGATGGTGACCGGCATACCCACGCAAGGCGGGAAACAAACGGACTTCCCCGACGTGTTCCTGTCAGGTACCCATAGAAAAGCCGGCGCAAGGAACAATCCACCGCCGACAGCCACTGACAACAAGAGAACAACTTCTGCAAATGTCATGCGTCTACCATCATGCCCCCAGCTTTATTCCCCCCGGGGTGACAAAGGTCACCACCTTGGGGCTTTGCGGGAACGGCAAGCAGAATTTAGAAAAAACGGGCATAATGGATTTTGTTGATATTCCCCGTAGAAGTGAGAATGAAAGTGTCCGCCAAACCCCGTCTCGACGAACAGAATATAGAAGTATTGGCCGGTGATATTCCAAAGGGTTTCTGGAATTTCGATGGAACTGCAATGAAGGAAATTGAGGGGAAACTTAAGCAAGAGTTCCCCGTAGCCTTGGAGCAGAACATCAAAGAAATGAAGGTTCGCCTGAAGCGTAAGGTGAACAACCTCGACTCGTTCTCCGACCTGCCGGTGGGACACATCATCGGGATGATTAACGGGCAGTTGCTGGGCCCGCTCGGCGGGATAGCTACTTCTATCGTGCATAATGCCGCGGGAAGCAGTGAGTTTATCTGTGTGGGATGTGAACTGAAGGACGGCCGAAAATTTATCGCCTGGATGCACGGCGACGTTTATAAGCGCTGGGAAAAGCTCCACGGTGACGCCAACCCCAAAACGGATGCTTCCCCCGAGTCGCAAGGTCAAGCCGCTGCAGGGGCTGATTAACACGAACCTTTCCGAATTCACTGCGCCAATACTGCTCTCCATTTGCACGACAAGTGGCACGTCGCCAATTTCTAACGGAAGTTTTCGCCCCGTTCTAACGGAATCGTTCAGCCCGAACCGGCTGATCCGGTTTCGTGATCGGCGCGCTGCGAAAAGGCGGTCTAAGACAGGAGCGTGATTTTGATGACCGCCACTCACTTTATGCCGGATCAGCGTGAGACAGCGTGAACATGGAAGCCGTTATTTTGATTGGACTTCAGGCTTCCGGCAAAACCACGTTTTGCCGTGAGAAATTCTTCCATACCCACATTCGGCTCAGCCTCGACATGCTCAAAACACGTCATCGTGAAACGATTTTGTTTCTTGCCTGCCTTGAGGGAAAGCAACCCTTCGTAATCGACAATACAAATCCGACCGCCGATGATCGCGCCCGATTTATAGTGCCCGCCAGAGAAAAAGGATTTCGTGTAATCGGGTATTACTTCAAATCAGTGGTAGAAGATGCACTCTTGCGAAACTCTAAGCGAGCCGGAGCCTGTCGCATTCCCGATGTAGGCGTTCTCGCCACCGCCCGGAGGCTTCAGTTGCCATCGTTTGTTGAAGGATTCGATGAACTATACTATGTGGAGATTGCGGCAGATGGTGGCTTCCTGGTGAAGGAGTGGCAGCAGTGAGATTCGATGAACTTGATACCAAAATGCGCATCTACGAAGAGCACGACGATCGCTGTGTTTTGCCTGGTGTGTATATGGTGGCACGCATAGACGGGCGCAATTTCACTCGCCTTACCAAAGAAACGCACAAATTTGAGGCTCCGTTTGACGAGCGATTCCGAGACATGATGTTAGACACAACTGAACACTTGATGAGCTGCGGCTTTCGGGTAATCTACGGGTTCACGCAGAGCGATGAGATCTCGTTGTTATTTCATCCGGAAGAAAATGCTTTCCAGCGCAAGATTAGAAAATACGACTCTATTCTGGCCGGTGAAGCAAGCGCGAAGTTTTCATTGTGTCTGCAAGACCACGCCTGCTTTGATTGCAGAATCTGTGAGCTACCCAATGAGGGTCTAGTGGTAGATTACTTTCGCTGGCGCAGCGAAGATGCCCATAGAAATGCCTTAAATGCGCATTGCTATTGGATATTGAGAAACGCAGGGGAATCGCCGAAAACTGCCGAGAGCATGGTATCGGGATTGTCCGTGGCAAACAAGAACGAACTGTTGTTCGAACGGGGAGTCAACTACAATGACCTTCCCTCATGGCAGCGTCGAGGATCCGGTCTCTATTGGGAAACTTATGCAAAGGCGGGGTTGAACAAGTTGACAGGATTGACCGTTACCGCCACACGCCAGCGAATAATGCGCAATTTGGAATTGCCGATGAAGGACGACTATGGTACCTTCATGCTCAATTTGCTGCATGGAGTTGGATAACTCGGCCTTCAAGAGGGCTAGATACGACTCATGCTCGATAATGACCAAAGAGTCATCGGATACCGGGAAGCTTCTTACCGGGCAGAGGGAGGCAAAGATGTGAAAAAGCCCTCTCTGAGCAATATTATTGGAATGGCTCGCATCACCAGCCTCGCTGAAAATCGGTAGCGCATCGCTGTTGCAGTCTTTGCTATACTGGCGGCTTCGTTATGAGTTGTGCTGGAGCGGTCATGAAACTCGTCAATATCGCACTCACTTGCTTGATCTGTGCAAACGGTTGTTTGCCTGTTTTTTCGCAGACAGCTAGCGTGCATCAGAATCGAAACAGCCAGAAGAATTCCGCCCCTGGCGACTTAAACACAGCCAAGCCGACCGTGATTGCAGATTCTGGTGGTACCGCATCCGACACCACTCCTAATGCCGGACCGAGCTCCAGTTTCCGCTGTGGCCCCGTCGCAAGACCATCGGAAGTGCCATGGTGGAAGAATACTGTTATCTACGAAATCTATCCACGGAGTTTCGCTGACGCGACGAATAGCGGCATGGGAAATCTGAAAGGGATTACCGGTAAGCTAGACTATCTTGCTGATCTTGGAGTTGGTGCTTTGTGGTTGACGCCATGCTATCCATCGCCACAGGTCGATTTCGGTTACGATATCTCAGATTACTGCGCCATTGCCCCTGAATATGGCACTATGGCTGATTTCGACGAATTGGTGCGCGAGGCGAAGAAACGCAATATTCGCATTATCATGGATCTTGTGATGAATCATACATCAGACAAGCATCCATGGTTCATTGAGTCACGCTCATCAAAAGACAACCCCAAGAGAGACTGGTACGTCTGGCGCGACGGCAAGAGCAAAGATCAGCCGCCCAATAACTGGCAAGCGCTCTTCGGTCACTCAGCCTGGCAGTTTGATCCCAAAACAAAACAA
This sequence comes from Candidatus Obscuribacterales bacterium, assembly GCA_021732565.1. Taxonomy (GTDB): domain Bacteria; phylum Cyanobacteriota; class Vampirovibrionia; order Obscuribacterales; family Obscuribacteraceae; genus JAKFUT01. Next base: position 4,301 of record JAKFUT010000065.1, read on the forward strand.
TACTACTATCACTTTTTCTATCCGCAGCAGCCAGACTTGAATTGGCGCAACCCTGTGGTGAAGAAGGCCATGTTTGATGTCGTTCGTTTTTGGCTTGACAAAGGTGTCGCCGGGTTCAGGCTTGATGCGATCAACACATTGTATGAAGATCCCGAACTTAAGGACAATCCTACCAAGCCCGGGAAAAATGCATACGGCGATCCGAACATGGAAGACAAATACAATTATTTGCTCCTACCCGAAATCCATGCCGCATTGCGTGATTTGAGGAGCGTGCTCGACAAATATCCAGATAATCCCGTTCTTGTGGGAGAGACCACGGCAGAAGACATCAGCCGGCTGGTAAGCATGTATGGTCGGAACAATGATGAAATTCAGTTACCGATGAATTTTCGATTCGCCTACGTCGACAAGCTTTCAGCGCCACTCTTTCGCGCTCGAATTGCTGAAATAGACAAAAATTCTGCCGACGGATGGCCGACTTTTCTGTATAGCAATCACGATAGAACTCGCCATTACGATCGTTATGCCGCCGGCATGGCTAACGATTCCGACACTAAAGATCGCATCACAAAGCTACTTGCAGCAATGCTCCTCACCGTTCGAGGAACTCCCGTGATGTATTATGGCGAAGAAATTGGAATGGAAAACCGTGATCCTCAGCGGCTGGAAGAGGTGCAGGACCCAATTGGTAAACTCGGTTGGCCCAAAGAGAAAGGGCGCGACGGTGAGCGAACGCCGATGCAGTGGTCTGCTGATACCAATGCCGGGTTCAGCACGGCCAAGCCCTGGGTGCCAGTGGCCGGCAATTACAAAACGCACAACGTCGCTACCGAAGAGAAGTATCCCGATTCCGTTCTGAATTTTTACAAGTCGTTGCTGAAATTGAGAAAATCCGAGCCAGCGCTTCGTGAGGGTGATTATAAGGCGCTTAATACTGATGATGCCAATGTGCTGACTTATGTGCGGAACAAGGGGAAGGATACAGTGGTGATCGCCTTGAATATGAGTAATCGAGCGCAGACGGTAAGTATCGACCCTGCTTCGTGTAACGTCACCTCCGATAATGCTTCGGTGCTGATTTCGTCTTCCCCGAAGGTATCCGGGGCAATTTCCGTTCGAAAGCTGGAGCTTGAACCCTTTACGGCAGTTGTTCTGAGGATGCGGTAGACGCGATGTGATCGTATAATCGGTAATCGGCAGCCAGGGCGTCAAGAGGCTTGCTCTGGCATTTGCGCTTAATCTCAATCCGAAGTTAATTGCATCTCGTCGGAAAGGTCCTCACTCCGCCCTTCTCAAGCATTCCATCGTTTCGATGGCAATCCTTGAGGTTCGCCAGGGTACTCAAGCTATCCTGAAGTCCTACGTTGAAATCCGTTGCAAGAGTCCAAGAATCAATCCGCTAACATCGGTTGTCATTATAGCCCGCGTTTGTCCTATTTAGAGAGAATCCACTATGTCGCTTCGTGAGGCAATCTTTCTGGGCACCAGCAGCCAGGTTCCAACGCGATTGCGAAACCATAACGCGGTATTTCTATTGTGGGACGACCTGGGCATTCTCTTTGACCCTGGCGAGGGTACGCAACGCCAGATGATTTATGCAGGCATTAGTGCGTCTCGCATTACTCACATAGCTATCACTCATTTTCACGGCGATCACTGCCTCGGTCTTGCAGGAGTTATTCAGCGATTGTCGCTGGACCGAGCACAACATGCAGTGGAGGTCATTTATCCTGCCAGCGGGCAAATTTTTTACGAACGATTGAGGCATGCATCCATATTCTATGACGGTGCCACGATTATTCCACGCCCCGTGCCTGTGGATGTGGGCGATATGGAAGTGGCTCGCCGTGGTTCTTCTCGAATTGTCGCCAGGAGATTGGAACACGCTGTTGAGTGTATCGGTTACCGAGTGCAGGAGGATGACGGCTCGAGCCTGGTACCGGAATTACTTGAACACCATGGCTTGCGCGGGCGAGTCATCGGTGAGCTTGCTCGTCGCGGAAGCGTGGAAGTAGCTGGAAAAACTGTTACCCTGGCCGATGTATCGTTGCCGAAAAAGGGCCAGTCATTTTCAATCGTTATGGATACCAGACCATGTGACGGTGCTCGCGCATTGGCCAGCGGAGCAGACTTATTGGTTTGCGAATCAACTTATCTGCGTAGCGAAGAGAGCGAGGCGAAAGAACGATTTCATATGACTGCGGAGCAGGCAGCCACTCTTGCGGCGGAGTCCGGTGCACGACAGTTGGTACTCACACATTTTTCACCGCGATATCTGCGAGGCGAAGAGTTCGTGCGCGAGGCCGCAGAAATCTTTCCGAACACCTATGCGGCCGAGGACCTTATGAGGGTACTTGTACCATCAAGGCAAGCAGCGGAGGAACCAATCAAAGATGGCTCGGCTAAGTAACGGATGCGAAATCAGCAGTATCCCTGCTAACTAAGTAACGCAGTTTCCGTAAACTTTTCGCAAGTGCTTATAGCGACTTGATGATTCAGGTTCTTCCAGTTCGCGTTTGTTCTGTGCCAAATAGGTTCTAAGATGGGCACTGATAATCGAATCGTTGCGTACAACGCCGAACCATCGCATCATCGATTTTGTCAGTTTGTATTGTGGAACACGAATGGGCTCATGCGCCTCGATTACACGCAGTGCGGATCTTGTGCGACATTGCTTGTTCTGCAGCATGTTTGCTCGCCACTCTCTTGTGGCGATCAGCCTTTGTCTTAACTGTTCGTGATCGTTACCCGGGTATGGAACATACGTTACTCGACGGAACGACAGGTCTAAGGTGTTCTGCCTGGCTGCCAATTTAGCAGCTCTTACCGCTGGCGACTCGGGCTTTCTTTCTTGAAACTTGTGGAAGAACTGTTCCACTAGTCCATTGGCGATTATGTCTTCAATAGATTGCTCAGCAGGCAAATTCGCTGCTTGTTGTTCAACCGAAGTGGTATTTAGTTTTGCAAGCCGTTCTATGATTGCTGAGTCGCGTTTTTTCTTTTGCGGTTTCCCTTTGACTGCCTTTACCGGTTTTTCTTTAACCGGTTTCTCTCTTCTTGAGGGATTTTCCTTAGTCGGTTTTTCCTTGACGGGATTTGGTTTCGCCGCCTTTTGACTTACGGATCTCTCTTTAGTTGGCTTATCTGAGCGCGCTACTTCTGTGGCGCCACGTTTTTCTCTCGCCGCCTTGCAGGACTTTTCAGCGCCATCGCCGAGATTCAGTGTCTCATTTGCTGAGGTGGTCAGACATTCCATCAACTCCCTGGCATCTGATGTCGAAATCACAAGATCTGGCAGAGCTTTTTCAAATTGGAAATTTTTGAGAGTCAGTTCTTCCTCGGCGTCGGTGAGTGCCTGTATATAAGCTTCAAGGGTCATCCAAATGTCTCCGGGTGATTTCGAAGCACACGATTGCGGACCATGCGCTTCAATGGGTTCCTTTAAGTCGTGACGCTAACACCCTTGCGTCTGCCAACCCGATGAGTATGGCTGCTTCAGCCCCTGATTGCAAAGAGGAAACTACGTAGGCCGGATTAAAATGTTGCCAATCAGGGATCGCCGCCCACCCCAATGCTTCCCGGTGAAACAATGGCAGAGATGAATGATTGCCGTGTCTTTCCGTCCCGTTGCCGGTCCGCTCAATGTAGAGGGCCACCTTGGCATAGCAGGCTGTCCTCTGCGCGCCAACAACATTGTACTCGTGTTCGCCCAATGGCTTTCCTCCTATGGCCAGCGATTGGCGGCACTTGACCAAAACCCGGAGGCGGCAACAGTGAAAAGCCCCTGGCCGGTGCCACTCAAACAGCGGCAATCGTGGCTAACGATTACTCGCCGGGAGATTCAACGGACGAGCCAATTATCGTACAGCCATCGCAGAAAGCGTCCTGGCTCCTCAACAGCGGACTGCTAAAACCCCACGGGCAGACGTTTACCACCAGAGCTGGGGCATTTCACTGTCGAACGAATTGCTTTTTGTGTGCAGGCAGACTATGCGTTCCACCTATCGTCATTTTCTGCTCCAGTGTTTCACCGATCAATTCGGACATTGTCTTCCATGTTGCTTCCCACGAATCCGAGGTCCGTATCATGGGACTTGTTGAATCTGTGAATTCTGTCGCGCCAGGAAGGTCGAAGACACGCTGGTGCCGATTCTTGTTACGTTGATAAAGCAATGAGTCGGCCGTGAACACAAGATCTGCTTTTTTCAAAAGGCGCGATTCTAAATCCTTGACTGAAGAATCTATCTGCATATTCGACAACTCTTCAGTGCAGTCGTAGATACAAAGTTCACTGTTGTCTTGAAACAGCCAATCCAGACCCGTCGGCGTATAGTACCAGCTTATATATTCGGTGATTCGGCGTGTATTCAAAAAATTTGTCAACAGCGCTCGCTGCACAAATAGTTGCTTCTCCTCTGCCAGCTTCGGTGACACTACCGGGGTAACAACGATTACACCATATTCATGTTCTTGAACTAACAACTTGTTGGTACTCTGCTGGAAAATTGGTTCTTCAATGTAGAAAACCCTGTGATTTCGGGCGCAGCGACTCAGTAAATGCTGCGGGCGGCCAAAACCATCATTCCAACGCACATGGGACAAGCAAAGCACATCGAGATATCGTTTCATCGCGCACCTCTTCAGAGCCAATTTCGAACGATTCGCTTAACTGTGCGAATTGACGGACGAGACGAGTACCTGGTTCCGAACTTACGAAGTCGCAGAACCCTGTTGGCAACTACAAAACAGCCGTTGCTAAGTCTTTGGTGCTCGCCCCTGCAGTCGATCCAGCAATGCCTTAGCTTGATCGGAATTCACGATCCAGTAACTTGTTCTTTGAATGATTGCCGGGTGCCCGGGAATTGAAGCCATTGAAATGTCTTTATCCTGCAGCCCCAATCCGAACAAAGCGAATTGTCCCAGCTGTTCCACAGAGAGGTCCGTTTTTACGCAGTGGCTGAACATGGCGATCAACTGCGGCAAGTGGGTAACCACAAATTGCGGCTCAGAGATTTTCTTGAATGTAAGCATTAACACTTGCTGTTGGCGGCGGATTCTACCGATGTCTGCCTCAGGGGTATGCCTGAATCTAACATACTGCTCCACTTGATCGGAGGAAAGCCACTGGCGGCCGGGTTTGAGATCGATGTGTAGTTTGCCGGAATTGTCCGTGTAGTGCATCCTTTGATCGACATCCACTTCAAGCGGTCCGATCATATTGAATAAAGAACGCATCGCTGATGTATCTATTACAACATAATGATCAACCGGTATCTTAAATGCAGAACTCACAGTTTTCATGGCGAGTTTCGGTCCACCATAAGCATGTGCTGAGTTGATCTTGCCGTTACCGTGACCGGGGATCGCGACCCGGCTGTCGCGAGGAATTGATACTAACGACGCTTTCTTAGTTTGCGGATCACATGTACACAAAATGGTTGTATCTGATCGAGTCAGAGCCTCCTTAATCTTGGTAGAAGTATTGTCAACGCCCATCAGAAGGATGCTCGTACGTTGGGGTAGCAAGGCCACGGCTCCTGCATTCATTGCTATCGATATGGGATTAAAGGCTAGTAACCGATGCTCACTTGGTTGGTCGGCCGATGTTGGAGCAAAAAATGAAAGGCCTAATATTGTTCCGCAAAGAATCGACCACACGAGGGATCGAACCCGCTTTTCGCCTCGGGCTGGATGTGTGTCCATTATTGTTGCACCACTGTGCGTTAAATACGATTGTCAACAAGTTATGTGACCCGCCCGAACATGGCTTTGTTCCACTGGTCTCAAGGCTATAACGCGTTCGCTCTGCCGTATATGCGGCAAGGCATCGCCTGTGGTGCTTGAACATAGGAGGTTTGCGGAGAAGCATATCCCCGATCACGACGCCTCCTTATTACCGCGGTATCACGTTTGAGACGCCACACATTCATTACCCGTTCTATTTACGTACGTAAAACACTTTTCCCCGCGGCCTGAACGGTAGAGGCCGCCCACGCGGGATCACGGAAGCGGTGTCATAGTCGGAAACCGCGACGAAATCTGCACGCTGTTTGTCCAATGTCCAACTCAGTAAGATTCAGGTTCATGAAGGGCAAGACATCGCGAAACCAGATCATCGGTTACGAAACATTTGAGCGCAGCAGGATCGGTCGAAGCACGTGTGTAGTAGTACGAGTACCGACAGCGTGAGAGACGAGAGAGAAGTGCTGTTGGAGCAGGTCAAAGCTCGCGATTACCGAAGGGGAGTGGAAGTAAGCCGATTGTTTGAAACCTTCTGAATGGACATACTACCGATATCTGACGGAGCTTGAACAGCGGAAAGAATCCGATCCATGATGGCAAGATTCTCGACCCGTTTGAGATGAACGGCGTAGCACCACGGCCGAGACTTCGTGCACCATCAGGCCAAGTCAGTTCCTGCAATCGAAACTCGTGCGTGCGTCCAACATGACAAGCAGTATCAGTCACACTTGCGGTGGACACTTCACCAACCGGACGGCGCCTCAATCACTGGTTTTCTTCACCTGCTCTTACACCTTTGGGTGATATTGAATTGGTACTCAATAGGGATGCGGACAAAGCCGACAGGAGGTAGATCTGTTATTAGCGGTGACCGAAGGTGATGGTATGAATGTGAATCTTAGCAAGCAAAGATCAGCATAATCAAATTACTCATAAGCAAGATGAGCAATGAGGAAATAGGGCAATATCTCGGGCTTCGGCAGATCAGGTAGAAACGACCTTGATGCAGGTCTACTTCAAGATGATCCCCCCTTACACTCAATCAGCTTTGGTGGTACGAGCCGATCTTCAGTGATACCAGAAGCCGATCGAACAGCAGTGACCATGGTTCTCTAATCCGGATACCGGTCTTTAACCAAGAATCGTGCCGTTCATTCCGGATACCGCTGATAATCAGTCCTGCGATTGAGGCAGTTTTCAAAAATCAATAAAATCATAGAATAGACTACGCGAAGGACGGTGAACCATGAATGCGAGTGAAGCACTCACGCCCCGAGAAATACAGATCATGCGGCTCATTGTTGATGGTTTTAGTAATGCCACCATAGCCACTCACCCGGGAATTACTCGGGACACGGTAAAGACTCACGTGAATGACAGAAAGGCGACTTATTTCTGGATTAATCCAGAAATAGGCAGCGGAGTGTAGGACTCGGCGAAATTGATTAAGTCTTCCGGTGCGCAAATCGAGGTCAAAGACTTCTGTTTGAAGATGCCCGAAGCCCGGGAAGCTTGATCGCCGGCAGCAGGCTCTGGTACAAACGATTCTCTATTGCATTTAAGAACTGACTTCACAAGTTTTCCACGAATCTCTCTCAAAATGCTTTTTTCAACGAATACTGAAGATTCATCAATTACAGTGAACAGTCAAACCAGGCGTTGGTTGCCGAATACATCAGACAGGGAGTCGACGATAGTGTTAGAGGACCAAGCAATAAATGACGGTTCCCTTGAATTTACCTCTTGTGGAGCTGGCTATACGGATGGCGGCAAAGATCGTTTACTAAATCGCGCAGCCTCCTCATGGCTGCCACTCCGCCGATTGGGTAAGACGATCAGGGGCGGAACCACCTTCCTGGCATGCCAATACATTGATCGCAAAAGGTTGGCGAACGGTAATCTCACTGAAATCCAGCCCATCGGATGTGCAAAAACTTTGCAGGCAATTGATCTCGCGGGGAACATCTGGTTCACAGTGTGGATGAATGCAGAAGAGCACCCCGTAAGCTTTCAAGAAAGAGACGGATTCAGGTGGAGCAGCGTTGACGGCTGGAATTGGGCAAACGACGAATGTTCCTCCAACAGTTGGCAAGGCAAAATAGATATTGTCGACAATGCCCTCGTTCAGATTTGCGCAGACCACACGAGCTATCGAAAGATCGACGGAAGAAAGATTCTGCACTTTGAGTCGATTGGTCTTTCCATAACCCAATATGCGGATGGAACAACAACCTCCGAACAGAAATTGCCCGACGGTTTGCGCGAGATAACAGCAGTAGATGCCGGGGGCAATGAGTCGTACAGAGCAACAATTGCTGCCGACGGCATATCCCTGATTTCCTTTCAGGATTACTTACCGATGGGCTGTTCCGACCCGAAGGAAAGACAGAGAAAAGGAATCATAAGGCTCGAACCCGACGGAACCTTGATGTGGAGAGATCGCTATGATATTCGTAATCCAGGAATTAACTACAAGTCGGACGGAACCAGGATAATCATTGACTCGCTGAGAGGCATAAGAGAGACATATTACCCGGACCAATCGAAGGTCATAGAGTGGCTCAGGGAACAGATGACCCTCCGACAAAGATCAGACGGGACCTCTACCATGGAAAGGGTCTTCGACACCAATCTTCGTGAGATGGTCTACCGAGACTTCTATGGCGATCACTTGCATACGATTAGAGTCGACACCAAAGGAAACATTGTTTATTTTCAAACTGGTGACCGAATTTACACCACTATTGATGGAGAGAACTGGCAGGTTTCCTGGCGTCCGGAATCACTCAAAGTAGCGTTCCTATTAAACGCGGCGGACGCTGTCATCATGAAATCATTAGAAGGACGCGGCGAACTCGTACATTGCGCTGATGGACAAATCGTCATAGCTAGAAGCGACGGTACCACAAAGACTCAGCAACAAGACGGCACACTGGTGATCACGCAAATAACCGGCGATAGAATTTCTACGCATGTTGATGGAACAGTTATTGAGGAACGGAAGATTCTCAACAATACGCATCAAAAGATACTCGTTCGGAATTGCAAAGGCAGAGTACGTCACCAGATCATACTTTCATCCGAAGGCATTCCAGTCTCCTTTCGAATCCGCAATGGCGAAACATGGAAGAGTACCGATGGATATCACTGGACCAACCTCGAACAATCGCCGGCGGATCATTCCAAATCGTCGTGGCTTGGAACTATAGAAATTGATCAATGGGGAAATCTTATCCAGAAGAATCCAGAATTCATTTGGCACCACGGCCGAAATGGTACCAGCATATTTCATATTAACCAGGAAATTCCAGACGGCAAGTCTGGGCAGCATACTGATTTAGTTCTGCAATTTGTGGACACCGTGGAATTCTTTGGTCCAAATGCGAAGAAGCACAACACTCTTTTGGCGAAATTGAAATCGTCACTGCGACAAGTTTCACAAGACATCAAGAAGTTCAGATGCGGACAAGACGAGATAGAGGAATGCTATCGTAATCTTGGGAGAGTGCTCACTGCCGAATCGTCGCAATCGCTTAGTTTCTTTGACAGAATGACAGTGGCCGAAGAGTGTCTGGCTAATCTCATTAATCCCGGAAGCATCAACCAGGGTCACCGAGGAACTTGCACGGTCGCCGCAACTGAAACTGTGATGTACGTGAAGGCGCCATCGAGAGCTATTCAATTAGTCGCTGATGTGTTTCTGAATGGAAGTTTCCAAACAAAGGACGGCACCACTATAAGGCTGTATCCAGCCTCGCGGACCCCGGACAGGGAAGCGAGCCCTAGAGGGGCCAAGAAGAGGGCGCGCTTGCGCAACTATGCCTCTCAACTCTTTCAACTAACAGCAGTGAATGTCTTTTGGCAAAGGGACCGCAATGAAGGAATAGGCGGAATAATTCAGTATCGGCAGCAAAAGGACACCGAATACCTTTGGGACACAAAAGTCCATGGCAGGAGAACAGAAGGAAACGACAACCAGCCAACTACATCGCCTTCACTAGGTATGAAGAACTTGGCGGACATCTACAGTCAAATCACCGGAGAAAGCATTGACACGGTCGTAGCAATAACTCAATCGAGCACAACAATGATGCCTGGAGTAACCGGGTACGAAACGGAAGAAGATCTGCAAAGACTTCTGGATAAGATGAGCAAAGCTAATGAGCTTCCAGTTGTAACTGATGTGCACTGTGGAGAAAGACCATTCCTAACGAGGAACATACTTGAGCCTCGCTGGCACGCAATCACAATCAGGTCTTACCACAATAGCGAAGTTGAGATCACGAATTCTTGGGGCGAAGACGATATTAGCTTGAAGAGCACCAGGCTTTCGGTGAGCCAATTGTATAGTGCCGGAACTAATCTGACAGGCGTGCTATTCCGTTTTCAATCACTTCTTGTGATCGGCTCCGGCACACTCTCACCAATACACAACGCACTGATCTGGCTCGTGATTTGCCAAAAGGCCTGAGCCGCCTCAAGCAGACAGCAGACACGGCAGTATGCTCGCCGAATATGATCCTTGGACGGTCCTTGACCGCTTCTTTCGGCGATGTTGGCTCGGGGTATGTCATAGATTGTTCCGTGTGCAGAAGCTGGAAACCGATGTAAAAAACGCGTTGCCCTTGCCAAAAGAGCCGTGTGTTCCCTCCGGCAAAGTGAGGAGTGTTTTCGGCTCTTCGGCTGCGCGATAAAGATCTTCTGCATTCTTATAAGACAAAACTTTGTCTCGCTTTCCGTGCACGATCAACAGGGGAGGATGAGGTTTCCGGAACACAGCGATATTGTCCAGCCCCTGAGTCGGAAACATTGAGTCCGGATAGAGATGGAGAAACGGCAATAGATCGCGACTAGCCCTGAAGAGCGATGAATATCCCGACAGCAAAATAACACCGCCGAGTTTGCGCCGAAGAGCAAGTTGCCCGGTTACTCCAGTTCCAAACGATTCCCCGTAGCCAATAATGTCGTGGCTGGATCTGTGCTCGTGTTGGATCAAGTAATCATATGCAGCTGCAACATCATCGCAAACGCCATCAAGAGATGGACTGCCCTCGCTTTTTCCATAGCCCTGGTAATCATATTGAAGCACAGAGCCGCCGCATTGGAGCAACAGACGAGGGCAACAGAGTTTGCCATATATGTTGCCGCCCTGACCTTCGCTGACGAGAAACACTCGTTTGGTATTTGGCAATTCAAAGAACAGACCGTGCAGCATCTTGCCATTTGCAGTAGGAAAGGTCACATCTCTCTTCGTAGCCTTGAATTCCGCCTCAATAGCCTTGACCTTGACTGCGTCAATGTTGGTGGATTGCCGATCCGGATGAAACAGGGCAATCTTGTACAGAGGCCAGGCTACAGGTGGCGCTAATGCTACATAAGCCGCCAGCGGTATCAGGCCAGCAATTGCAGCTTGTTTTGCGAGCTTGCCCACAATTTCATGTTCCTTGTCTGCTGCGCATCCTCGCATTGACGCTTTCGGCGAAGCTGCAGGCCAATCCTCAGCTTACCTGGCAGGGTTCTCCTGTCAGGTAAGCAAAAGACACTTCATTAAGTGTCTTTTGCGATTATTCTGCCCTGCCAGGTGTAATCGTTTTTATGCATCGAGTGCGTCTCGTCACGACTTGGGGTGACTTCAGATACTTTGACTGACGGTTCATGGTGCCATACATTCTTTCCTGGCTAACGCCATCTTGCCAGACGGGCAATCTGTTTTCCATGACTGTGCAAACAGGCAATTCTTCTGAGACCGTGCTCGCATCGGGTAAATCTGATATTACGTGAACGAGCGGAAGTCCGCTTCACCGGCAGAAACACCCGTAGCTGTTCATGCTATTCGCGTTGGTCCTGCGCCTGATTGAACTAAAGGATGTATTCATGGTCGCGACCAAATACGGGCTCACTCGCGTTTTTTATTGCTGCCTTTTCGACCACCGTTTGATTTGTCGATCTGCAAGGCCCTCTGTGATAATTGCTTCGCTTCTATGGATGCAGCGTCCCTCTTGCGCAACATCGCAGATAAGTCAGTCAATGTTCCTGCAACAATGGGCGCATCTTTTCCTTGAACTTCCTCTTCTATGGCAAGGGCGCGACGATAGCATTGCTCGGCATCATCAAGCTTACCTGCAGCCAGATAAATTCGAGCCAGACTGCTAAGCGTGAATACCAGTGTCATGTGTTTCGACCCGAAACTGTGTTCTTTTAGCTCCAGGGCTTTGCGGCACTTCGTCTCTGCGTCGCTGAACTTGCCGTCGCGATAAAGTTCTAGAGCAAGTTGTTCGAGAAATGTCGAATAATTACTTGGATCGTTTTTTGATCCATCAACAAGTTCTTGCCAGATACGTGCTGAGTCTTCATGCTTTGAAATTCTCGAATACGCACGCGCTATGCTCTGCAGAACCGACTGGCGTGAGGATTCCGGCAGCAGGTCAAACTCCGTGGTCGTCAGAAATTTCTCGCCCAATTCTGCTGCAGCCCCATAATCACCGGCTGAGTTGTCAGCCTCGATGAGCCACATGGTCAAAGTGCCCGTAAAAGAAGAGGTAGCCGAACGGCTGGTTGCTTCATCTAACTGAGTTTTCAAAAATTTTGCTTCCGACGTATGATCTCGTTCTGCTTGATAGGTAATGGCTATTCTGTGAAGCGCGGCAAGCAGCTTCTGATCTGGGGCACCTTTTTGCTTGAAAGACTTCAATGCCTCTAAGAGAAGCTGCCGACTAGCTTCGTTCTCTCCATTTTGATAGAGTGAGTCTGCTCGATCAAACAGCGGATCTCCGCCTGATCCGCCGAGAACTACATTCGATACTGCATCTGGTATCGGTAATCTTTTCTTCTGCGAGTCAAGTTTGAGCAAAACCGGGCGATTAGTTACTGAAAAGCTTTGCGTTCGGGGAAATGTGGATGTCGCGTAAACGACGCTGTAAATAGACGAATCACCACTGGGTTCAAACAAAATGTGCCCGGTTTTGCCAAATGCACGAATAACAAAGTCTTTTCCGTGGTTTAACACCGAGTATTCCAGGCCGCCGGGAGTGCCCGTGGTTGTTAGTTCATTTTGAGCCTGGTCAACGCTTTCTATTTTTCCCAACACGGGTAAATCAATTTTACTTGTAAAAGGATTTGTTCTCGGGCCGGAACCCACTTTGCCGTTAAGGTAAGCTACAACTCTTTCATCGATGCTTGAGGGATAGGTGCCATCGTGTTCTTTCGAATATTGCATGAGGACCAAACGAAGGTCTCGCAGTCGGTCTGCCGTAGCTCGATTTCCTTGATCGTCAAAAATGGCGTCGCACTGCTTGAATTTTCGGACCCTATCCATGCTCGTTTGGGCACATTGAATTACCATAAAGGCCGAAAACAAGGCAAAGGTGCCAATGGCGATTTTCGCCACCAGTAAACGCTTGCCTGGATAAAGCGTGCGCAACAGATGCATAATGCCCGCAGAAACGAACGTCAATCCCGTCCAAAAGGCTGGATGATTGAATCCGCCACGTATCTCAAACCAGACAAAGAATTGAAACAGGCCGACTAGCAGAAATATTCCTGTGAGCGCCGCATTGTAGGGCTTGAGATTGATTTCCTTACGTCCGGACTCTTGCATTTGTTTACACCGGTTTGTCATGCCTTTTGACTGGCGCGTCAGATGATTCGGATCTGACGCAGTGCTTGAATTTGTCGGTTTACGTGATTCCTCACCATTATCACTTATGTGAGGGGAAGGAGCTACTGCTTTGAAAGCGAATATGCTCTTGCCATGCGGGAAGAGCGCTAGTGAGTGATGTCTGCGTCCGGAAATGCCGCGCGCAGTTGTCGAACTCCATCTGGTGAGATGCCTGAATCACTCACGTCTATCTTGTTCAGATGTTTCAGCCCGATTAATGAAGGAATGGCACCATCAGTCACAGGGGTTCTGCTTAGATCGATTACACGCAACGTTCCTGGCAGCGAGCTGGCGCCAAAATCGTGGAATTGCACCCGGCGCAGCGCCAGACTCGTTAAAGGTAATTTTGCCAACTGCATAACACCGTCGGTGGTGGCATGAGTGTTACCCAGGTCCACATCTTCCAGACCACGCAATAGATTCAATCTGCCCACTTGCGTGTTGCCCACCGAAACTTCATGGCTCAGATTTATCGAGCGTACACTACCGAGTTGCTGGAAATGTTGTGGCTCTCCCACAAAGAGAAGGAGTTTGAGCGCGTTCTGTCCAGCTTTCGAGGTCGGGTTGTTGGCTGCAATCTCAGTCAACTTCTGTTGCGCAAGCGCCATCGCCTCTCGGCGTAAAACCAGCGCACGCTCCATGTAAAATTCATGCAGTACGCCTCGCTCAGCAACGGGTATGCGAGACAATCGCTGGTACATAGCTTCGCCGATCATCGCAGCCCTGAGCGGTGCTTTTTGAATCAATGTCTGCACGGGACCGCTCTCCGGGTGAATCGCATACTCTCCGACTAAAACCGCCCAGTTTTCCCGCGGAGTGGCGGCATATGATCGGGGGGTCCAACCTTCAAGTCGTCGCGCCATGTGGAACAACTGTGCCTCAAGTGGCTGGGACTTTTCAAAATGATGGGCAAACTCATGCAAGAGATCCTCAATTGCAGTGCGACCATCCTTACTACGATAGAGGCCCGTTTCGCCAGTGCCCAATACGCTGTCCGCATTTGATTTAAAATCCGGATCTTCCAATCGACGGCGGAACCACGCGTCAAAGGGATTCTCTTCAGCCGACATCACCACACGACGGAATAGGTTCGGTTCGGGCATACGCTCGATTAATGCAAATACTTCTGCCGGGGTGAGAAGTCCCTTCATCTCCTGCATCTCAGGCTTGGCCAATTCTACCGCTGCATCTGCCGCTTCACTTCCACCTCTTTTCACGGCGTCAGTCAGCTGAGCAAATCTTTCCTGTCTGGCGGCAAATGACTCGGGCACCACCAGTTCCGTTTCCAATCCGGCTTTCCTGTAGACACGAACAGGTTCAGCCACTTCATCAATAAAGGCCTCTCTGAATTCCCGGGGATGGGAAGGCACCTCCGCCGGCCGATTTTCAGGTGTCTTCAGCCGCGGCAATTTCTGAACAGCCGATTCATAGGTCACCGGAGCTGATTCACTCGGTTTGGGAATTTCTGGCACCACAAGTTCACCGCTTTTGAGTCGCCCCTGAAGCTCCGCCATCATTGTGGCATAGTTTTCCGTTCGCGTAGCTGGTGGTTCAGGAGCAGCGGACCGATCACCCGATTCACGTGAGCCAGCTTGACGTTCCGCTTGGATCACCCGTTGTTCCGGTAACGCCGCTGGTCGTTCGATTGATGCTCCGGTTTTTGTCAGAAGGGGTACTGTTGGCTCACTGGCATCTGCCACGATCACAGATCGTTTGCCTGACAGCCCCGCCTTTGCCGGCTCTCGGCCAATTGCCAGTCGACCCGCCTCTACCGCTGCTTGCGCTGAAGTCTCGGATTCCAGGGCCAGCCGACTCTTCCGTCCAGCGCCGGAAAACAGGTCCGCCCCTTTGTGAGCTGTGGCCAGAAACCCGCCTACCATGCTGAAGCTGTAGGCCGACTGCAACCGCTGATCCATGGTAGCAAAACCCTTGCCTGCTAGAATCGAATGAGCATCAGCCGCCACTACTCCAGCCGGGGCGCCCGCCAGCACAGTTGCAGCAATGTCATTTCGCAAGACACCACCAGCCAGCGAACCTTTGAGATACTTACTCCCTCCTAACTCTTTGAGCCCCATGGTGCCATAACCGAGCGCAGCGAAAGTAAGAGCGCCAGTGGCCGCATGGTTGAGCCTGGCTTTTAGAAGATCACCCTCTTCCGGCTTAGTTGGTGTGAGAAAGCCACCATATACGGCACCAGACCCGATAGTCAGTCTCAGCTCGTGCTGAGCAATTGCGCGAAGCTCCTCGCGAGATAGATTCTGCGAACCGGATGCAATGGCAGCCTCAGCCATGGGAGAGCGAAACATCTTTCCCAGCCCGTACTTTACGCCGAGAAAAGGTAGCATCATGCCCGCGGCGCTGCCCACTTGCTGAACGTGCCAATCCAGGGTCCAGGGTTTGGCGTTCTGGCAGGGATCGATTAATCTAGTAGTCTCGCTCCAGGTTGTGCCGAATCCCCTGTCTAGCAGCTGGGTTACGGCAGTAACGGGAGCCTGAAGTCCTGCATAGGCAGCAGAACGTAATAGTGTTTCAGCCTGATGCTGCACCGCTGTCTTGCGGGATGAATCCAGCAATTCGGGGGAGGCTGATGAGAGTACTGAAGTGTTATCGCGGATGTTGGTCATTGGAGCTAACGAAAGAGATAACAGCTGCGCGGTGTGTGGGCGAGCTAGAACGAACCTCTGGAGAGCTGCAAATTAACAGCTTCCCGATTGGAGCTAGGCACTTCGGTTTTCCAAAGTCCAGATGGAAATGGGATCCTGGAGATAGTCTAACGGGTTGGTGGTCTGACTCAAATGGGGGAATTACCATGCAGGGAGCCTCGCGGGCGGCGCTCATACCGTGAACCCGGTGGTGAGCCACCATTGCCGCAAACTTGCCCGCCTCATCTTGCCTCGAACTCGCCTCGGCCAGTATTCCACGTTGCTCAAAACGCACAGCTAGTGCATCTTGCTTAAACACGGACATGTCTGCATCTTGCTTTGACGCACGTTGATGACTGGTCCCTTCCTGGATCTTTGAACACACAAGCATGCTTTGAACACACAGGCGGCGCAGACGAGTTACATTGGGACATGAGTGAGATACCTCGTCCCGTTCAGGCCGAACTACTCCGCCCTTGCTTTGAACACACAGGTCTCTGCATCTTGCTTTGAACACACAAGCACTGCACCGTGATTAGAACGCACATGAAGTGAGTCGAAAAACGTCATTTGATCGAGGGGTTTGCGGGTTTATCGCTACTGGAAGACCCTGTCTTGCATTCGCTGAGGATCAGCTCAGCAAGCATAAACACGGCGATAAAAGTACCTGCTGCACCCAAAACGCGCTCGGTGGAGCGAACCCATTCGCGTCCTCGCTGTTTGGCGATATGTGCATCTACCGCCTCTGCAATTACGCTACGGCGCACCAGTTCCTGTTCCGCAGAACCAAGTTTCTTGTACTTCTCATACTCCTTTTCCAGTTTCTCTTTATCTTCACCCTTGGCATCTTTGATTTTCTTTTCGAAAATCTCTCGGAATTTGGCATCGTTGTCGTATTCTTTGAGTTTTTCCATCAACTTGGGTTCAGCCAGCCGATCCGCAAGTATCTTCAAACCATTCGGACCCTCGAGCGTTTTCAGGTCTAGCGGCTTATCTCGAGCCGCCAGTGGATCAGTTGGTCGACGGTCTTTCTCGTTCACGGGAATTTCGTTAAGCGATTCGTCCGCACCAGGTTTTTTCGGCTCTTTCGGATTCTCCTGGCCGGGTTTGGATTCCGTCGTCGGCTTTGCCGGTTCACCCCCGCCACTACCATTGGTGCGATCGTAGGAAGCGCGCAGAACCTGTCTCGTCTCCATGGAATGAACTTTATTTCCCAGCAATGTGGCTTCCTGCTCATACAGTGGACGCATATAGTCGCGATAAAGCTTACGGCGCTCGGTGTTCAATGAATCAATCCGCCCGCCTTTTCCGCCTTCACCGTCAATATGGTCGCCCACAATTTTTCTGGCGCCGGCTTCATCCCAGATTTTCGCGCGGCCGGACGAATCCTTGGCAGCTTTTCTATACTGTTCCACAAGATCATAGAGGGCGCCTGATTCTTTATCACCGAAAAATTGCTTGCGTAACAATTCGGCTTCGCTTCCCTGTGCTGCCAACCGTGCGACAAGATCTTCCGCTACTCTATTGCCGGGTCTGTCTCCCAGCCTGCGCGATTCAATCTCTAGAATGCGCACAGCATCGGCCGTCTGCTGAAACCGCACACCCAAGGGGCTTCCTTCTTTAAATGATTTCGCCAGTGCTTCGGCCTTTCCCCGCTCGGTGGAATCCAGAGGTTTCCCTTTTCGTTCTTTGGCTACGTCTTCTACAAAGGTTTCCCATCGATTTTTCTCTTTGTCGCCAAGCTCCGGTAATTTTGCACCAGTCTCCGCGTTATAGCGCTCGCGAATTTGTTTGAGTTGCTCGGCGCGTTTAGCGGGCTCAGAACTGAGCTCAGTTATCTTCAAATCGTCCATAACCTTTTTGAAGACCAGATTATCTTGTTGCAAGTGCACCAGTTCATGGTAAAGCACACCCGCCAATTCGGCGCCAGCTCCGGGATTTAGAAGATCGGCCGTGGTGACGCGAAAGTCTCCCTGCCCTCTTACGTAGTGTCCACCAGCCCCGTTGAGATGTTCCAACACCCTTATTTGAATTGGGGGCAACCCATGGCTTGCAGCGAAATCATTGACCGCTTTCTGCAGCACGTCTGCACGAATTTTGCACTCTCTTGCAAGTTCCTCAGTGCAAGTCGCGTGCTGATCGACCACTTCCTTCCACTGCTTCCTCAATTCCTTCAGCGCGTCTGAGCCATTGCCCGACTGGAGAAGTTTCGCGGCCTCGGCCGGACTTCCAGCTTCTTTGAGCGCTTGTTCATACGCGGCGCGGTGAGCATCTTGTACTTTTCCGTTTAAATCAGAAGCCCTCTTCGCGAGCGGTTGCAGGTCTTCGGTCCACTTCGCGGTTTGGGCATCTATGGCAGCTGCAAATTTCGAGAATTCAGCTTTTTTCGCCAGCGGATTCTCGCCGTAGCGAGCCAGCCGCCGTCCAAACAGATCTTGCTCGGAAGCCGAGAGATTGCCTGGAACTTGCCAGACACGGTCGCCCACCGCTCCCGTTTTGCGAGGAGACTCAAAGAAATCGTGAATGTCTTTTGGTAGAGCGTCTGTGGTGGCAGGGGTGGTGGCATTGGCCTCCGCCTTATACCGTTTCACCACGTCTTCGTAGTGTCGCTGAGTCGTGGGATCGAGCCCCTCGGCCTTCATTTCCTTAAGCGCTTCTTCCATTATGTAGGCGAATTCTTTGTTGACATTCTTGGGAAGAGCGCCGGCATCCATATCCGACCAGAGTTTCTGTGCGCGCTCAATTAGAGGGCGAATTCCCTCCATCTCAAGATTTCGCTTCGCCACTGTGGCAATATCGGCAAGTCCTTGCCCGGGATGTTTTCTGGCAATCTTTGCCATCTCCGCGATTTCGACATCGGTAATCGCCTTGTGCTTGCCGTATAGTTCAGCCACTGTTTCCGCTGTGGGCGGGGCGCAACCTTTTCCTTTGTATTTTTGCCGCATACGCTGAAACAGCTCCGCAGCGCTCTTTAGATCAGTGTCCGGAGTGGAATTACCCATCTTCTGCCGCAACTCGAAGCAATCATTTGCCGCCGGCGCGGTGACGCCAAGCCTGGTGCGTAACTCCTCGATCTGGTGAGCTTCCACCGTGGTTCGCGACGGATAATCTTTTGCACGCGCTTGTTCTGCTTGTTGATACTTAGTTGCAGCGTCTTTAGGCGTCCAGCTCTCCGCCGGGTCTACTTGTTGTTGGAATTTTCTGGCTTTAGTTGCATCTGCTTCGGATAGCCCCCCCGCTTTCTCAATCTCGAGAATGGCTTTGGCATCCTCGACGGAAATGGTTCGATCAGACTTTCTCAGTTTTGCAGTTTTTTCAGCCAGCGCTTGCTTCTCAGCTTCCTTTAGGAGACTGAGGTCGCCATGGTTATCAATTTCATTACGTGCCTCAAAGATCGGGCGATGATCTTTTGCTGCTTGCGCTTGCTCGGCACCATAATGAACGGCGTCAGCCAACATCTTCAGCTCTGGATATTTTTTCCAGAAGTCAGCTTCAGTCATCGTATCGGCGGCTCTCTTAGCGAGATCTTCTTGTAACTCAGCGAAGTTTGTTTTTCGGAATTTTTTCGCCGCATCTCTGAAGTCGGCCGGGTCATAACCGGCTTCAACTAAAGCTTTTAATGCCAGGTCGCCGAGGTCCTGAATTTTACCAATTGGAATATAAGTATCAGTAGACCACTGCGGTACAAGAACTACATCGCCATTGGGATATATGCGAACTTGAGAAGCACTCAAACTGGCTGGAGTCGGTTTGAGATTTCCGCCCTTCATTTCGATGTAGGGAACACCTTTATACGGTTTCGGACATTTTTCAGAAACATCGGGACCGCCCGCCCGTATGTCCGGATTAGGGTGAGTTTGACCACCATATGCCCGCTCTGAAACGCCAAACCTGTCAGCTTCTACGGCCGCGCGCACACCGTCTGCAAAAAGACCGCCGAGTTTATTAACTTCGCTCACATGCGATTTCGCGCTCTGTATTCCGTCGAGCATGGTCGCCTCTGCTTTGGTCGGTGACGAGACTTTTCTTAAAGCTCTTTCCGTGTCCGCCATCTCTTTCTGCGTGGAGCGAACCGGCTTCTTTTCTTCTCTTGAGAGTACCGCTGCCTCCACGTCGCTATTTACCGGACGAGCCGATGGAAACTCACCCAATTGAGTCTTTAGCTTTTTGACGTTGATTAGATCCGGCGCAGGTTGTGTTACCGGCGTTCCTTTACCGATGAGCCGTTCTGGTAGTTTCCCGTCATGGTATGCAGCGATCTGCTCCAATAGGAGTTCAGCTTTCACATCACCAGTGTAGCCATCAGTCTTCGCTTCAAAGCCGAGCACATCGCGCTCTACCGAGAATGCCCAGGGCTCAGCCGATTTGGGACGCCCATGTTTGTCTACTGTGCCGACTTTCAGCCGATAGGCACCGTGGGGGCGGCCGTCATGACCTTTTGACGGCATGGCGAAATCGAAGAATAGTGCCCGGCCACTATCGAGATCCACCAGCATTCCGTCGCAATTCATGTGATCAAGTGCTGAACCGGGAGCCGAGGGAACATACATCCAGTTGCCTGCCGGAAAACGGCCTTTGGAAATCATTTCTGCAAGTAGTACTTTATTCTGAAGCGCTTTTTGAATTGCTTGCGAAGACTGATACTCAAAAGCTTTGCCGTCGAGATCCACCGCCTTTCTCATGCCCTCGGCATCACGCAGGGAAGGATCTACAGTTCCAGCCTTTGCCGGCTTCTCGAGATGAGGGGCTGATTGTGATAGCGTCTCAGCTACTTGCTTGAGCGCGTCGACATCGGTTGCTTTCAGCACATTGTCGACAGGCACATGAATTCTATCTGGAAATTTACCGGCAATTTCTGCAATCTTTGCGACGGCTCCGGCACGCTCGTTCGCTCTTGCCGGGTTCGTACGCTCTAAATTGGCAATCTCATCGATTAATCGGCGAAACTCTTTTTGTTTGGCTGTAGAGGCTGTCGCCAAGTTATCTCGAGCTACTCGTAACTCGGTTCGCTGCCCATCGCTCAAGAGCTTATTGTTCTCGACCAGAGTGGCCCAGTTGGTTTTGAGATATGTAAGATCAGGCCCGGCTGCTAGCTCCAAGGGAGAATTAACTGCAGTTTGATCCTTCAGCTTTACCGAAATTTGTTCGGTTTTGGAGAAGACAAGCTTTCCATCTTCCCTGACGGCCTGAAGCGTCCACCCTCTCTCACCAGTGGCGGTACCATCGGTTGCACTACGTTGTAGCTGAAAAGTTTCCCCGATGCGTAGCTGTTTCCCGGGATTATGTTTTACCACATCTTCGGCTGACACGGAAGTTTCGGTAATGCGGTCGAGCTTGAGTGCGCCGGTAAGCGCGTCGGTTTCTCTAACTATCCACTCTTTGCCATCATATGACACGGCTTGCCCCGTTGAATATTCCGCGCAAGGGATGGAAAGACCGTCTGGCACGTGAAATTTTGACAGAGATTCGTCAACACCGTAGACTTCTGCTTTTACGTCAAATATCTTTCGTTCGCCGTCAGCACCCCCAAAGGTTGTCCATACATGGGTTCCATTATTGCCTCGGTGCAGTGTGCAATTGAACCCCAGTTGGTCAGCGGCCAATTTGAGAATTAAACTAGCTGGAGCACACGAACCGGAACCGATCAACTCTCCCAGGGGAACAGTGTTGCCCGCATTCGCTTTCATGAAAGCGCGGTAGGCCTGGTCCAGTTCTTCTTCAGTTTTACCCGCCGGGTTCATTACGGTCCGAACTCGTCGTGCCAGAGCTTCTGCGCGCTGCTGTTGCGACGCTCCTTCGGTCTTCAATTTACTGTCGTAATCGCGTAGCTCGTCGAGTAGTTGGCGCAGTTTCACATCGGTTAAACGATCCACCACAATTGCTGCGCGATCGCTTGCGTTGAAGTTCCCCGAACCGTCGAACAGGCGATTTCTTCCGGCGGTCCTGAATCCATCTTCCAGAGTGTCGCTCAACCGACCAGTTGAAGCGTAGTCGTTCGATTGAGCCAACGCTCGTGATCGCGGCTCCATGGAGGGCACCGCAGTCAGTTCAAGAAATCCATCGTCTGCCGGCAGTATGCTACCAATCTCGTCTCGCCCGGCTTCCCGAGCAATACTTTGTTCTGGCGCGGTCGAAGTAATCGTCGCTAGCTCGGGGCTTGACGCGGGAACGAGCTTCATATTTGTCTTGCGTAGTGCGATTTCACCGTTAAGCTGCATCTCGGTGCGAAAAACGCGCCCCTGGTCGTTTAGCCAGAGATCCACCGCACCGATTTTCACACGAGAAAAAACATCGCCCTCACCGGACACGGCACGAGCATCATCTATATGGGACAACGATATTAATGATTGCAGTTCATGTTTACTTCGCAGTGCCTGGCCTATGATCGCGCCTCGGCCGCTTGGATCAAAACCGAAAAGGTCAGCTCGTTGACCGCGAAAATAGGCCTCGCCCGCTGCAGGCAACCGATCTCCATCAGTATTATCTGCCGCAATTGCGCCAACTTTATGCGCTGCTGTTCCACCGCGCAGCAGACTTTTCCAGCTTTCCAAAACCTCATGAACTTCGACTCGATTGAACAAGCCTTGGAGTTTCGCCACTGACTCCGCGCCCGTAGAAGGTGCGTTGTCCCGTTTCGGGTCGTTTACCGAGCGCGATTTTTTCAAAGCTGCTTCAGCAAAAAGCGACTCTCCGGTTTGCTCTAGACGATCGACTTCATCGTCGAAATCAAATTCCACATCGAGCTCGTCGAGTTCATTGTCGTCGGGCATCAAATTACTTCCTTTGAGCCAGGGGTATCAGGGCCGTACCCAGCCTTGTTGCAGTGGTGAAAATACGAAAATACCCATCGTTCGAATATAGACCATCATCACGTTTGCTGGACACCAACATTCAAAATTTAAGGTTGTCAAGCAATTTCGAAATCCTGGTATATCCAATCAGGAAAAGGAAGCAGGACAGGCCGAAGCGAATCGCTGAGTGCCGCCTATATAAAGATTACCGGCTAGAATCAACCCTTCTAAGCACAGGATGCCTCATGGCGGGGCACCCTGATTGTTGGAACGGGGAATAGAGATAGTGCGGGCAAGGAGGATTGACCATGCAAGAAGACCCCAGACCAGAAGAAGAAGAAGGGTGGGAGTTTGATGAATGGGATGAGGACGAAGAAACGTCCGACAAACTGTCTGAAGAGACAGAAAAGCCCGACGCGCCCGCGGCGCCTAAAGAGCGAGTGGAGCGGCTTGAATCGCTCAACGGCATTGAGAATGCCAATTACATGCTGTTGCACGACACTGTCTATAAATTGATACCGGCACTGAAAGCTGATTTCGGGTATGGTCAACACGTTCAGGATTTGCAAAAAACGCTGAGCCCGTTGCTTAAAGATGAAAGCAACAAAGAGCGTCGCGAAAAGATTCAGGAATTGATGAAGTCTGACCCGACAGCAGATCGAAAAGAGCTGCTCAAGGCTCTAATTGAGTTGTATAAGGATGCACCAGCCAAACAAGAAACCTTGAAAAAGCTGCTACCGGCACTGGAAAAGGTTTCTTCAACCTCGGATCTGGTGAAGTCTCTTGAGCGCGGCGAAACCGCGGCGATATTGCTGGCTGGCTATTTGAAAGGCGAACCCTCGTTCAACAAGCGACAAACCCTTGAGAATTTGATGAACCTCGTGGAGGGTGAGCCAGCCAAACGCGCGGTAAGGAACGAAATGGCTTCGTTTCTGCTGAAAGATCTACAGCGGGAAGGCCTCAATGCCGATGAGCGAAAGCGAATCATGGCAGAACTCAAGGCCCTATACAAAGATGTAGAAAAGACTCCAGAAGGTTTTAATGAAGTCACCAAAGATGGAGACAAGGCTTCAATCGATAAAATGCTCAAGGCATTAGCGGGCAACGATAAAGAGCTGCTCAAGGTCTATAAACAGCTAGAGCAGCAGAATTACGAAAACACACTGAAAGTTTATACCGCTGCGCGAGACTATCTAAATAAAGTTCTTCCCGCTGAAATCTACACGCTCGGTCATAAAATGATGGCGGGTACATCAACTGACACGCCATTCTTGAATCGTTTTCCTGAAGGATGCCCGATCAGATTACCGAATGTACAAGTGGGAGACAAAGCCTTCGCCGCGACGTGGGATGGCTTCCTGACGAAAGTTCGCACCGGCGAAATCAAATTGGAACTGCCGGAAGATCCAAAAGACTTGATCAAAGATCGAACCAAACTGGCGGAGTTTGCCAATGCCGGAAACTGGTTCTTGAAGGTAGAAGAAGTCATTGCTCGCAATCAGCGGTTAACCGAAGCCGCAATTATCAACGAACGCCTGAAGGAAGACTTCGGTGTGCCTAAGAGCTGGGAGATGCCGCCTGTTACTGATACTCGTGGCGTCGATGCATGGTTCTCCGCGGCCTTCGACATGAACAATCTGATGTCTCGCGTGCGAAACTACGCGCAGTGCTATATCGATTTGAATGGAAAAGCGCCTGACATTGGCGATCCTAACGCACCAGATTCTCCCGTCAATAAGCTGCGAGCACTTGGTGCCGTCATTGAATGGGATCCTAAATCCGGACGAATAACAAAGTGTGCGCTACCGATGCCGAAGGATCTCAACCTTCAATTGCCTGAGAACAGGGCGAAAGTAGAGGCTCTGGAGAAGTGGTTAAAAGATCACTGCGAGCCTGTGGACAAAGCTTGCGAAGCGTTTATGAAAGGGCGATCGAGTTTCATTCGCTACGGAGACTTTTTTGAACCTGCCGACGGCGAGAAAAAACCGGCGTATATCAAAGATTCTGCCGGCAAACCGTTGCGCATAGAAAATTACAAAGGCGAAGTTGAGACCATATGGCACAAAGTCGGTGACAAACTCGAAGTGATCCACAAGGATCACAATGGTAAATTCATAAGCAAACTCGAGAACGGGCGCGAAGTTCAGCCACCCAAAACCGACTCTGAAGAGCGCGTGAAATTCGACTATTCCAGCTACGGTTATACAACAGAAGAGAAAGACGGCAAAATACATGTGAAAGTCACGCGTATGTTGTGCCAGGACGGGAAAGCCAATTATCTGCAGGTCGGCAGCGAAATTGATTCGGTGGTGGGCTCGAAACTTACGCAGATCGGTGAAGTAAGCGAAGTTCAAGTTTATGAGAAGAATGACTACGTGCCTGTTGTGCACAACGTTACGCAACGCGCGGAATTGTTGCGAGCAGATAGTCTGGATGGATGGCATAAATTCAGACAGAAATATGTCTTCCACTACGGCGGAAAAGTAGCAACATTCGGCATGGATCTTGGCATGGTCGTAAGTGGCGGTGCAGAAGTGCTCGCCATGAAGAGTGCGGTGAGCATGGGACTTGGTGCCTTGCGCTTCGCTATCGGTGCCACCGGGTTTCTAACTCCGGCATTGCGCACAGGAGCGTTTGACGATTACCTTCCAGACGGATTCAAAGGAAAAGACATCCTTCATTATCGCCACATAGCCATGATGATAGATGTGTATGTTCTGGGGCTGGGTGGCGGCGCACTACGACTCTTCACAGGTGGTGGCAAAGCCATTGCTGAAACTGGGTCGATGCTGGAAAAAATCGCAAAGGTCTCTCACTTCGGAACAAATGTCACAGGCTTCTTGTATGCGCCGATGATATATTCCGGTATCACGTCGAAGGTTCAGGAAAACGCAGGCAATTTGCCCGACCAAAAGATACCGCAAGCCATCGATCACCGGGGCGTGCCTGAGAAAGAGTTTCGCAAATTCGGTCAGTATGATTTCGCCGATCCGGTGAAGAAGAAAGCTGCTTTCGACATGCTGAAAAGCTACTGCGATACAGTATGTGCCGGCACCACCGATCAGGCAGTGAAAGACCGGGTGGCGAAGCTGTACGACGAAGCCAAAGAAGTGCTTGCGCTTCCGGCCGATGATCCAAAACGCAAAGCCGTGATCGAGAAACTGGTCGCACTACACCGTCCGTCGGGCGACGAGCTACTGCTCAAACGCATGCAATCAAATCCGCGCGACTATACAGACCGCCTTGTCGGACTGCGCGACAAAGATGATAAAACGGCGGTCGATGAGGGAACGAACGCCAATCGTAAGTTTATGAGCGACCTTGGTGACAAGACCAAGAATGCCTCAACAGGTGATGTGTCCGAGCAGGAGAAAATTGCATCGGCTCAGTTGTTGCTGCTGCTTGCAGCGGATAAGGACGGGACCCTGCCTGCTGATGGAACGCTGGGTAAACGCACCGTCACAATTCCTGCCCATAAAATTCAATACACAAAACCTGATAATGGTGGCGCTCGCGACTACAAAGATGTGGCGGCGGAACAACAAGAGCAAACATTCACACTTAATGATGCACTGGCCTATTTGAAGAAGCAGTCTACGATCAATCCCGACCAGCAGATTGGTGAACTGAAGCAGTTGGCGAACTGGCGCCGGACGGATGAGGTAGGTCTGCTCAAGCGGATTGCCGATAATCCAGACTATGCGGCCAGTGAACTGCGCAAGAAATTGCCGCTCACTACCGAAAAAGCTGACGAGCTCATTAAGAAACTCAAGTCGGAGAAAGCAGAAGAATCTGAGCAAGCCGCCGCCGAGATTAACAAAATGCTTGCCGAGCGGTGCCCGGCCAATAAATACTTACGAACCCAGTTCGGTCTCTCGGTGGATGACGCTGAGAAACTCTTGATCAAGATACGTGCTAACGATGAAAAAGCTATAGCTGAACTGAAGGAAAAATTTGACGTTTCATTGGCGAGTCGTCACCTGTCTGCCGCCGATCCGCTCTGGCGATTAGGAAAACTAACCGATAGAGAGATGGCAGCTCTGTGTATCGACATGTTGAACAACAAGAACCTTCCGGACCAATTGCGTATGAAGGCCTTGTTCGATAAGAGTTCGCCGCGGTTAGCGATACTTCTCAATCAACTGAGAATCGAAGAGCGCGAGGCCGCCAGCAAGCCAGCCGGTGAGCAAGCGACTTTCCTCGGAAAAGTTAATGGCTCTCGCGTTGCCGATATCGAGAAGCTGCTTGTCGACATCGCTGGAAGAGATGGAGAACGCACTGTAAAGAGAAATGGCGTCGACAGCAAACTCAAAGACTCCTCCGATCTCCGGGCTGCATGCGCGCTGACGATGCAGGCATTGAAGGAAGAACCGCTGAAAGACGGCGAAGTAGATTCGCCCGAAAAAGCTGCAGCACGCGCACAGGCCAAACTGAAGCGCATGGAAGAATTACACAACAAATACACGGAGTTAGCAGATAAGCCGGGAGCTTTTGCCGACTGGGCCGTCAAGAAATTGAAGAGCGATCTTGAGCTTCCTTTGAACGGCAAGAACCTCGATGAGATCAAGCGAGCTAAGGTAGAGGCAGCCACGCTTCTGACGTTGCTTGGTAAAGTCGAACTGCCAGACAACAAAACCTATACGTTAGATGCCAAAGAGCTGAATAAACGGCTGCTCGAATGTATTACGGTACAAGGACCGGATGGACAACCACGACTTGAGCTGGATATGAAAAATCCAGACGTAACTGTGGAAGTCTTGAGGACCCTTAATTACAAAGAGCTAACTGTTGCACAGCGCACGATGCTGGTGGATTTGTTATCCACGCCGTGTGACAAATACAACGGTTTGCAGTTGCGAGACATTGAACTGGCAAAATCCATTCTCTGCAAGAACCTGCCGGAGCTTCTGGGACGAGGTGCAACGGGAAAAGAATATGACGACCTGCGTGTGTCGGCACGATTGAAATTAGAATCGCTGTTCGATCGCAATCATGGTGCCTTCGCTGGACGCTGCCCGGAATTGAAAGTCGCAGCGCTTAATGCCATCAAAGAAATCGGCTGGAGCGACGCACGTATGCGCGAGTTCCTCGAAGCCAGACTTGCTCATTACGAAGAAGGCGGACAGCGAAAATTCCACGAGCCCAATGCCGGAGCACGGCGCGCTGCGCTGGAAGCGTTGTATCGAATCAACCCTGTTGATCCCGGTGACGTGGCAAAGAACCATCGTGACGTTGAGACCGATCCGTTAGTCGGTAGAATTGCCCAAGAGAAGTATAAAGAGAGCGAGCGAATTCGTGAAATGACGCCTGGGGAAAGGCGCAAAATGGTGGAAGATGCGCAAGAGCTTTCCCGCAAATTGCTTGAGCCGTACGACGGTAATACCGAAGAAGGTGAAACATACCTCAAAAATTCAGGTTACAAGAATCTGCTTGAGGGGAATCTTGACGAAGCCGTTCGTTCGGCGATTGAAAGCGTATATGGCGGACCACTAACAAGCGTTAGCGGATCTCTAAAACGCGGTCAATATAGATTGATAGGCCTCAGCTTCGGTGCTGCGTGGGACCGCGTATCTAATTTAAGCTGGTCAGAGCCGGAGAACAAAATCAATGCCGAAGTGGCGAAAGTATGGAAAGACTATGCCCAGCTGTCGCTCAATCTCTGCCGAGAGGCCGAAGGCAAACCGGGAGCAAATGAAGATACCAGGCGTAAAGCAATTAAAGCCCTGGCCTGGCTCTTAGAAAAAGACTGCGAAGGTTGTCTTGACGACGACAAAGATACCTTACGCAAAAATTGCGCCTACACATTGGCGAAACTATGCGGACGCACATTTGTTGTGAGCGAGGATGGCAAAGACAAAGAGATTGTTGTTTCGGATCAAATGCGGTATATGGCATTCATACATGTCAAAAACCTGTTGAATGATCCCAAAACAAATCCGGAAGTCCAGGCGATTCTTCTCAGTGGTATGAAAACGCTTCTTAAAGATGGCGCCATTGATACCACCACTGCTGCAAAAATTACGGAGAAGATGCTTCGGGGCGTTATCGACTCACAGAAATTCTATCCTGAAGGAAGCCCCAATCGGGCGGCGCAGGAAAAATTGCACAAACAGTTGTTCGACGACATGCTCTCTTATCGCACCAGATATCCGGAAGCAATGGCTGTCATCACCGCTTGTGCCGGCGAGCCGGGTCACCCCTACAGCGCGGTGAAGGAACAGGCAAAACAGATTCGTGGTTTGCTCACCGATGGCGTTACTCTAACCCGAGAAGATGTAAGACGATATCCCGATCAGGGCACTACGCCAACAGAGCGAGCTGCCGGTCTGGAAGCTGCGATCAAAAGCCCGGCGGGTAAAGATCCTGGTGACAAAGATAAATCTCTCAAAACAGAGAATCTTGTGCGCGAAATTTTCCGAGCCACCAGCGGCTTACCGATCCAGAGCCCTGATGATCCACGCCTGGCCGTTTTGATGCGTCTGGCGCGCAGCACGGATGACCCGAGAGTAAAAGCTGCCGTGGCACACGCCCTGGTTGACGTGCAAACGCCTGACGGGCAAGCACAGCTCATGGGCTTCCGTATGTTGCTCGACATAAAGAATAATGACAAGTCGGTACGTGGCACGGAAGCCGGCGAACGACTCGGACTGATTGAAAAATGGGGTGGTATCAAAGGCAAAGACTTCATCGCCATGCTTGGGAAAGCCAATGCCGACGAGAAGAACAGTCTCGTTTCACAGATACGAGCCATCGACACCAGCACGGCGATCTCGACAGATCGGCAGGTCATCACCAGAACCATGCTCAAGATGAACGAGTTCCAACTGCAGGAAGAAGAAGGCAAAAAACCAGTCGGAGCGGACTACGCGCGAGCGACACTCACCCCCCGGGACACCAATGGATTTGATAACGATAACGAGCCGCTGTTGAGAGCAACACGACTGATTTTGCAAACAAGCAAAACTGAAGAAGCGAAGCTTGCCGCAGCATATGCCATTCTCAGAGCAAAAGGCGCCTCCGAAGATGATCGCAAAGATGCACGGGAAGCGCTGAAGGTCCTCAGTGAAAAAGGTTCCACCGCAGCGATCAAGAAAGATGCTGCAGAGGTGCTCAATCCGAAAGGCGAAGGTAAAGCCGATGAAGCGCTGGCAAGAACGGCAGCTGAAATGCAAAAACAAATTGGCAATAAGATGACAGAGGCAGAATTTAAGCGCGCGGATCTAGATTCAAAATGGCGATACATTGACGGTCTTGAAGCGGAAGTTGGAGCGGTTCGTTCTGAAACCAGTCGTCTGACGGCGGACATTGCACGCTTGAATGCCGAGATTGCTCACATGAGAGCGGAGACTGCCCGGATTATTGCCGAAACAGAAGCAATGAGAAAGGAGACCGATCGAATCAATAAAATGCTTTCCGAAGGTGTGGCACTCACCTGGGATGAGGTTCAAAAAAGCACTGACGAGAAGATGACTGCCACTGATCGCATAGCCAAGTTTGAAGAGGCATTGAAGAACCCCGGTGCGAACAGCGACAATCTAGTTCGGGCCATATTTCAAATGACTGCCAAAATGCCAATCACCGATGACAAGGATCCACGTCTTGCGTTGCTAATGCGCCTGGCGCACACCACGCGCGATACCAGAGTACAAGATGCTCTGGCTTGGACCTTACTGACTACCAAGACCAAGAACCCGGATGTTATGTATGCCGGTGCGTGGTTATTTGCTGATCTTGCTGCGCGCGGCAAAGAAGGACAGCAATGGGAGTCGAAAGAGATTCTCGACAAATTGTCGGCAAAAAGTGATGCATCTGCCAAAAAAGTTGAGGGCGTCTATGCGCATACAACCGAACGCGTCACCGGAGCCGTCTGGGTATTCAAAGATGCCGAAGATGGACCTGGCCGTCAGCCTGTGTTGAAGGGCGATGATCTAACTCGCAAGATCGCCGAATGCTTGACGATTATGAATGACACTTCAATACCCGCGCGGTTCAGAGTGCGAGCATTTGCTGAGGCCTGGGCAGCGGGTGACTTCAAAGATCCCACAGGTCAACTTCGCCTGCTAGCGCGCAAGATGTTGCAAGAACCAGGCGATGAACAAATGAAGATTGCCGCCGCTTATGCGTTGATCAAAGCGCCTGAGAAAAAATCTGATTATGATCTTCTAGAGAAAGTACTTGGCGAGATGAAGAATGATTCTCGCATTGCCCAGGTCAAAGAAGAAGCCAAAATGATGAGCGAAGTGATGGCCGAAGCCAAAGCTAAGGCCGAGGAAGGCTTTAAGAAGAAACAAGACGGTGATAAGAAGGCCGTAAAAGACATTCACAAAGACCTTGACGCCATCCAGGACGATGTTGAGAAAGCGAAGAATGGTGACGCCGAAGCACGCAAACGCGTACTGGCACAATTGGAAGAAACTACACTGCAGCTTGAGCGCATCCGATTGAAGTTGCCTGTCGGTTCAACCAAGCAAGAAATCGAAAAAGCGATTCGAACTGAAGTCGGATTACCGGAAGCCGCGACAAAACAACAGGTATATGCTGCTCAAAGGGCAAAGCGTGTCGGGCTCGGACCCGATGCAACGGAAGATGACGTGCGCAAGGCGGAGTCGAAAAAACACTTCGAAGACATGTGCCGCGCCTATAAGCTAGATCCGAAAACTGCCTCGGACAAGGACTTGAAAGAGGCTCAGGACAAGGCATCTCATCGGAGCATGTGTAGTTTATACAAGGTCGATCCCGAGAAGACCACACCTGAGCAACTACGCCAGCACATCGATAAAGTGCAACTCGAAAGAGAGTGCAAAGATCTCGGTCTTGATCCGTCCAAATCTACCAAGGAAGACGTTCGCAAAGCCTATGAACGGCGAGATCATGAGCGCACCTGCAAGGACCTCGGATTGGATCCAAACAAAGCAACCAAGAAAGATATCGAGCAAGCCTATAGCAAGAAATGGAAGGACGACGAAGCGGTGCGGCTTGGCATACCCAAGGATGCATCGGACTCCGATAGACAGGCTGCCTGGAAGAAGAAAATGTTTGAGGACGATTGTAAATATCACAAGCTTGATCCCCGCATCGCTTCTCAGCGAGATCTAGATCAGGCGAAGGAAAAGGCGCAATTCCGTTTCGACTGCGTTATGTACAAACTTGACCCGGAAAAAGCCACTAAAGAAGATGTGCAAGCAGCTAAGGATCACATTACATTCAGATTAGACTGCCGTACCTACGGGCTTGACCCCGAAAAAGCGTCGAAGAAAGATCTGGAGAACGCGAAAGCGCAAAAGCAATTCGAATGGGATTGCC